>NZ_JARZHI010000061.1:0-63083 GCF_029946465.1 Polyangium sorediatum
TTCGGCGGTGTTCAGCCCCGACGGCACGCGCATCGTCACCGCTTCCTGGGACAAGACCGCCCGGGTCTGGAACGCCGATGGCACGGGCAAGCCCCTGCGGCTCGAGGGGCACCAGGATCGCGTCTCTTCGGCGGCGTTTGGCCCCGACGGCACACGCATCGTCACCGCTTCCTGGGACAAGACCGCCCGGGTGTGGAACGCCGATGGCACGGGCGAGCCCCTGCGGCTCGAGGGGCACCAGGATCGCGTCTATTCAGCGGCGTTTAGCCCCGACGGCACGCGCATCGTCACCGCTTCGGCAGACAAGACCGCCCGGGTGTGGAACGCCGATGGCACGGGCGAGCCCCTGCGGCTCGAGGGGCACCAGGATGGCGTCTCTTCGGCGGCGTTTAGCCCCGACGGCACACGCATCGTCACCGCTTCCTGGGACAAGACCGCCTGGGTCTGGAACGCCGATGGCACGGGCAAGCCCCTGCGGCTCGAGGGACACGGCGCACCCGTGGGTGGCGGAGCCAGGGGAGGGTGGACATTCAGCCCAGATGGCGCCCAGATCGTCACCTTCTCGGATGACAAGACCGTGCGCGTGTGGAACGCGGACGGCACGGGCGAGCCGGCGATCCTCCGCATCCCCGAGTTCGAGGCCCATTCGGCGGCGTGGAGCCCCGACGGCACACGTATCGTCACCGCCTCGCATAGCGAGATTGACCCAGCCACCGGCAAGATGAAGCACTGGGCCACCGTATGGCCCCGCCTCCAGCGCTTCACCGGCCTGGAGGACCCGGCGCTCTGGACGGCCACCCGTTATTGCCCGCCCATCGAGCTACGCAAGGAGCTGCTCGGCGTCTCCGAGGACGTCGCCGTCGAGCAGCTCGCGAGCTGCCAGCGCCGCGTCGCCGAGGCGAACGACCGCCGAGCGGCGCAGCCATAAAATCGTACCATGGGCCTTCCGAGCTTCCTCGATTCGTAGCCCAAGGGCGTGCCATTTCGCGATCGGGGCGCCGAGCATTTGTCGCCGTGCCGGGGCGCTGCCCCGGACCCCGCGGGGGGCTGTCCGCCCCCTCGACCCCGGACCAGCGAGGCGCTGGACCCAGGGTTGAAAAACTGCGCTCCGCGCAGTTTTTCAAACAGGCCGACGAAGAAGCCGGGGTGCCAGCCGAACCCGCAGCGCGGCTGTTTTGGTGGGCAATGTCGCTGCCGGTCTTGACCGGGCCTGTTCGATGAGCTGCGCACCGCGCAGTTCATCGAGCTTGGGTCCAGCCCCTGGCTGGTCCGGGTGCAGGGGCGGATAGCCCCTGCTGGGGCCTGGGGCAAAGCCCCAGCGAAACGACAATCAGCCCGACGGCCTTCCGCCTTCCGTCAGGCGAGCGCGACGGTTGCGTTTGCCGCAGCGCTGGCCCGCTCGGCGCGCATCTTCGCGAGCTCGTCCTCATAGAGCTGCCGGAGCGACGCGATCTCGGCCGGGATGGTCTCGGCGCTGAGCCCTGCCGTCGGCCGCGCTTTGAGCACGCGGATCCGCACGTGGCCCGGATCGCTCGTCCAGCGGCTCGGCGGGTGCAGATCAAATGCGCCGTCGATGACGACGGGCACGATGGGCGCGCCGCTGTCGATCGCCAGGAAAAATGCGCCCTTCTTGAAGGGGAGAAGCTCGTGGGTCTTCGCGCGCGTGCCTTCCGGCGAGATGAAGACCGTGAGCTTGTCGCGCTCCATGCGCTTGCAAGCGGCGGCCATCTGGCGGCGGCTCCGGGCGCTGTTGCGCCTGTCGAGAAAAACGAAGCCGCAGAGGTACATCGTGAGGCCGAGGATCGGGTAGTAGAACATCTCGCGCTTGACCGCGGCGACGCTCCCGCTCGGCATGATCGACGCAATCAGAAACGAGTCGAGCAGCGACCCGTGGTTGAACGTCGCTATCTTCATGGTGGTGGGGTCGAGGTTCTCGGCGCCCTCGACGGAGACCGTGACCCGCGCCAGCCAGAGCATCGATCTCCCCCACGTCCGCACGATCCACGGCGACAACGTGCGTGAAAAAAGGCCCAAGGTCAGCAGCGTGATCGTCGAGCCCACGATCCCGATCCCGATCCCACACACCCAGCTCGCGAGGAGCTGCCAGAAGCGGCGCATCCGCGGATGCTTTCACGGATGCGGCGGCAAAAACACCAAGAACGGCATGGGTTCGCAATTTTGGGGAGCTTCGAGGCGACTTCTGCTGCGGGAGAGCGGCACCTTCGTTCTCACGATCGGGTCGACCAAGGGCGCCGCCAACGACTGCGCAATGGAAACACCTTGGGGGTCAAATCCCTACGCGGGCGACCTTGCCGCGGGAATCGCTCGTGGAGAGGTTCCGCGCGACGTGCTGGAGTGCGGGAAGCATGTTGTCTGCGACGAAGCGCGTCGCGGCTCGGGGGATGACGCTGCAAAAGGACGGTCGGCCGGAGAGCCGGCCGCTCTCGTGCTCGAAGACGCGGTACCCTCCGAGCTCCGTCGAGCTGCCCGCATTGAAGACGGAGAGCCCGCGCTCGCCCGCGCGGCTCAGGTCGAAGGCGCGGGGCGTGTGTCGGTGGCCGTGGAGCACGAGGTCCGAGCGGCCGCGGACGCGCTCGACGAGCTCGGCGCCGAGCGAGAGCTCCGCCATGACGGGAGATCCGAGGCGAGCGATGAGCCATTCGAGGGGGCTATCCTCGGGCAGCGGCAGGACGTGGTGGTGGAGGAGCACCGCGACCAGGCTGCCCGAGGGGGCGTCGTCGAGCGCCGCGTCCACTTCCATGAGGACGCCTCGTGACAGCTCGCCATGCGTCTGGAAATACGAGCGGTTGTGGGGAGCGGTCGAGTCCACACAGACGAGGTAGAGACCGGGCCGATCCTCGACGCGAACGCGCCGGCCTTGCATCCATTCTCCGCCTGCATCCTGCCCCGTGCGATCATGGTTGCCCGGGATGAACGTGACGCGGCCCTTTCGGAGGAGCGGCGCGAAGACCTCCTGGAAACGGCGCGCCTCGGCGTGCTCCCCCTGGTGCGTGAGATCCCCCGTGACGACGACGTGATCGACGCCGTCGGACGCGAGGCGGCGAACGAGCGCCGCGGCGCGCTCGGCGCCGGCCGCCGACGAACCCAGGTGCAAATCGGAGAGATGAGCCAACCTACGTGACGTCATGCCCGGGCATGATGCACGCGTTCGGCGACGAACCTGCGAATCCCGGGTAAAACCCTGGCGAGGAGACCGTCACGGGATTCGCTCGGGAGCGCGACGGGATGGCGAAGACGGGCGCGGTTGGGCCTCCAGGAATCTCGGGTTTGCCATGCCCCGGAAGAGGAGAGAGCGGCCGACCCGAACCGGTACAGCTCTCGCAAGGCGGCCGAGCGTGCGACAGAAGCAACCAGGAGGAGCTCGGCGGTCCATCACGCTCGAGGCGAGGGGCCACCTCGCCGCTTCCCTGCGACAGACGTAGCCGCCGGCGTGTGTGGAAATGGCGCTCCGCCGAGGATCTCTTGGTCGAGACACAATCCGTTCGAGGCGTTCCGGCAGAGGGGGGCAACCATGGCAAGCAAGCAGCAGGCAGCCGATCAGCAAAGCCTGTTCACCGATGATTTGTTCTACTTCATCCTGAGGCTCCGAAAGTCCCGTATCCGGTCGGTCGCGGAGCGCGTGCGGCGCATGTATCCGGACGAGTCGCCGGAGCGGCAGGCGCGTCGTCTCATTGCATCGACCTCGGCGATTTCGTTTGCCGCGGGCGGCCTCGTTCATGCGCCCGCCGCCGTCCCTGGGTTCGGTATCGTGTACGAAGGCCTGGGGTTCGTCGCAGGCGCATCCATCCTTACCCGGATGCACCTCTACCTCGTCCTCGAAATCGCGCTGCTCTTCGGGAAGGACATCGACCAATCCGAGCGTGTGAAGGAGCTCGTGGCCGTGCTGGCGGCTTGTGCCGCCGGCGCCGCCGCGCCGGTGGCTGTCGCGCTGACGTTGAATCCGGCCCTCGCCGTGCCTGCGGGAGCGCTCGCCGCGACGGCCGTCACCCAGGCGATCGGGGAATCGGCGATCCGCCGTTACAAGCGCGCGACGACGCCCGAGGCGGCCCCGGTCCCCGCGCCCGCGAGGGGATGACGCGGCCAAGCGCTTCGGCGAGGGATCCGCACCAGGAGGGAGAGCGGGCGAGAGGCTACGCCTGCTCTTTCCGCAGCACCAGGAGGCCGCGGGAGCGGTCGGAGGCGGAGTCCTTGTCGACGCAGGCTTTGTACATCCGCTCGACGGGGCACTTCCAGAAGCGGGTGTACTTGCGGGGATTGACGTCGCCCACGGTGAGCTCGCCGGTGTCCGCGTCGTAGTCGGCCAGGAGCGCGAAGTGACCGCCGCCGAGCGCGGTGTCGTGCGCGATGTTGACGTTGAAGTTGAGCAGGTGGATGTCCTGCGGATCGGAGGCGGCGCGGGCCATCTCGTTCTTGAACCAAGAAAGCGTCGCCTCGGGCCGGTCGAAGTGCACCACCCGCACCGAGACGGGCAGCTTGCTGGTCCGCATCAGGCGCAGCGCGGTGTCGTAGGTCTCGGCCAGCGTCATCCCGTCGTCGAGCACCGACGAGACCGGCAGCCGCGTGGCGTAGAAGATGTCATCGATCGCCGTGGGAAAGCCGAGCACGGTGAGCCCGTAGGCCAGCGCCGTGACGTTGCAGCAGCGGATGGGCTGCTGGAACTCGACCATGCTGATGCGCTCGAGATCCTTCGACGACTTCGGCGATTCGATCATTTACAGTCTCCTCCGGCTGCCAGCATACAAAATCGAGGGTAGGGCGCGCGAGTATCACGGAGCGGGGCCGTCGTCGTCAAGAGGCGCGGACGCGGGGAGCGCACCCCGATGGGACCGAGTCGAAGAGGAGGTCTCTCGACCTCCGGCAGGAGGTCCCTCGACCTCCTCTCGGAGGTGCATCGACCTCCGGCAGGAGGCCGGTCCTCTCCGTCAGAACGTCGTCGGCCTCTGCCCGGAGAGCCCTCACCTCCGCACGGAGGTCGCCCCCCTCCGCCTGTGGATGCTCCACCCCCCGGAGGAGCTGACCCCTCTCCCCCCGGGAGCTCGTTCCTCTCCGACAGGACATCCGCCACCTCCGCCACGACGTCGCCGACCGCCGGCAGGAGCGCATGCATCCCCGGAAGGACGTCCCCCGCCTCCGCCAGGAGCTCACCCACCTCCGCCCGCAGGTCGCCGCTCCCTCGCCTGTCCCGTCTCACCACCTTTTTGTTGCCAAGGTTCACCTACGCGAATGGGTCCGACATCCACATCCGGGACACATGACCCAGGAGGAAATCGTGGCGCACGTACCTGCATCGCAATTTACAGGGAAACTTTCCATTGATGCCACCGCGGCCAAGGACATCATCTTCGACCTGGCGCCGGGGGCTGGGCGAATGCTCAAGCACGCGCAGGAGGGGATCCAGGACGTCCTTATCGAGCTGCCCAGCGCGCTGACGAAGTACGCCGCGACGCTCGGCGTCTCGTTCGAGATCGTCGCGCGTATCGCGACCTCCACCACGAACATCAAGCTGCTCGAGGAGCAGCTCGGCGATGCCCGCAAGCTGGTCGAGGTCCTCGAAGAGAGCATCGCTTATCACGAGGATCAGCGCGAAGCCGAGTTCTCGCAGCTCGCCGAGACCGTCAAGCGCACCGCGGCCCGGAAGGACCCCACCGTCGAAGCTGCATTCGAAAAACTGCTGAAATACGTCGCGCAGGTCGGCGTCAAGGCCGCAGCCACCCGGCGCAAGAATGAAGAGGCGGCCCGCGCCGCAGCGGACAAGGCAGACGACCGCTCGCCCTGAATGCCAAGGCGGGGGGCGAGACGTTCGCCCCCCGCTCCCCCCATCAAAACAGCGTGAGCTGCTTCTTCCGCGGATCCGGCCCCTTTTTCGGCAAATCCGCCGTCTCCTCCGTGACGAGCCGCTCCTCGATCTCCCGCAGGAACGGCGAGGCCTCCGTCGCCGCGGGTTTGCCGTGGCGAACGCGTTCACGCGCGTAGGAGAGAAAGAGGCGCTCCCTCGCGCGCGTCATCCCCACGTAAAAGAGCCTGCGCTCCTCGGCCACGTCGGCCTCGTCCTCGCGGCCTTTGAATCGCAAGGGCAAGAGGCCGTCCTCGCAGCCCACGACGAGCACCACCCGGAATTCGAGGCCCTTCGAGGCGTGCAGCGTGAGCAGCGAGATCCGATCCGCCCGCGGATCCCAGGTGTCCACCTCCACCTCCAGCGCCACCTCCAGGCGGAACCGCTCGGCGTCCTCGCCCGATCGCGCTGCAATCGCGAGCAGCACCACGAGCGCCGCATCGACGTCGGCCTCCGCGAACGCCGGCGCCTCCGCGCCCTCCTCGGGCGCAGGCGCGAGCGGGGCCGCATCCTCGGGCCCCTGCGGCGCCGCGATCTCCTCGCGCACGCGCGCCGCGGCCGTCTGGAGCGAAGGGCCGAGCGGCGCGCCCGGCGTGTGCGACGCGACGAACGACCGCACGATGGCCATCGCGGCCGCCCGCTCCAGCACCCGATCGTGCGTGCGCCGCTGGAAGGGCATGCCCGAGCGGCGCAACGCCTCGACGAGCGCGTGGGATTGCGCGTCGGTCCGGTACAGGATCGCCACGTCGCCAAACGCGTGGGTCCCCTCCCCGTCCTCAGGCCCGACGCGCCCCGTATCCATCGAGAAGAGCGAGGTGCCGCCGACGAGGCGCTCGATCACGTGCACGACCCACTCGGCCTCGGCGCGCTCGGTCCGCGCCTCGTGCGTCACGATGCGGCTCCGATCCTCGATGAGCGGGCGGAGCACACGCTCGCCGACCGTCGGCGAGGGCGCGATGACGCCAAGGGCCGCATCGACGATCGTGCGTGTGGAGCGATAGTTCTTGCCGAGGCGCACCACGCTCGCCGCGGGATAATCCTCCCGGAACCGGAAGAAAAACGAGACGTCCGAGCCGCGGAACCCATAAATGGCCTGGTCCGGATCGCCGATCGCGCAGACGTTCTGCGGCTCGCCCGCGAGGAGGAGCAAGAGGCGGTATTGCCGTTCGTCCACGTCCTGGAATTCGTCGACCGAGACGTGCACGAAACGCTCGCGCAAGGCCACGAGCACGTCGGGGCGGGATTCGAGCAGCTCCACCGCGAGCGTGACGAGGTCGTCGAAATCGACGAGGTTCCGCGCCGCGAGCCCCTCCTCGTAGGCGGCCCAGGCGCGGTCGAGGTCGCTGCCCGGGGGATACTCGTCCGGGGGACGTTGCAAGGCCTCGGCCCGGCGCGCCACGCGCCGCTTCCACCGTGAGATCGCTGCACAAAGTTGTGTGGCTTTGCGTTCGGTCACGGAGAGCGCCTGCGCCACGAGCTGGACCCGCTCGCGCTCCACCGCGATGCCGATCTCCGCGCGGTCGCCGTATTCACGCAGGATCAGGAGCCCGAGCGCGTGGAACGTCATCGCCGGCACGCGCGCGCCCACGTCGCCGAGCAGGACCACGAGCCGCTCGCGCATCTCGTCGGCCGCGCGGCGCGTGAACGTGATCGCCAGGATTCGCTCGGGCAAGATGCCCTGATCCTGGACGAGATGCGCGATCCGATGCGTGAGCGTGCGGGTTTTTCCCGTGCCCGGCCCCGCGACCACGAGGAGCGGCCCCCGCACGACCTCGGCCGCCGCGCGTTGATCGGGATCGAGGCCGTCGAGGAGCGAGGGAGGGGCCTCCGGTGTCGTGGGCTCGACCCGCGGCGCGAAGAGCGACACCGCGGGCCCCTCTTCCGTGCCTTTTTTCTTGCGGCCAGGTTTGTCGACGGCGGCGGCGCGCGCCGGCTTTTTCGAAGGCGGCGTCGGGCGCGGTTCGTCCTCGAAGAGCAGCGCGACCACGGGGCGGCGCTTGATCTCGTCCGGCGAAAAGAGACGGATCGTCCCGTATTCGCCGTCGTAGCCGGCGTCGCGAATCACGCGCCCCGCGCGCATCCGCGCGATCCCCTCCGACAAGAGCGACGAGCCCGCCCGCGTGATGTCTTCGAGCGGCGCCTCCTCCAGAATGAAGAGCTCCGGCCCGAGCCGGGAGAGCAGCCCCCGGTAGCTCTGCTCCACGACCTGGCTCGACGGCCCCACGGACGAGAGCTCGGCGAGGACCTCCGGCAGCGGCACGACGCTGCGAAATTCGGGGGCGTTCTCCGGCCTGTACCCCTCGTCGCGATCGGCGAGCGTCTCGACACGGCTCAAAACGCCCACCGTGACGGGCCGCCCGCAGGCCGGACAAAGCTCGCCGCGCGCGAGTGTCTCCGAGGGTTCGAGGCGCACGCCGCACGCCCGGTGCCCGTCGAGGTGGTATTTGCCCTCCTCGGGGAAAAACTCCATCGTCCCGACGAACCCCTCGCCCGTCTCCAGGGCGCGGCGGAGCGAGAAGTAATCGATCGGACCGTCGAAGACCGTGGTCTCGCGCCCGAGCTTGGGCGGCGAATGCGCGTCCGAACTCGACACGAGGCGGTAGCGGTCGAGCCGGGAGAGCCGCCAGTTCATCGCCGGGTCCGAGGACAAACCGGTCTCCAGGGCGAAGACGTGGGGCGCGAGGTCCCCGTAACACTCCTCGACCGCGTCGAACCCGGCCTTCGAGCCGAGCACGGAGAACCAAGGCGTCCAGATGTGCGCCGGCACGAGGTAACTGCCCGGGCCCGATGCGAGCACCATCTCGAGGAGGTGCCGCGCGTCGAGGCCGAGGATGGGCCGGCCATCGGCGCTCAGGTTGCCCACGCGGGCGAGCGCCGCGACGAACCGCTCGGCGGCTTCGAAATCGGGCACGTAGACGAGGTGATGCACCTTCCGGACGCGATCGCCTTTCTTGTAAATGGTCGAGATCTCGACCGAGAGCATGAAGCGCACGGTCCCTCGGCAAGGGCCTTCGAGCCGCGCCGAGACGGCCTGCTCGATGTCGCTTTGCAGCCGAAAAAGCCCTGGTTCAGCCGGCACGAGCTTCTGCTTGAGCTCCGCCATCCACGCCGGATGCGTGAAATCCCCGGTGCCGACGACCGTGATCCCCTTGCGCCGCGCCCACCAGGCGAGGTGAAACAGATCACAATCGGAACTCGTGGCACGAGAGTATCGCGAGTGGACGTGGAGGTCCGCGTGGTATCGCATGTTTGTCCTTCGGGAACCCCTTACGCCGCACTTAGTCGAGATCCACGGCTTCGTCAAGCCATGGGTGTTCGAAATGGTTTGGCACCTGGAACCCCAGGTTTGGCCCCATGGAACCGGCGGCCGCGGCGGTTTCCCGGACGGACCGGTCGCTCCCGACGTGGGCGCGCAGCGGACGAGGACGAGGGCCGTTGTGAAGGGCGCGCTTCCCTGGTACGCACGAAAGGAGGTCCGGATGAGCGACGATCGATACCACCGCCGCCTCTTCTTGTTCCTCGGCGTGGCGAGCTTCTTCGAGGGGTTCGACACGTTCGCCCTCACACAGCTCCTGCCCGCGATCCGCGCCGAAATGGGCCTCTCGCCGAGCGACGCGGGGTGGCTCGTCGGGGCGATCTGCGCCGGCTCGATCCTCTCCTACGGCCTCGTCCGGTACGCCGACCGCGCCGGGCGGCGCGGCGTCCTCGCCTTCACGATCCTCGGGTACGCCGTCTGCACCGCGCTCACCGCGCTCGCCCGCGGGCCGTTCACGTTCGGCGCCGCGCAGATCGCCGCGCGGTTTTTCCTCATCGCGGAGTGGGCCCTCTCCCTCGTCGTCGCCGCCGAGGAGTTCCCCGCCGATCGCCGCGGCCTGTACATCGGCGTCATCAATGCGCTGACCGGCGTCGGCGCCATCGTCTGCGCGGGGATCACGCCCGCGGTGATCAGCTCCCCCCTCGGCTGGCGCGGCATCTACGTGCTCGGGACGGCGCCGCTCTTCCTGCTCGCCGTCGCGAGGCGATCCCTGCGCGAGACACGCCGCTTCACCGAGCAGGTCCAGGGCACGAGCCTCGTGAAGAGGCCGTTCACGCAGATCCTGTCCCCGCCCCATCGAAACCGGATGCTGCTGCTCGCGGTGATCTGGATGCTCACCTACGCGTGCACCACGAACGCGATCATGTTCTGGAAAGAGCACGCGATGGGGGAACGTGGCTTCACGGAGGGGCGCGTGGGGCTTTACATCTCGATCGCCGCCATCGCCGGGTTACCGCTCGCATTCATCTCCGCGAAGCTGCTCGACACCCTCGGCCGGCGCGGCGCCGCCGTCCTCATTTATCTCTCGGTCGTGGCGGGCACGGCCGGTTGTTATCTCGGCAGCTCCTCGGCGGTCGTCCTGCTCTCGCTCGTGTTCGCGATGGGCGGCATCACCGCGACGGCCTCCGTGCTCGCCGCCTACAACACGGAGCTCTTTCCCACGGAGCTGCGGAGCGACGCTTTCGGGTGGTCGAACCACCTCTTCGGCCGGACCGCCCAATGCGTCACCCCCGTCCTCGTCGGGTACGCCGCCGAATCCGTGGGATGGGGCAAGGCCGTGTCTTCCACCGTCGTCTTCCCAGCGCTCGCCCTCGCCCTGATCCTCCTCACGATGCCGGAGACGCGCGGTCGCGAGCTGGAAGATATCGCCTGAATCGCGTGCTATCGTGCGCACATGGCCGACGCGCCCGATCCCCCCGCGGAGACGAGCCCCCCCGGGCGAGGTGAATTCAAAGTCCAGACCTATGGACCGGCCACGCGGGCGCTCGCGGTGGCGCTGCGCCTCGCCGCCCTCCTCAACGTCCTTTACGTCGCCGCGCACATCGCCACCGATATCGTGACCGGATCAAGGACCGCACCGCCGCTCGCCGTCGCGCTCGGCATCACGTTGTTCTCCGGCGGCCCCCTCCTCCTCGCGCTGCTCCTCGGCCGAATCCATCGCGGCAAGGTCAAGATCGAGGCCCACACGCTCGCGCTCACGCTGCGCCGGGAGCGATTCGAGATTCCCTTCGATTCCATCCAGGCCATCCGTCCGTGGCGCGTGCCGCTGCCCGGTTCGGGCCTCCGGCTCGTGCTCGGCTCGAATCGCTCGTTCCAGCGCCGCCTCGTGCTCCGTGATCCCGCGCGTCTGCTCTCGGCCCTCGGCGAACACCTCCCCGCGGCCCGCGCCACGCTCGATCACCCCGCCCTTCGTTTCGCGGAGGCGCGGCGCACGCACGGCCGAAGGAGCTTGCTTTATCTGGTGGTGAAATACGGGCTGATCCCGCTCGCCCTGGCGATCGTCCTTTTCCGCCTGCACCAGTACATCATGTATGGCGGGCCCTTCGGGCAATATCACCTCTTCGGCCTCGGCCCGTACCTCGGCGCCTTCCTCATGCGATGGGTGGGCGTGCTCGGCGCGCTCGTCGTGTACGCGGGCCTCGTGCGTATCGTCGTGGAGGTGGTCGCGCTCGGCGCGACGTACCTGCTCCCCCTTCGCGCGAAGGGCCTGCGCCGCGCCGCGGAAATCCTCACGGACATCGCGTATTTCGTGCTGATCCCGGTATACGTCCTCGTGCACCTGCTCGCCTGATGCGGCGACCCCTGATAGCCTCGGGGGCCATGGGTGAAACGACGGAAGGTCCGTACCGCGTTGCCTCGCCAGGGAGGCCCCATGGGCCCGAGGCGGAGGCCGCGGCCGCGTCGGAGCTCGCGCGGCGGGCCATGCGCCTGAACAAGCTCGTTATCGTGCCGTGCATCCTCCTCGGGCTCGGGCTCGGCATCGTGGGGTATTTCCTGCTGCGCCAGCTCCAGCTCGAGCTCATCGGGCGGCACATCCCGTGGGTCACGGGCGTGCTCGGCGTGGCGGGGCCGCTGAGCGGGTCGTTTTACGTCGCCGCGCGCGTGTCGGCATTCCTCATGGCGCGGCGGCGGGGCCCTTGGATCGAGGACGTCGCGGCGCGGTACGGGGTTCCGGTCGAGGCGCTCGAGGATTACGTGGCCTTGCTCTGAACCACCACGCGTGCCCGAGGAGGAGCGCCGCGAGCGTAAGCAACGCAGGCGCGCGCAGGTGCCCGAACGCGACCATCGGCGTCACGAGACGTGTGCCACGCGGGACGTCGGCGGCGAGCGTGTCCTCTTCGTCGAAGCGTGTCCGCGCGAGGATTTCGCCGTCGGGCGCGACAACGGCCGAAATGCCGGAGTTCGTGGCGCGTACCTGCGGCAGGCGTGTCTCGATGCTGCGGAACGCGGCGGAGACGAGGTGAAGCCTCGGGGCACGCCCGTCCGGAAACCATGAGTCGTTCGAAAGCGTGACGATGAGATCCGCGCCCTTCGCCGCGGCCTCGGCGACGAACCCGGGGAAAAGGACGTCGTAACAGATGAGCGGCAGCGCGGTGAGGGCTTCGTGCCCGGACGAACCCACCCGCACGACCTCCGGTCCCGGCCCCCGCTTCCAATGCCCCGCCCAGGGCATCATGTTGCGCAGCGAGGGAGAATCGAGCACCGGCGGGACCCACTCGGTGAATGGAAACAGCATGTGCTTGCGGTACGAGGCGCGCTGCACCTTGCCGTTCGCGTCGTTCGTCAGAAAAAACGCCGCGTTGAACTCGTCGGCCCCTTTGCTCTCGTACGATCCGAAGACCAGCGGGACGCCCGTCTTCGCCACGTATGCGCCGATTTCCTCGTCGAAGGCCGCGCCTGCTTCGCTCTTCGGCGCGCCGAACGTCGTCGGATAGACGGTCTCGGGCCAGACGAGGAGGTCGAGTCGTTTCTGGCTGCGAATCGTGTCGGAGAGCTTGACGTGCGCGTCGAGGATCGTGCGGACCGTCTCGAAGGCGCCCTTCTCGGCGCGAAGTTTGTCGTAATTCGTGATGTTCGCCTGGACAATCCCGACTGCGATCGGAGAGCTGCCGTTCGTCTCGGCGAGCGCCGCGCGCCGGGCGTGGCCAACCCCCGCGCCGGCGAGGACGGCGAGGATCCCGAGGGCCGCGGGCAGGGTCGGATGGTCGAATCCGCGCGCCTTGGGCGCACGCGCGAGGCGCACGATCGAGAGCGCGAGGCCCTCGTTCACGAGGAGCAGGAGGAAGGAGAGCCCGTGCGCGCCGACGATCTCGGCCCCCTGGCGCAACGACGCGGCTGGGTGGAGGCCAAGCCCCACGGTATCGAAGAAGAGCTTGGGAAACACGAGCTCGACGCCGACGTACGCGGCCGCGGCCGCGAGGGCGGCCCGGAGCGCGGGGTGCGGCCTGTCGGCGCGGCGCACGGCGAGGCGCACGAGGGCAAACACCACGAATTGGGGTTCGAGCACGGGCGCGAGGAGCAAAAAGAGGGGCCAGACGAGGCTCGGCGAGGTGCCCGCGTACGAGGCCGCGGTTTCGGGGAACCAGGGAAACACGAGCGCCACGGAGAATACGCTCATCCCGAGGCCCGAGAAGAGCGCGTCGCGAAAACGCTCGGCGCGTTCGAGCGTGAGGAGCCAGGGCACGAACGTGACGAAACACGCGAGGTACGACGCGCCCGCCGTGCGGCTGCAAACGCCGAGCAGATACGCCGAGGCGAACGCGCCGAGCGCGAGGACGAGGAGCCGATCCCGGAGGCGCTTCGAGGTCCAGAACCGGCGCAGGCGCTTCGGGAGGGGGCGCGCGCTCATGGCTCTTCGTCCGCGGATTTGTCTTCCTCGACGCCGGTTTGTCCGGGGTCGGCATTCGAAGGGGGGCCCTGTTCATCGCGGTCCGCGTAGGCGTCCGCCGGGACCTCCAGGGTGGCGAGGGGCAAACCCTCCGGGGCCATGTTCGGCGGGACGACACGATCGGTCGGAAGGGGGATCACCTTGCCGCTCGCGTCGACGAGCTCGTAATCGGGGTGGTAGAGCAAGATGGCTTCGAGCATCTGGCCCTTGTCGGTCGCCTGGTAATGCCGCACGTAGCCGGGCGGCAGCGGAAAATCGTCGGGGACGACGAGGCCCTGCTTGATCCGTTTCGTCCCGGGCGCGGGGAACGCGTGAATGCCCGTCTTGCCTTTGGCTGCGGCCCCGGCAGGATCGGCGCCCTCCTCGGCAATCGCGTCCGGGTCGTCGGACGCGGAAGGTTCGTCCGAGGAATCCTCAGCTTCCGGATCCGGATCCTCGCCGCCTCGCGCGCGGGTCTTCGGCGTGGTGTCCGCCGCGGGGGCGGCTCGCGCGGCCAAACGGAGCGTCGGCGCGCCCTGGGGTCGCGCAGGCGCGCGGGCCTCGATGGTTTGTCCGGATTTCGCCGTCGCACCCGAAGCCACCTCGGCGGGCGTCTCTGTGGTCCATTTCCACGACAGAAACGCGAGGACCCCTGCCGCGACGAGGCCGAGGGCGATCGGCCCGAGGGGAAGACCGCCCCGCCGGAGCTCGACATGAACGACGCCGTCCCGGTCGACGGACCGGCGGACGGCTCCACGCGAGCGCTCGGCGGGGCGATGGTTCGTCATGGATCGATCAGGGGGCGAGCGGATGGAAGAGCGCGTGCGCCCAGCCTGCGCGCTCGTGGCCGAACCGGTTCCAGATCGGGTTCTTGCCGCCCACGATCTGCGCGCCCGAGTACTCCGGTGCGCCCGAGCCGGAGCCCGTGCCGCCGAGGAGGCCCACGTAAATGGTGGCGCCCGAGTACGTGGGGTGCGTGTTGTCGGAGAGGATGTAGTCGAAGCTCGTGCCTGCGCTCTCGTAATGGCTGTTCGCGTCCCGGATCGTGCCGCGCAGTGTGCTCGTGATACGTTTCACGTACGCCTCCTCGGTTTCGCCCGGGATGTAGCGGAGGCCGTCGACGTCGACCTTCCCGTCGCCGTTGGAATCGTAGTCGGCGCCCATGTACTCCGCGAACGCGTCGACGCAGTCGAAGCCGTACTGCGCCGCGAACTTGCATGCGCGGTAATTGCTGCGCGCCAGGCGCGGGAACATGGCGTCTTGCTTGTTGATCTTCTGCCCCGTCGACGCCTCCGTGCAGCTCGACATGCCGTTGTCGGCGTCGTAGCCCGGATAGTAGAGGTTCATGATCATCTTCTTCTTCGTCGCAGCGTTCGCGTTCGCGTTGATGAACTGCATCGCGAGCTCCTGGTACTTGGTACAGTTCGCGAGCGCGGTGTCGAGGACGCCGTAGTTACACGTGCCGCTCTGGTCGGCGAAGCTGTCGCGCGCCTGCAAGAAGTCGTTGCCGCACATCTCGAACGTGACGACGCGCGTGTTCGCCGCCTGCATGTGCGACTTCTCGTTGACGATCTTGTTGTTGTAGATGTCGTCGGCCTTCGCGCCCGACTTCGTGCGGCGGATGACCTCGATGTCGCTGTTCCAGCTATTCGAGAGATATTCACCCTGGACCCAGGTGGCGGCGCGCTTGTCGACGTTCGAAAGGCTTCCGTTGTAGCCGGCGAAGATGGAGTCGCCGTACGCGACGACGCGATATTTTGCCGTCGTGCCCGCGCGGTCGATCGTCCACGAGCTGTTCTGCGTCAATGTATTGGCCAACGCTTCGCGGCCGCCCAGCAGGATCCCGAGCGAAAGAACGGCCTGGCCGAGGCGAACGGTCGCAGAATTGCAAAGGGTGCGCATGACATTCCTCTCCTTCTGTTCGCCGGGGGGACGCCGGCGAGCCTTCCCGGTGCGCCGCAGGCGGAACTTGCCGCCAGAGGCGAGGCGACCCTCGAAAAGGAGACGAACCCCGCGCGAAACACGCGCAGGCGTCACCCAACGATTCGCTCGTGAATCGAACAAGAAAGCCGAGGAGCGCCGGCGCGTGGACACGGGAAACCACGGGCCGGCGCTCATTCAAGAACGAAAAGCCAGGAATGTCAACGCTCGAAATGCAATGGATTGCGTGAGGTTGCCATGGGCTCGCGCGCGACCACCGCGTAACTCCCGACGCATTGCGAAATGGAGCCGCGCCCCTTCGCTGCTACACTGCGCGCCGTGCCCGATCCCTCGTCCGAGCGCTCGTCCTCTCCCCTCAAGAAGATCCTGGGCTCGCTCCTCGGCCCGTATCGGCTCCTCGCCTACCTCGTGGCCACGACGCTCGCCGTCGCGCTCGTCGTGTACGGGCCGAAGCTTCTGTTCCCACCGCCAGAGCACGTGATCACGGAGCGGCCGACGCCGTCCCTGCTCACGGCGATCCGCGAGGTGTCACGGCTGGAGACAGCCGAGGTGCACGTGGAGAAGGTCGTCGATCTGACGGACCGGCAGAGCGCGTTTTTCGGGCTCGTCGAGGCGAAAGACGCGCTCCTGCTCGTCGCGGTCGGGCGCGCGGTCGTCGGCGTGGATCTCGGCAAGATGCGCGAGACGGACGTGGCGTTTGATCCGAAGACGGGCAGCGCGCGGATCGATCTGCCCGAGCCGGAGGTGCTCTCCGCGTCGCTCGACGAGGACGGGACGTACGTGTTCGCGCGGTCGACGGATCTGCTCGCGAAGCGGAACGAGCAGCTCGAAGCGAGCGCGCGCAGGCAAGCGCAACGCGCGATCGAGGCCGCCGCGCGGAGCCCCGACGTGATGGGCCGCGCGCGGGCGCAGGCCGAGAAGCAGGTGTCGGCGCTGGCGCGGGCGCTCGGCGCGAAGCAGGTCGAGGTGCGGTTCCGATCCGGAGATCGGTGAAGTCAAGCCACGAGGCGCAGGCTCGCCTCGAACGCTTCCTCACGAGCGATTCGCTCGACGTCGGCGGCGGGCCCCCCGAACGCGCGCGCCTCGGCGTCCTCCGCACCGACCTCGGCGTGCGCGGAAAGGCGCGCCTCCTCGAACGATCGCCGTCGCTCCACGCTCTCCATCAGCGCATCCCGGACCGGCTTGCCTCCGGCGGAAAGACAAAACGCGACGATTCGCTCCGAGAGATCCGCGTGGCCCTGCTCGTCGCGGGCGATCACGGAGAGCGCCTCGCGCGCGGGCTCGTCCGTCGTGTCGCGCAGCGCGCGCCGTGCCTCGGCCGCCGCCGCGCCCTCGCCGACGCAGCCGTCCCAAAACGAGTCGAGGGCGAGCCTGCGGAGGAGGGAGGAGAGGTCTCGATCGGTGTTCTGGGGCGTAGGCGGGAGCAACGGCGAGAGGCGCGCCGACGACCATTCGTTCGCGAGCACCGAGCAAAGCGCGGTGTGCGTCGCCTCCTCCTTCGCGGAGACGAGCGCCCGCGAGATCAGGGCGGCCGGCGCGCCCGCGCGCGAGAGATCACGGGCGAGGGCGAGAAACGCCGGGACCGACGCGCATTCCGCGCTCACCGTGCGCGCCCAGTGGGAGAGCAGCCGCTCCCGCGCGCCGCGCGAGAGGGCGCGCCCCTTCGTCCTCGGCCGCGTGGGATCGCGCGGCCCGACGAGCAGCGGCGCGAGGGTCGCCTCCGCGTTCGGCTCCGGGCGCAGCGGGCGGCCCGAGACCACCTGGAAGCATTGGACGAAAAAGCAGGGCCCAGGCCCCCGGATGTCGCCTCCGACGATGAACTCGCTCTGCATCCCCTGCGTGACGGCGATGCTTCCTCGGAACGAGGGGCCCGTCTCCAGAACGAGGGGGTTGAAGAGCGGTACGATGCCGAGGTGGATCCCGACGCCGCCCGGCTCCTTGCCCTCCGTCGACTTCGTGCGGATGGTGGCGCCGAACTCCGTGTCGAGGTCCAGGACCACCTGGCTGAGCAGGTTCGCATGCGCGCCGAACGCGAAGCGACCCGCGCCGCCGAGCAAATACGTGCCTTGAAAAAAAGCACCGAGCCCGACGTGCGCGTCGTGCGGAAATCCATCCGGTGCGTCCTGGTAGTACGTGTACCGCAGGTCGCCACCAATGCCGAACGCAGCTCGCGCGCCTATCGAATACGACAGCGTAAGGCCCACCGACATGCCGTGCGCGCCGTCGCTGCCCAGCGCCGCGGACGGCACCAGCGTCACGGCGCCCGCTATCGCGAGCGCGCCAAGAGTCGAGGGAATCACGGGAAAAGAATGCTGCATACAAGCCTCCAAGAAAGCTCTGGTGTCCTGGCACCCAAGTTCATTGGATAACGGTCCGCGGCGTGGCTGTCGAGCGTTGCCCTACGGTTCGTGCTCTGCCCCATCCCAATCCCGACGTGACATTGACGAACGGCCGGCCAGCGCCTCTCCATGCCTGGCAGCACGCGGCGCGCGGCTCCCCCCACCCTCCGTCAACCCGGTCGCTTCCCCACGTACGCCCGCGCGCGCACGACGCCGCGCTCGTGGAGCGGCATGATCGAGGGCGCGAAGCCGGCCTTGCGTAGCTCGGCGAGGAAGGTGTCGGCGGGATACCCGCTCCACACGGCGTAGGCGCCGCCGGGCCGGAGCGCGTCAAACGCGAGGCGCAAGCCCGCCTGCGTGTAGAGGCGCGCGTTCGTTCGGAACGACGCCCAGCCTGGGCCGTTGTCAACGTCGAGCAGGATGGCGTCGAGGTTCGAACGACGGCCGATCTCCTCGGCGACGTCGGCGTGCACGAGCTCGACACGCGGATCGTCGAGCACGCCCGGGGCCACGTGCGCAAGCTCGCCGCGCACGATCTCCGCCACGGCGCGCAGTTTCTCCACCACGATGACGCGCGTCTCGGGGCCCACGGCCGCGAGCGCCGCGGCGAGCGTCGCGCCGAACCCGAGCCCGCCGATCAGGATCGACGCGGGTGAACGGTCGTTCCGTACGACCCCGGCGAGGGCGCCGAACGTACGTTCGGTTTCCAAGGCTTTGCTGGAAAGGATGGGAGTTTGGCCGAGCAGAAGCTCGTGATGCGTGCCGAGATCACGGAGCACGAGCGTCTGACCGGCCTCTTCGAGGACACGAACGACAGCAACCACCCCCGGAGTTTACCCCGCGCGGACGATTTCTCGTACACTGCGCGCCGCAATGGTCGAAGAAGTGAAGGCGAGCGCGAACGCGGCGCCTCCCGCAGAGCCGGCGAGCGGGGGGCAGAAGCCAGGGAGTTCGGCGAAGGACGCCGGAGGCGAGCCGAAGGTGTCCATCGGCGTGCTGAAGGAGATCGAGCCACGCGAGCGGCGCGTGGCAGCGACGCCGGCGTCCGTCGGGCGGCTCGTGAAGATGGGCCTCGCCGTGATCGTCGAGAGCGGGGCCGGCGCATCCGCAGGGTTCGAGGACGCAGCGTACGCCGAGGCGGGCGCGCAGATCGTGCCCAAGGCGGCCGACGTGATCCGCGAGGCGGACGTGATCACGAAGGTCCGGCCACCGGGCGCGCACCCGGAGACGGGCGAGCACGAGGCGGATCAGCTCCGCGCCGGGCAAAAGCTCATCTCGTTCCTCTGGCCCGCGCAGAACAAGGAGCTCGTCGAGCGTCTCGCCAAACGCAAGGCGACGGTGCTCGCGATGGACGCGGTCCCGCGCATCACGCGCGCGCAGAAGCTCGACGCGCTCTCCGCGACGGCGAACGTGAACGGCTACCGGGCCGTGATCGAGGCGGCGTCGCACTACGGGCGGCTGCTCGGCGGGCAGGTGACGGCCGCGGGGCGCATCAAGCCCGCGCAGGTCTTCATCATCGGCGCGGGCGTCGCGGGGCTCGCGGCGATCGGCGCCGCGCGCGCCTTGGGAGCGATGGTGAAGGCCTTCGACACGCGCCCCGTCGTGCGCGAGCAGGTCACGAGCATGGGCGCGGATTTCGTCCCGTTCGAGTTCCAGGGCGAGACGGGCGAAGGCCAAGGCGGCTACGCGAAGGAGGTGAGCGACGCGTACCTCGCGGCCGAGCAGCAGCTCATCGCGGAGCACTGCCGGACGAGCGACATCGTCATCACGACCGCGCTGATCCCCGGGAAAAAAGCGCCCGAGCTCATCACGTCGGGCGCGGTCGTGGGCATGCACCGCGGCTCGGTGATCGTGGACCTCGCGGCCGAGCAAGGCGGCAACTGCGCGCTCACCGAGCGGGATCGCACGGTGGAGCGGTACGGCGTGACGATCGTGGGGCACACGGATCTCACGAGCCGGATGGCGCTCCAGGCGAGCGAGCTCTACGCCATGACGATCGTGAACCTGATCGACGAGATCATGGGCAAAAAGAAGACGTGGGAGCTCTCGCTCGACGACGAGATCCAGCGCGGGATGCTGGTCTTGCTCGACGGCGAGCTGAAGTGGCCGCCGCCGCGCCCCGAGATCCGAGGCGGCGCGCCCGCGCCCGCGCCGAAGCCGCCCGCGCATGCGCCGAAGCCGGAGGTGCCCGAGAGCCCGTGGCCCGGGCGGATCGGCACGGCCCTCGCGCTCGCGTTCCTCACGCCCGTGGGCCTCTTCGGCAGCCAGGAGCTCGTGCAACACCTGACGGTTTTCCTGCTCGCGTGTGTCGTCGGCTGGCACCTCGTCTGGAACGTGACGCCCGCGCTCCACACGCCGCTGATGAGCGTCACCAACGCGATCAGCGGCATCATCGTGATCGGCGGGATGCTGCTCGCGGCGAACGGCGGCGGAGGCGGCGCGCCCGTCGCGGCGCTGCTCGGCGCGGTCGCGGTCTTGCTCGCGTCGATCAACGTGGCCGGTGGTTTCCTCGTGACGCAGCGGATGCTGCGTATGTTCCGGAAGTGAGAGGCCGATGCGAATCACCCTCGTGAACGTCGCTTACCTCGTCGCGAGCCTCTTGTTCGTGCTGTCCCTCCGCGGGCTCAGCGCGCAACAATCGGCCCGTCGCGGCAACCTCCTCGGCACGCTCGGCATGCTCCTCGCGGTCGCCGTCACGCTCGGCGCCGTGGTGGCGCCGGACAACAAGGCCCTCGCGGCCGGCCCCTCGGATCTCGGCCTCCTCGCCGCGTCGATCGGCGTGGGCGCCGTGATCGGCGCGGTGCTCGCGGCGCGCGTCGCGATGACGAGCATGCCCGAGCTCGTGGCGGTGCTGCACAGCTTCGTCGGCGCGGCCGCGGCGCTCGTGGGCATCGGGAGCGAGATGAACGGCGTGCGCGCCGGCGGGGCGCCGGATGTCGCGCACCACGTGGAGATCCACGCGGGCGTGTTCATCGGCGCCATCACCTTCACCGGCTCGGTCATCGCGTTCCTCAAGCTGCGCGGCACGATCGGATCGAAGCCGCTCGTGCTGCCCGCTCGGCACGCGCTGAACGCGTCCTTGGTCTTCGCGTGTATCTTCCTCGCCGTCGCGGCCTTCCGCGGGGGCGAGGCCGTGCGCGTGCCGTACCTGCTCGCGTCCACGGGCGTCGCCAGCGTGCTCGGCGCGCACCTCGTGCTCGCGATCGGCGGCGGCGACATGCCCGTCGTCGTCTCGCTGCTGAACAGCTACTCGGGCTGGGCAGCGTCCGCGGCGGGCTTCATGCTCGGCAACGATCTGCTCATCGTGACCGGCGCGCTCGTCGGGAGTTCGGGCGCGATCCTGAGCTACATCATGTGCAAGGCGATGAACCGCTCCATCTGGAACGTGGTCTTCGCAGGCTTCGGCGATCAGGGCGGCGTGGTGCCAGCGGCGAAGAAGGGCGAGCCGGCGAAGAAGGTGAACGAGACGAACATCGACGGCGCGGCCGATCTGCTGCTCGGGGCGAAAAACGTGATCGTGGTGCCCGGCTACGGCATGGCCGTCGCGCAGGCGCAACACGCGGTCAAGGAGATCACGACGCTGCTCGAGCGACGCGGGACGAAGGCGCGATACGCGATCCACCCCGTCGCGGGCCGCCTGCCCGGGCACATGAACGTGCTGCTCGCCGAGGCGAACGTCTCGTACGAGGCCGTGAAGGAGATGGAGGAGATCAACGAGGACTTCGAGGAGACCGACGTCGTCGTCGTCATCGGCGCGAACGACATCGTGAACCCGAGCGCGCTCGATGATCCCGGGAGCCCGATCTACGGCATGCCCGTGCTCGAAGTGTGGAAGGCCGGGCGCGTGATCATGCTGAAGCGCGGCATGGCCGCGGGCTACGCGGGCGTCGACAACCCGCTCTGCTACCTCGACAACACGCTCATGCTCTTCGGCGACGCGAAGGCGAGCGTGCAGAAGCTGCTCCACGCGGTCTCCGCCCGCGCCGAACAACAAGCGGCCTGATCCAGGCCGCGCGATTCACGAACACCACGTCGTCTCTCATGCGCGAGATCGATCTCCAAGAAGCAGCCGCGACAGCGCGGGCCGCGGTGGAGGCCGCGACCGCCGCGAGCCTCGTGCACTTCCGGCGCGGCGTCCGGGTGGAGACGAAGCCCGATCGAACGCTCGTCACGGCCGCGGATCGTGACGCCGAGGCGGCCATCTTCGGCGTCATCCGCGCGCGCTTCCCCGATCACGCCCTGCTCGGCGAGGAGACGGGCGCGCACGAAGGCGCGGACGCCGAGGCGCGCTGGATCGTCGATCCGCTCGACGGCACGCGGGGTTTTACGCGCGGCGGCTCGTTCTGGGGGCCGCTCGTGGCCCTCGAACATCGCGGCGTGGTCGTGGCGGGCGCGATGGCCCTGCCCGCGCTCGGCGAGACGTACTGGGCGGCCCGGGGCCTCGGCGCGTTCCGTCGCGTGGGCGAGGAGCCGCCCGAGCGCCTCGCCGTCTCGGGCATCACGGACCTCGCGGACGCGACGCTCTCCCTCGGCGAGCCCCGCTGCTTGCTCGCCCCGCCCCTCGGCGAGCGCGTGACGCGCCTCGCGCTGTCCGCGGCGCAGGCACGTTGTTACGGGGATCTGGCCGGCTGCGCGCTCGTGCTCACGGGCCGCGCCGAGGCGTGGATCGAGGCGGGCGTGCAGATATGGGACATCGCCGCGCTCGCCGTCCTCGTCGAGGAGGCGGGCGGGCGGTTCACCGATTTCGAGGGCCGTCCGACCGTCGCCTCGGGCCATTGCGTGGCCTCGAATGGCATACTGCACGAGCGCGTCCTCGCCGCGCTCGCCTGATCTTCCAGAATCCACGACACGCGGATACGATCGCGCGCATGTCGGACGACGCTGGCTGGATCTTCGACCACGTGAGAACGCTCGTACGCGCGGGGACCACGAAGAAGGAGCTTTTCGATTCGGTGCAGGCGATGTGCCGTGATCCGAAGTACGACGAGGTCGCCCCGAAGGTGCGCGGCTACGCGGCGAAGTTATGGAGCCGGGCCGAGGCCGAGGAGCGCGGGTGGAAGGACGTGAGCACGAACGACCGCATCGACGCGGCCTTCGAGGACCTCACGAAGCGCGGGGTCTTCACCGCGCAGAACTTCACTTGCTGTAGCTCCTGCGGACACGGCGAGGCCTGGGGCGCGATGTCCGAGAGCCGCGCGCGCGGCTACGTGTTTTACCACCAGCAGGACACCGAGCGCGGCGTCGAGGGTGGCGGGCTCATGCTCGCATATGGAGCGCACGAGGAAGGGTCCGCTGCGATCGAGGCCGTGGGCCGCGAGATCTGTGACGCGCTCGATCGGTTCGGCGTCCCCTGGACGTGGAACGGGAGCTCCGACACGCGGATCGAGATCGAGCCGTTCGAATGGCGAAAGCGGCGCGCCTCGGCGCGGCCGCCGATTCCGCTCGGCACGCGCGGAACGGTCCTCCCCCGCCCCGAACGCAGCCCCGCCGAGGCCGAGGCTCTCGACGGCGCGCCCGCTCCGCCCGCCGAACCTCCGCCCGCGGTCACGCTGCGCCACGGAGACGGCCGCGAATGGTCGGCCTGGACCGAATTCAACGCCCTCCGCATCCGCATCAAGGACAGCGACGGCGACATCGTCGAGCGCAAGCGCGCCTGCCGCGACCCCCGCGCAGAGCTCGACGGGATCGTCGCCGAGCTCCGCGCCGACGGTTTTTCCTGAACGATCATTCCGCCGGCTTGGGGAGGTGAACCTCGCAGCTCGCCCACGCCTCCGGCGGCGCCCATCCCCCCGTGAAGAGGACCGATCCGTCGTCGAGCAGCGCCGCCGCCATCACGGCGCGCGGGCTGCCCAGCGCGGGCGCGAGGAGCCACGTGTTCGCCGAGGGATCGTAGATCTCGACCGAGGCGAGCGTGCTTCCGTTGTCATTCTCGCCGCCGGCGACGAGGACGCGGCCGTCGGGCAGCCCGAGCGCCACGTTCCCGAAGCGCGTTTCGCGCATCGGCGCCGCGCTCGTCCACGCATTCGTGGCCGGGCTCCACCGCTCGGCCGTCGCCACCGCGTGAATGCCGACGATCCCGCCCGCGACGAGGACCCCGCCGTCCGCGAGCAGCGCCGCGACGTGCCCGCCGCGCCGCGCCTGCAAGGGGCCCGTTTGTCGCCACCGATCGAGCCGGGCCTCGTAGATCTCGGCCGTCGCGAGCCGGACCGAACCGCCGACGCCTGCTGCCACGAGGATGTTTCCGTCGGGGAGCGCGGTCGCGGTGAACTCGGAGCGCGGCGCGGACATCGGCGCCGCGGGATGGAATACGCCGTCCTTTGGATCGAACACGTCGACGAGCGCGAGCATCCGCGCGCCGTCGTAGCCCCCGGCGACGAGCACGCGGCCGTCCGAGAGCAGGGCCGCAGCGTGGTCGATCCGCGGCGCCCGCATCGAGCCGACACGCTTCCACGCATTCGATGCCGGATCAAAGACCTCCGCGCTGTCGAGTGGTGCCCCCGGCGCCCCCTCGCCGCCGGCGACGAGTACGCGGCCGTCGGCCAGACGGATCGCAATGTGATGCGCCCGCGCTTCCGACAAGGTTCCAACCGGAACGAATTGCGCTGCGACGGGATCGTACACCTCGGCGGTGGCGAGGTACGAATCTCCGTCGAGGCCGCCGACGACGAGGACGCGGCCGTCGGGGAGCGTGGTGGCCGTATGCGCGCGCCTCGGCACCGTCATCGACGCCACGCTCCACAAACGCCCCGCGTTATCGCGCGGGGAGCGAATACGAGGCCGAAGCAAGCGTGCAGGCGCGGGCAATTGAGGCGGCGCGAGTCCGACGGAACCGGAGGCGGCATCCGCAGGCAGAGCAGCATGGAGGAATACGATTCCGAGAGCAAAGATCAGGGAGCGAGCGTGTGGGTGTCGCATTTCTCTCGCTCCGCACGCCCTGGCAAGAGCCGCGCCCGTTCGCGGCATCGCGCGGCGCGAGAAAGGAAGGTGCACGAGAACGGGGAGAGCTGTGATGTGTGGAGGTCGCGAACTGTGCCTCTGGCTTGACCAAGGGCCGCGCAAGAGCGCATTGTCTTTTTTGGCGTACGAGAAAGAGGAGGAGAGCGACGACATGCCAGCACGGGGAATGAAGGTGCTCGTCACGGGCTCGACGGATGGTATCGGGCGGGCCACGGCGAAGCTGCTCCTCGAGCGGGGCAACGAGGTGATTCTCCACGGGCGATCCTCCGAGAAGGTGCGCGAACTGGCGCACGAATTCGAGCTCGTCACGGGCACCCGCCCGCGCCACGTCGTCGCGGATCTGAGCTCGCTCGCTTCGGTCGCGTCGATGGTCCGCGCGCTCGCCGCGGAGCTGCCCGCGCTCGACGTCATCGTAAACAACGCGGGCGTGGGGCCGGGCAAGAAGGGCGACGCGCGGGAGGAGACCGAGGACGGGTACGAGAAACGTTTCGCCGTGAACTACCTCGGGCCCGTAGCGCTCACCGAGCTTTGGCTCTCGCTTTGCCAGCGCCCGCCGAAGGCCATCCTCAACGTGACCGTCTCGGGGCAGGAGACGCTCGATTTCGAGGATCTCATGAGCACAAGAGGGTACGAGGGGCTGCGCGCCTATCGAAGGAGCAAGCTCGCGCTCATCCTGTGGACCTTCGATCTCGCGCAAAAATACCCCGACCTCGCGATCAACGCGGTGCACCCCGGGGCGATGCTGGACACGAAGATCGTGCGCGAGACGTTCGGCCAGTCCTGGGGCAAGCCGGAGGACGGGGCCCGCGCGATCCGGGTCGTCCTCGAGCGTTCACTCGACGAGCAGCTCACCGGCGAATACTTCGACGTCGAACGGCCCGCGCGCGCCAACGCGCAGGCCTACGACGACCGCGCCCGCGGAGCCCTCCGCCGCGCCACAGAGCCCCTGCTCGCGCCCGTCCTCGCGGCGCGCTGACCTCCGATCCGAGCCAGCCCTTTTCGTCCCCCCGGCCGCGGGCGCTGAGCATGGGTCTCATCGCAAGCCGCCGCGCCGGGGCGCTGCCCCGGGCCCCGCGGGGGCTCTTCGCCCCTCGACCCGAACCAGGGCCAGCCCTGGACCCTTTGGGGAAGAACTGCGCGATGCGCAGTTCTTCCCACAGGCCGTTGGGACCACGTTGCCGGCTGAACCGTCAGCGCTGCCGTCTTGGCTGGCGGGGTCGCTCGTGGTCTTGACTCGGCCCGTTCGATGTACTGCGCGATGCGCAGTTCATCGACCCTCGGTCCAGCGCGGGCGCTGGTCCGGGTCCCGGGGCGGATAGCCCCGGGTGGGGCCTGGGGCAACGCCCCAGCGAGGCGGCCCCGAGATGAGACCCATGCTCAGCCGCGGGCGGGAGCGGGATCCGTCCGCGCGGGGCCGCCCCTGCGGATCGATCGTGCACGTTCGGGAACCTTGGGTCCGAACGGCTGTCGTTCGAGGCGAGCAGGGAGGAAGCGCCGGTCGAATGTGGGGCTCGGCCCCGTTCATCGGCTCCCTCACGAAGAAAATAGGCTCCGAGCACGAAAAGAAAACCCCCCGAGCCTCTCGCGGGGGCATTTGCCCGCCTCGGCGGGACGGCACGGCAGGAAAGGCTGGCTCACCATGGAAGGCAAGCAAAAGGTCGCGCTCACGTTCGCGCTGTACCAGAATGACGCGCTCGTCCGTCGCGAGACGGTGACGCAAGACATCGTCAAGGTCGGAAAGGATCCGAAGAGCCACCTGCGGGTGGACGATGAACTCGCCTCGCGTATGCACGCGGTCATCGAGGTCGCGTCGCCCGAGGACATCACCCTGATCGATCTCGGCAATGAGCCGGGGACGCTCGTCAATGGCGCGCGCGTCAACAAGGTGAAGGTCAAGGCGGGGGATCAACTCCAGATCGGCGGCACGAAGATCCTGCTGGAAAAGGCCGAGCCCGTGGCCGTCGCCGCCGGCGCGGCGAAGCCCGGGGCAAACCCGTTCGCGTCGCCCTCGGCGAACCCGTTCGGCGCCCCCGCGGCTCCCGCGGCGTTTGGCGGGGCGAACCCGTTTGGCGCGGCGGCGGCGGCGAGCCCGTTCGGCGGCGGCGATCCGTTTGGCATGCAGAACCCGTTTGCGCAGCCGAAGCCGCCCGCGCACGACGAGGTCCCGCACGACGCGCCCGAGGGTTCGTACACGTACCAGCTCGTCAAGAGCGGCCCGGACGTCCCGTCGGACGAGGTCGAGACGCCGTCCGCGTCGGTCGAGGTGATGGTGCTTTGGGATCAAACGGTCCTGAATGTCGCGCACCTGACGCCGCCGCGCTCGTATTACGTGGGCGAGGAGGAGACGAAGAACTTCAAGTGTGATTACTTCGTCCCGCAGGAGAAACTCGGCACGACGCGCGCGCCCGTGGTGCTCGCGGATCGCGGCGGGGCAGTCTCGGTGGTGCTCCTGCCGCGAGCGAAGGGCACGATCGAAATCGCCGGTCAGCCGAAGATGACGGTGCAGCAGGCGATCGACAGCGGAAAGACGCAGCCGTGCGCGGAGCTCTCGGGCGCGTTCCAGATGACGCTTCCGCCCGGCTCGAAGGCGCGGATCGAGGTGGACGGGCTGATTTTCCAGGTGTCGACGGTGAACGCGGGCCGCGTCGTCGCGGGCCACGTGCAATTCGACACGCAGAATTACCTCTATCACGGCCTCTCGACGGCCGTGCACGTGGGTCTGCTCGCCGCAATGGCGTTTTTCATGCCGCCGATGGGCGCGACCGACGATGACGGGGTCTCGGACGATCAAAAGTTCATGATCCAGCAGTTCCTCAATGCCGCGGCGGAGAAGGAGCAGGAAGAGAAGCCGACCGAAATGACGGCGGAGAACAGCGCCGACAACAAGGAAGGCGGCACGGGCACGAAGGCGAAGGGCGAGGAGGGTTCCATGGGGAACCCGACCACGAAGGCGTCGGGCAATCGGTATGGCGTGCAGGGCCCGGCGGACAACGCCGATCCGCACATCGCGCGGCAGGCAGCGCTGCGTGACGCGGCCGAGTTCGGCATGATCGGCCTGCTCAATGCGGGCGCCGGCGGCGATCCGAATGCGCCGACGGCTCCGTGGGGCCGCGACGATTCGCTCGGCAATGACGCGATGTCGGCGCGCGGCAACATGTGGGGCGACAACATCGGCGACTCGTTCGGCGCGGGCGGCCTCGGTTTGTCCGGTATCGGCGAGGGCGGCGGCGGCCGCGGCGAGGGCATTGGCCTCGGCTCGATCGGCACGATCGGGCACGGCGCGGGCACGGGCACGGGCCAGGGCTTCGGCTCGGGTCACGGTCGGCTCGCCGGCGCGCACCGCACGAAGCCCCCGCAGGTGCGCATGGGCGCCACGAGCGTGAGCGGTCGGCTCCCGCCCGAGGTCATTCAGCGCATCGTGCGCCAGAACTTCGGCCGGTTCCGCCTTTGCTACGAAAATGGCCTGCGGAACAACCCGAACCTCCAGGGCCGCGTGGGCGTTCGGTTCGTCATTGGCCGTGACGGCGCCGTGTCGAACGTGGGCAATGGCGGTTCAGACATGCCGGACGGCGGCGTGGTGTCGTGCGTGGTCCGCGCCTTCTATGGTCTGTCCTTCCCGCAGCCGGAAGGCGGCATCGTGACGGTCGTGTATCCCATCATGTTCAGCCCCGGCGGCTGAGCCCCGTCAAACCGTGGGGGAGGCCCTCTCGCGGAGGGCCTCCCAGCACCGGTCGTCGAACCATTTGCTCAAAAAATCCAGCAGCGCGCGGGTACGTCGGGGCAACCCTTTGCCCTGGGCCGTGACCGCGTGAATGCCGATCTCCCCCCGGCGATGGGCCTCGAGCACGAGGACGAGCCGGCCCGCGGCGACGTCGGACGCGACCATGAACATCGGAATGACCACGAGGCCGAGGCCGGCGATCGCCGCCTGCACGAGGGTGGCGCCGTCGTTCACGGTGAGGTTCCCGTGCACGGGAATGGCCTCGTCGCGGAACCGCCATTCGCCGCTCGCCGGGACGAGCGCATAACGCAGGCAGTTGTGGTTCACGAGGTCCTCGGGCGTCTCGGGCGTGCCTAGACGGTCGAGGTACGAAGGCGCGGCGACGACGACGATCCGGTCCGTGGCGATGCGCCGGGCCACGAAGCTCGCGTCCTTGAGCCGGCCAATGCGGAGGATCAGGTCGAAGCCGCCCTCGATGACGTCGACGAATCGATCGTCGAGCACGAGATCGATCTCGACCTCGGGGTTCTCGCGGAGGAACGCGGCGAGCGCCTGGACGAGGTACATCCGCGCGAACGTCACGGGTGCGCTGATGCGGATGCGGCCGCGGATCACCTCGCTCGCGGCGGAGACGGCGTCCTCGGCGGCGCTCGCGGCTTCGAGGATCCTCTTGCAATGCTCGTAGAAGCGCAGGCCCTCGTCCGTAAGCGCGAGCTTGCGCGTGGATCGGCGCAGGAGCTCGACGCCGAGGCGTTGTTCGAGCCCCGCGATCCGCCGGCTCACGGCAGACTTCGCGATGCCGGATTGCGCGGCGGCGGCCGTGAAGGAACGCGCCTGCACGACGCGTGCGAAGAGGGCCATGGAAGCGAGGGACTCGAGGTCGAACGACATCCCGGCACGATAGCAGGAGGGCGCCCGACGCGGCGCGGGATTGTTGCCCGGAGGAGAACAGTGCTTGCGCCTGGCCTCGCCTAATCGAGGGGGCGGCCGCGCGTTACACAAGAGGGGCAAAGGAGATCGTCATGAAGCGACTTCTCGAGACCCAAGAGCAGAACCTCGCCCTCTTCGTGCAGCGCCTCGTCCTCGCGCTCGTCGTGTTCCCGCACGGGGCGCAGAAGCTCTTCGGCTGGTTCGGCGGATATGGCTTCTCGGGCACGATGGGGTTTTTCACGAACACCATGCACCTGCCCGCGCCGCTCGCCCTCCTCGTCATCCTGGGCGAATCGGCCGGCGCGGTCCTGCTCGCGTTCGGCGCGTTCTCCCGCGTGGCCGCGTTCGGGATCACGTCGGTCATGCTCGGCGCGATCGTGACCTCGCACGCCCAGCACGGGTTCTTCATGAACTGGTTCGGCGCGCAGCAAGGAGAGGGCTTCGAGTATCACCTGCTCGCGCTCGCGTTGAGCGTGCCCGTGATGGTCTTCGGCGGCGGCAAGTACGCGCTCGATTCTTGGCTCGTCGAGAAGCTTGCGCCCGCGCCGCGGCTGGCCAAAGCTCTCGCGCACGGCTAACGCGCACGGCACCAAACGAAGGAGCACGCCATGTCGCAACTCACCCTCATCAGCCACGAGCTTTGCCCTTACGTCCAGCGCGCCGCCATCGTGCTCGCCGAAAAAGGGGTCGCCTTCAAGCGTATCGACATCGATCTCTCGAACAAACCCGACTGGTTCCTCGCGATCTCACCGCTCGGCAAGGTGCCCTTGCTCCGCGTGCAGGACGAGAGCGGCAAGGACGCCGTGCTCTTCGAGAGCCTCGCGATCTGCGAGTACCTGGAGGAGACGCAGCCGGGGCCGAAATTGCACCCGGAGGACCCGATCGAGCGAGCCCGTGACCGCGCCTGGTTCGATCTCGCGTCGGGCCTGCTCGGAGACATCTGGGCCCTCGAAACGACGAAGGATGCCGAGGTGTTCGAGGCCAAGCGCAAGGCGATCGTGTCGAAGGTGGAGATCCTCGAAGGCGCGCTCTCGGACGGGCCGTATTTCCACGGGCGCACGTTCAGCATGGTCGACGCCGTCATCGCCTCGGCGTTCCGATACTTCGAGGTGATCGACGCGATCCGGGACACGCGCGTGTTCGAGAAGGCGCCCCGCGTGCGGGCCTGGAAGGCCGCGCTCGCGGAGCGGCCGAGCGTGAAGGGCGCGGTGCCCGCGAATTACCCGGACAAACTGCGCAAGTTCCTCGCCGGGTACGACGCCTACCTGTTTCGTCAGGCGCCCGAAGGCGCCTGAGCCGCGCCGCCGGTCATCCCATCGGGGTGCAAAGCTCGACGAGGAACCCGTCGAGATCCCGCACATAAGCAACGGTTTGTCCCCAAGGCTTGGTCTTGGGCGCGCTCACCGCCGCGGCGCCCGCGGCGACGGCGACCTCGAAGGCCGCGGGGACGTCGGGCGTGGTGAGCGCGAGCTCGACCGCGGCCGCAAGCTCGGTCGACCGGCTCGCGCGGAACGAAAAACCGTGGGAGCCGGCGAGGGATTCGCTCACGAAGGCGAGCGCGGTGGCGCCCGTCTCCATCTCCGCATATTGGTTCGATTCGTGGACGAACCGCCGCGTGAGCCCGAAGGCTCGCTCGTAGAACACGACGGCCGCCTCGACATCTTGCACGTAGAGAATGACGTACCCGAGCTTCATGGCGGCGGCTTGTATCACGGGGCCGGCGCGGGGTTCAAGGGGGGTTTGTCACGGTTCTTCCGGGTGCGCGCGATCCGCGATTTCGAGGCCACGCGCGCGAGCCGCGGCCGCCGAACGCGCGTCGACGAGGTGCACGACGCCGGCGTCCTCGGAGAGGGCGCGCATGCGATCGAGAAGCGCCCTGTCGGCCGCGACGGCGCGGCGGTGCTGGCGGAGATGCTCGGCCCACGAGGCGACGAGAAACGTCTCGACGAGCCGGTCCTTGCTGCCGAGGTCTTCATAAAGCGCCCAATCGATGGCCCCGTCGCGGCGCCGGAGGGATTCGAGCTCCGCGGCGAGCGAGAGGAATTCGACGCGGTGTTCCGGCCGGACGACATACCGGCGCTCGACGAGCACGGGGCCGGCGTCGATGTCGATCGGGGCTTCGATCACGGGCTCGGGCCACGCGTCGAAGCTCGCGACATCGTCCTTCCGCGCGGCGCCGAGTTTCCAGCGGAGCGCCGAGAGCAGGCCGAGGAGGACGCAGGCGGCGGCCACCGAGAGCGTCGCGGCGCTGCCGATACGCCCGGCGAGCGTGCCCCACCCGAAGCTGCCGAGCCCGAGTCCGCCCTGAAACACCAGGAGGTAAAGGCCGAGCGCGCGCGATTGCACCCAGCCCGGCGCCGCCGAGCTCGCGGCGACGTTGAAGCTCGACATGATGCTGATCCACGCGACGCCCGTGGCGAGCATGGCTGCATAAAGCAAGGCCTCGATCCGAACGTGCGCGAGGAGGCTCATCGAGCCGGCATAGGCGACCGTTGCAATGGCGACGAGGCCATCGGAGCCGAGTTTTTGGCGCGCGCGTGGCATGACGGCGGCGCCGGCGAGCGCGCCCGCGCCAATACAACCGAGCAGGATGCCGAACCGCAGCGGGGTCATGTGGAGCTCGCGCCGCGCGACGACGGGGAGCAGCGCCCACAATGCGCTGCCGGCCACGATGAAGGCCGCTGCACGAAAGAGGACGGCACGGAGCGCGGGTGCCCGGCGCGCATAACGAAGGCCTGCCACGATCGCGCCCACGACACGCTCGGGCGGCAAGGTCGCCTTCGTGGCGGGCGGTTTCCAGCGGAGCACCTGAAGGACGACGACGAAAAACGCAAGCGCGTTGAACGTATACACGGGCCCGCTGCCCGCGAGGGCGAGGCCGATACCGCCGATGGCGGGGCCGAGCGCACGCGCGACGTTGACGGCGACGCCGCTCAAGGTGACGGCCGAAGCGAGCTCGGCCTTGTCGACGAGTGACGGGAGAATGGCCTGCCAGAGCGGCGCCGAGAGCGCGGAGCCGAGGCCGAGGGCAAACGTGAGCGCGAGGAGGCTCGTCGGGCCGAGGAGCCCGGCAAACGAGAGCGCCGCGAGCAGGGCCGAAACGAGCACCATCCACGCGGCGAACGACGCGAGGAGCCTCCGGCGATCGAAGATGTCGCCGAACGCCGCCGCGGGCAAACCGATCAGGAAGACGGGCAAACTCGAAGCCGTCTGGAGCAGCGCCACGTACACGGGCGCCGTCCCGAACGACGTCATGTCCCAGCTCCCCGCCGCATTCTGGACCCAGAGCCCGACATTCGAGGCGAGTGCGCCGAACCACAAGGATCGAAATACCTCGCGGCGTAGCGGCGCCCACGCGTCGGGCGCCACGGGTTCACTTGTCGCTGCCATCATCGCGGTGGTTCTCTCTCGACGCGGAGCCTGTCGAGCATGGGCCGAGCCTAGCACGACGCCGCTTTCTTGCGTGTCCGGTCGGACGATGCACTTCCCCGTGGACCCGGGGCGCGCACTCGGACAAACTGCGGCGCGCGTCAGGACGACGCACGAGGGAGGTCGAACACATGACCGAGGCGAAGACGTACACGGGCGGGTGTCATTGCGGGAAGGTTCGTTACGAGGTGAAGGCCGGCATCCAGGATGTGGTGTCGTGCAATTGCTCCATTTGCATGAAGACGGGCTCGTTCCTGGCCTTCGTGCCGGCCGCGGCGGTCACGGTCCTCTCGGGCGGGGACGTCGTCACGGATTATCAGTTCGGCAAGAAACACATCCACCACCAGTTCTGCCCGTCCTGCGGGGTGCGCTCGTTCGCGCGCGGCGCGATGCCCGACGGCACCGAGATGTACGCGATCAACGTGCGCACGATCGACGACGTGGACCTCAGCGCGTTCAAGGTGAAGGAGTTCGACGGGAAGAGCCTCTGACGAGGCGCGAACGCGCTGTACCGAGTCACGTCTCCAGGTTGCCGACCACGTGCTGCAAGAGGCGCACGAAGAGCGCCTTCTCCTCCGCGCGGAAGCGGGCCATCGCTTTCTGCTCCAACGAAATCAGTGCCGCCTTCGCCTTCGGCCGTCGAAGGCGAAGGCGGCATCCCCTCCAAGGTCTTCGAACGCGACGAGCCCTCGCTCGCGCGCTCGCAAGGCGGCTTTCGGCTTGATCAGGCCGCGCGGGGCGCTCGGAGCGCGAAGGACGACAGGCAGGTGACGAGGCCAAAGCCCGCGATCGAGAGCCACGCGGGAGCATACTGAGAGGCCAGGGTCGCCGTCCCGGTGAGCGCCACGAAGAGCGCGACGCCGACAGCCCCGCCGAGCTGGCGCGCCGTGTTGAGAATGGCGGTGCCCGTCGCGTATTCGGACGCCGGGAGGGATGCCGTTCCTCCCGCGAGGAAGCCGGTCTGCGCGATCCCCGCGGCCGCACCAAAGAGGAGCGACGCGGGCAGGAAGTGCGTCGGCCATGCAGGCGCCTCGTCGAGCATTGCGTACCACCAAAACGACGCGAGGACGAAGAGGCAGCCCCCCAGGATCGTCGCATACCTCGGCGACACGTTTCGCCGGCCCGCCACGAGCGCGGTGACGGCCGCCGTCGCGGGTCCCCACGCGAATCCCGCGCCGGCGACGAGCGTGTCCCAGCGCCAGACCGAAGTGAGGAACAACGTGCCCCCGAGGAGCATCATCGCAAAGCCGATGTAAAAGCAGCCCATGCCGATCGTGGCGACCGCGAATGTCGGGATGCGAAAGAGCCGCAGGTCGAGCGCGGGGGACGCGGATGTCCGGCAGCGCCATACGAACCACGCGAGGAGGACGACGCCGACGGAGGTCGTCACGACGAACCGCGGGCTGGCGAGGCCCCACTCCGGGGCATAGGAAATGGCCGCGACGATCGCGCCAATGCCGAGCGCGAGCAAGGACGAGCCCCAAAGATCCGGCGTCTTCCCTCCGCCATAATCGGTGTCGACGAGCCCTTTGCTCCGCCAGGTCGCCACGGCGACGAACGGCACGTTGATGAGGAAAATCAGGCGCCAATCGAGATGGACGAGCGCACCGCCGACGACCGGGCCGAGCGCCGCCGCGACCGCGCCGGTGGCCGCCCACACGCCGACCATTTGCGTGTGTTTGTCGCGCGGATAGGCCGCGAGGACGAGGCCGAGGCTCGTGGGAACCATCATCGCCGCGCCGACGCCCTTGATGGCGCGCGCGAAAACCAGCATCGCGACGCTCGGGGCAAGCGCGCACGCCGCGCTCGCGATGCCGAACACGACGAGGCCGAGGCGAAAGACACGCTTGCGCCCATACCGATCGGCGAGTCGACCCGAGGGGATCATCATCGCGGCGAAGAGGATCGAGTATGCGGAGAGGACCCAGGAGAGCGCCTGGTTCGTCGTGTCGGGGAAGCTCTCCTTGATCGACGAGAAGGCGATGTTGACGACGAAGAGATCGAGCGACGAAAGGACGCTCGCGATCCCGACGACGAGCAACGTCTCGATGGGTCGAGGTTTCGAGGAGGAGGTCGTCACGGGGTGGCTCCTTCGAGCTCGGCGAGGAACGCGCTAAGCCTTGGGGCCCATACCTCGGGGTGCGCTTGCGTGAAGTGGCCAAATGATGCGGTCGTGCCGGGCTGGATGACGTATTTCCCGCGAGGAACACGCCGCATGCTCGATTCGAGGATGCCGAGCGAGACGGGATTGAACTCGTCGTCGGCGAAGTTGAGCGCGAAGACGCGGGTGCGAATGCGCTCCAGCGCCGGGCTCGGGTCGTAGTCGCGCGAGGCTTCGAGCGCGTAAAGGATGTCGTTTGCGTCCATCCGAGCGGCCTGCGCCGACGCATCGCGGACGAACGTGTCGGCGGCGTCGCGGTCGGGCACGGTCTCGTGGAGGTGGGGGACGCCGTCGAGCATCATGCGGAAGACGGGGAATGCCTCGGTCCACCCGCGCGGCGGGCTCGTGTAGTTGCCGTCGGCCCACGTGGGGTCCTTTCGAATGTGCAGGGCCACGAAGCGTCGCCAGATCAGGTTGCGTCCCGAGATGGGCGCCGGGAGGGCGACGATCGGGAGGATCGCGTCCATGAAATCGGGGTAGCGTACGGCCCATTGCCATGCGTTCATCCCGCCCATGGACAGCCCCACGATGGCGTGGAGATGGTCGAGGCCGAGCGCCTCGGTGACGGTACGGTGCTGCAAGCTGACGATGTCCTCATATCCGTACGAGGGGAACCGCGCGCGCATCCCGTCGCTCGGCTTGCTCGATCGTCCGTGCCCGAGCGCGTCGATGAAGACGAGGTAATGACGCGCGAGATCGAGCGGTTTGCCTGGCGCATACAGCGCGTCCGCGAAGGCGCGCCCCTGCAGGACATCGCCGCTCGAGCCCGTCCAGTGGAGCATCAAGACGGCGTTGATGATACGCCCGCGGTCGTCGCGGCGAGGCGTGCCGGCCGTCGCGTAATGGATGCGGACCTCGTCGAGCACGCGGCCGTCGGCGAAATGCACGTCGTGGAATACGGCCGTGCCGTCGCGCGCCGCGATCACGCCCGCCGAGCTGAAAGGAGCGGCCGTCGTCGGCTGCGTCCTCGCCGGTGTCCGGGCCGGCGTTTCGGGGGGCGGAGAGGCCACGCACCCGGCGCCTGCGAGGCCCAGCGTGACCATCACCCATGTCGATAAGTGCATATGCACTCTTTTGAGACGGCGATTCATCGAGGTCCTCCTTGGAGACACCTTCAGGTACGGACAGCTTCGACGGCCCGTGCGAGCTGCCGACGAAGCTCGGCGGCGTCTTCGGCGCCGAAAGCGTCTTCGAATCGGGCCTGCGCGCGCGCCCACGCGACGCGCGCCTCGTGGAGCTTCGCCATTCCCGCCGGGGTGAGACGAAGCTCCCGGACCCGACGGTCATGCGCGGCGACGCCCATCACGACGAGGCCCTCTCGTTCGAGGGGCTTCAGGTTATGGGCGAGCGTGGTCCGATCCATCACGAGCGCCTCCGCGAGGTCCTGCACCGTCGCCGGGGCGATACGCGAGAGGCGGGAGAGGACGGCGTACTGGGTGGCGCGAAGCCCCGTCCCCGCGAGCTCCTCGTCATAGAGCTGCGTGATCTGGCGAGCCGCCTGGCGCACGGCGAGGCAGTTGCAGAGGGTCTCGCTGGAGGCGAGTGGTGCTTCCGTGGGCCGGCCACCCGTCGAGGACGCCATGGCCCCTCATCTAAGTGCATATGCACGTGTCTGTCAAGCCAAGCGCACGCGCCCGTCCCGCCCGAGGCGCAGGGCCTCCGTCAGTAGCGGTTCTTTTCGTAGTCCTGCTCGAGCGCCCAGCCGATCACGGTCTTCGAGGCGAGCGCGCGCACCGCGGACGCCGCGAGGCCCTTCTGCTTGTTTAGCTTCAGGTGGTCGATGCAGACCTCGGCCATCTTCGGCAGCTCGCTGCGGGGTACGTGGCGTGACGTGTTCCAGAGCTGTGCGTCGCGCACGGCCGCGCTGGGGACGAGGCGCGCGAATTCGACGTCGAGCAGCATCGAAAGCTTCGGCGTTTTGTTCTCGACCACCATCGACGAGAGCAAGGTCGGGTCGGTGGTGAGCGAGGCGCGGCCCGAGAGCTCCACCACACGATCGTCGCCGGGCCGGAGCGCGAGCAGCGCGACGCGTGGCTGTTCGAGCAGATTGTGGAACGTGTCGGTGCGCCGGTTGCCCGGTCGGTCCGCCACGGCGAGCCGGCCTCGTGCGTCGACTTTGAGGAACCCCGGCGGATCTCCTTTGGGGCTCGTGTCGCCCGCGCCCTGCGCATCCCACGAGGACAACGTCACGAAGGGTGTGTGGGAGAGGAACGCCAGCACCTCGGCGTCGGCCAGCGGCCCCGAGGGAGCGGCGAGCCGCGGGAGCGAGGTTTCCACCGGCTTTTCCCACAACGAGGACCGCAGAATCGACTTCGCGCAGTGCATGAAGGCCTCCTCGACGGTGACCGTCAGCTCCGCGCCGTCGAGGGAGGGGCGGCCATTCACGCGCAGCGTCTCGCCCAGCCCCGGAATGAAGAAGAGGAGCGAGCACCCGGTGCGAACATCGATGGCCGCGGGCTCCGGCAACGTGAAGCGCAGGTGCGTCCCCTCGATGGAGCGCGCAAAGCCTGGGGTGCCTCCCACCGGCCACGCGCGCGCGCGGCCGTCGGTGTCCGCGAAGCCCAGCACGGCGAACGGCGAGCGCGCGAGGAGACGCACGCAATGCACGTCGAGCGTGTCGATGGCCTTCATCAAGACCGGAAGGGGTCTGCTGCCAACGACCTGCTCCAGCGCTTCGATGGTCTTCAACTCCACACCCTCATCCTGCGCTTCTTGATGATGACTTGCAACTTCATTTTGTTCGGGCGCGTCCGCCGCATTTCCCTTGCAGTTAGTGAATGACTAACTAATGATCGGGGCCGTGCCGCTCTCTGCCGAGTCCGAAGCGACGTTCACCCGCATCCTCGACGAAGCCGAGGCGCTGTTCGCGACGCGCGGTTATCGGCGTACGCGGCTCTCGGAGGTCGCTGCGGCCGTCGGGGTCAGCGAACCGGCGCTCTACCGTTACTTCCGCGGCAAGGACGCGTTGTTCGAGCAGGTGTTGCGGCGCGCCGCCGCCTCGCCGGATCCTTACGAGCCCCCTCAAAAGCTCCCGGTGCCGAACCCCGAGCCCGGCCAGATCGAGTCCTTCCTGCGCGCCTTCTTCGAAACGAGCCGCCGCGTGGCAGCCCTCGAACACGCGCTCCGCGGGCCCGCTCCCAGCACGACCGCCGAAGCGCGCACGGAGCTCGCGGGGGTCGTCGGCGGGCTCTTCGACCTGGCGACGAGGTATCGGGCGGGGGCGCGCATCATGAATGCGAGCGCGCTCGAATCGCCCGAGCTCCGGCACATCTGGGACGAGAACGTCCGCGGGTATTTGACGGGCGCCGTGGAGCGCTACCTCGGCCAGCGGTCGGCCGAGGGTCTGCTCGTTTTGCCCACGGATTCGAGCGACGCGGCCTGCGTCCTCGCCAGCCTCGTGACGAGCTACGCGGTGCAAGAAGTCGATCTCGGGCTGCCCGGCTCCGTCGAGCACCGGCGCGAGGTCGTCGTCGCGTCCGTCGTCGCCATGCTCGAACCCAGAAAGGTCACCCGATGAAGCTGCCCATCTTCCTGCGCACACGCCGCTGGGACGACGAGATCGCCCGGCTCGATCCCGAGCGCGATTACGAGGCCATCATCTTCGCGCTCTCGAACCATGTCTTCCCGTTCGAGATCCTCCTCGCGATGGAGATCGCGCAGCTCAGGACCTTCACGATCCCGACCATCAGCAAGCTGCTCCACGCGACCGGGCAGTACGAGCGCGAGGGGCCGAAGCGGCTCGACGACACGAAGGGCATCCTCAGCGAGATCCACCGGCCCGGCCTCGAATCACGCGCGAGCCGCGAGATGGTCGAGCACCTGAACCGCATCCACGGGCTCTACCGGATCTCGAACGACGATTTCCTCTACACGCTGAGCACCTTCGTCTTCGATCCCATCCTCTTCATCGACAAATGGGGCCATCGGTCCATGACGGAGAAGGAGAAGGACGCGTTTTACTTCCTCTACCGGCGGCTCGGCGAGCTCATGCACATCCGCGACATCCCGCAAAGCCGCGCGGCGTTTTTCGCGTGGCGGCAGGACTACGAGCGCCGCGCGCAACGCTACACGAGCGAGAACGAGGCTGTCGCGCGGGGTCTGCTCATCGCCGTGCAGGGCCTCTTGCCGCCGGCTCTCGTCCCGATCCTCGAACCCGCGGTCGTGTTCCTCACGGCGGACACCGGGTTCCGCGACGCGCTGGGGCTCCGTGAGCCCGACCCTGGCCTCGCGCGCTCCCTTCGCGTGTTCTTCGCCGTCTATCGCCGCGCCGCGCGCCACGTCTCGCTTTACGAGGAGCGTAAATTCGAGGACAGCGACATCTACCGGAACTACCCGACCTACCCCGAGGGGTATGATCGGCTCCGCCTCGGCCCCACCAAAGTGCTCGAGATTCTCGCAAAGAGGGGGGCCGAGCGAGCCGTCGCCGGCGAGTAGAGCTACCCGCGGGCGAATTCAGTCGAGGGCGAGGCGGATGGCCCGCTCCACCGCGGAGGCCTGGCCGTCCGTACGACGGGGGTCGAAAGGCCCACGCGGCAGCAAGGCGGGCTGGGCGAGGAAACGTGGAACGCGGCCACGATGCGACTGCGCCGCGTGCACCAGGAAGGGGTGGCAGAGGTAAACGGTCCCCGCGCGGCCCGTGGCGAGCGCCTCGGGCAGGTGCGCGGATTCGCGGAATTCCGTGCTCGCCAGCTCGCCCAGCGTGAGGCCACGTTCTCCGTGCGGCGCGAGGCGGCGCGCGATTTCGACGTGCGAGCCGATGCGGAGGCGCGTGGGCGCGTCGTCGTCACCTACATCCGAGAAAAGAAATAGCATCAAGAGCGCTCGCCCTCTCGATGCGACGTTGGCGCGCCATTCGAGAAAGTTCGGCTCGTTCTCCCAGCCGAAGCTGGGATCGATATGCCATCCGCAATCCCCCGGATCCTCGGGCGACGGGAAGCGAAGGGGGAACGTCCCGAGGCTTACGCGGGGCAACCAGCGATCGACGCCGACGAGCGAATCGAAGGCGCTGAGGAGCTTCGAGGTGTTCGCAGCCGCTCGAAAGGGCGGCGCGGCGAGCTCGCCGAGGCGAACGACGGGTCGGGTCCAGGTGGACGGCACGTCGGGCGCACAGCCCGCTGCGAGCCACAAGACGGCGCGACACGCATCGGCGATATCGCGGGGGAAGGCGTCGTCGATACGGACGTAGCCTTCGTGGACGAATTGAGCAATTTGCGCTTCCGAAAGCGCAGCCTGACGATCGGGCATGACGATTCTCCTGCAAACGGGCCAAGACGTGGCGCGCACTTGCTCCGACGGGGGGCAAGCGCACACGGCGAGTCATGCGGGCCTGGGGGCCACGCTCAGCCGAGCAAGAAGACCGCGAAGCGCATCGTCATCGAGACAGAGGATGCCGCTCCGCGCGCACCAACGCAAGCGATACGTCGTCGGGGCGCTCCACGAACGCCCCAACGCGCGTCGTTGCTGCCGCTCGTTCCCGATCACCCTGGGCGCGCCGGTTGCCGAACCGAGTACTCGGTGCCCGCGCGGAAGGGGATCGTCATCGACGCGAAGCCGTGGCGCGGATCGCGTACGTAGGCGACGTAGTCGCGGTAGTCGGCCTTGAAGACGCCGACGTTGTCGGTCACCACCACGGCGCCCGGACGCAGGGCCGGGGCGACAAGCTTCAGCACGTCGAGGGCGCGCAGGGGAAACCCATCGTTCAGCATGAAGTCCACGTCGCCGAGGTCCGCCTGCAGCGTCTCCATCGCGTCCCCCACGCGAATCTCGGCGAAGGACGCGAGCCCCGCCTCCTCCAGGTTCGCCTGCGCGCGCCGCGCCTTCTCCGGCACGAGCTCGGTGCCGATGACGCGGCCGCCGCCGTTGTCGCGCACCGCCGCCGCCAGCCACAATGTCGAGACGCCGAAGGACGTGCCGAATTCGACGATCGTCCTGGCGTGGAGCGCCCGCGCCGTCAGGTAGCAGAAGGCGCCCTGATCGCGCTCGATTGCGATGTATTTGTCGGCGAAGTCGCGCTCCGTGCCCGGGGCGTCGACGCGGCGGCCGAGGAGCATCCGCGGCAGCTTCGGCAGGAAGTGGAGGAGGACACGCGGCACCTGCCGGTCGGCCTCGTCGTGGAGGCGCCGCAGCACGGCGCGCACCCGCTCGTCGGGCAGGACGGTCAAGGGATCGGTTTTCATGATGGGCCTCGGGTCAAGGACACACATTCTCGGAGCATTCGCTCGCCCTCCTCCCAGGCATTGCCTGATGCCCGAAGGCGCGGTGGAAGGCGCAGCCATGGGGGAGCATCCAAGCATCTGGCGCCGTTGACCACATTGCGAAATCATGACAAATTGTTTTTCAAAACGGCCATGGCAGCGAAGCGGCAGAATGCGACAGCGGCACGGGTCGCGCCTCCGACGGGCTGGACGGTTCACGGAGACGTCCAGGTGACGAACGAGCCCGCGGCGTCTTCGCTCGCGTCGCTCGCGAGCCGTTTCGCGCTCGAGGCCCCTGGGCGTGTGAAGACCGCGATCGCCCGACCGGCGAACGCGATCGGGCTCAGCATGGCGAGCGGCGGGCTCGAGAGCGAGCCTCACGCGCACCGTGAATCGCAGGTCATGTACCTGGTGCGCGGGGAGCTCATCTGCGAAGCGTCGAGCGCCCTCTGGATCGTGCCGCCGCAATCGGCGCTGTGGATCCCCGGGTCCGTAATGCATCGGATCCGCGCGCGCGCGCCGCTCGAGGGTTACAGCGTCTTCCTCGAGCCCGACGCGGCGCCGAATCTCCCGCAGGATTGCTGCGCGGTGTCGGTGACGCCGCTCTTCCGCGAGCTCTTGCTTCGCCTAGCGACGCGCCCCGCGCTCTACGATCTCGAAGGACCGGACGCGCGCCTGGTGAGCGTGCTCCTCGACGAGCTCGCGACGGTTTCGATCGAGAAGCACCGCCTGCCGATGCCGACCGATCCGCGGCTCCGTCGTTTGGTGGATGCGATGACCGCCGATCCGGCGAACGGCGCGACGACGAAGACGTGGGCGAAGCGAATCGGCGTCGGCGAGCGCACCTTGAACCGTCTCTTGGTCGAGGAGACAGGCTTGAGCTTCGGCCGCTGGCGCCAGCAGCTCCACATCATCCTCGCCCTCCAGAAGCTCTCCCGCGGCGCGACCGTGCAAAGCGTGGCGCTGGACCTCGGCTACGAGAGCGCGAGCAGCTTTGTGACCATGTTTCGCAAAGCTCTCGGGACGTCGCCCGCGCGGTACATGGCAAGCCGCCTGGCCACGCTGGCTTGAACGTCAGCGGCGCCTTTACGCCCTCGGCGCTCGCGGCGCGAATGCCGTCCCCACGCGCGTGGTGCTCGCCGATCGCGAAAGCTCGCGAAAACGGGGGAGAGAAACACAACGGCCCCGGAGATGACTCTCCGAGGCCGGTAGGAACGTGGTTCGCGCTTTCGCGACCCTGCTTGATTGGCTCCAGCTGCTGGACTCGAACCAGCGACCCGGCGGTTAACAGCCGCCTGCTCTACCGACTGAGCTAAGCTGGAATGGCGTCGAAACGGACCGCGAGGATACCCGCGGAGCTTCGTCCGTCAAGAACTTTTTTCGAGCCCACGCGAAGATCACCTCCCGGCCCGGCAACGAGCGGTTGCCCTCCCGCGCGCGTTCTGCGAAGAAGCCGCCGTGCAAGAAGCCGCGCCCGCCCCCGCGACGAATGCCCCCGCGCCTGCCGCGAGCGGAGCGGCCCCCGCGCTCCCGACGCCCAGCGCCGCGCGCACCGCCGGGCGCGGCGGGCTCGCCATCGCCTTCGCGAAGGTCTCGTTCATCCTCTTCGGCTTCGTTCAGCAGCTCCTCCTCGAACGGCTGCTCGGCCAGGCCGGCTACGGGCAGATCTCCCGCGTCCTCGCGATCGTCGGCGTCTTGAACAACGTCGTCGTCTCGACCGCGCTCCAGGGCGTGTCCCGCGCGGTCTCGACGGCCTCCGCGGGCGAGGAGGGGGCCGTTTTTGCGCGCACGCTGCGCGTCCACGTGGTGCTCGCGGTCGTGCTCTCGCTCGGCTTCGCGCTCGCCGCGGGGACGATCGCGGCGGCGGTCGGCGCCCCGCACGTCGCGACGCCGCTGCGCCTCGTCGCGGCCGTCGTGCTGCTCTACGGCATCTACGCGCCGCTCGTGGGGTCGCTGAACGGACGCAGGCGTTTCCTCGATCAGGCCGGGCTCGACGTGGGCTACGGGCTCTTGCGCACGATCGGCATGGGCGTCGGGGCCTTCACGCTCCTCCGGCTCGGCGGGAGCGGGACGCTCGGCGCGACGATCGGGTTCGTCTCCGCCGCCGCGCTCATCGTGCCGATCGCGATCACCCGCTCGGGGGTGGGCCGCCTCGGCGCCGCGGGGCCGAGCGCGCGCGACTACCTCGGCTTCCTCGGCCCGCTCGCGGTCGGCCAGATCGCGCTGAACCTCCTGCTCCAGACCGACTTCCTCCTGCTCAGCCGCTTCGCCGGGCGCGAGGCGAGCCGGCTCGGGCTCGCGGCGACCGCGTCCGACGATCTGCTCGGGATCTACCGCGGCGTGCAGCTCTTTTCGTTCCTGCCCTACCAGCTCCTCATGTCGGTGAGCTTCGTGCTCTTCCCGATGCTCGCGAAGGCCCGGGCCGAAAAAAGCGAGCCGCTCGTCGCCGAGTACACGCGCGCCGGCGTGCGCATCGCGCTCGTGGTGACGGGCGCGGTCTCGGGGACGATCGCGGCGCTCGCGCCACACGTGCTGCGATTTGCCTACAAATCGAGCGCGATCTGGGAGCACGGCGGGCCGGTGCTCCGTGTGCTCGCGCTCGGGATGGGGTCGTTCGCGATCCTCGGGATCAGCTCGGCGGCGCTGACGGGCCTCGGGCGCGAGCGGATGAGCGCGGCGTTCAATGCGCTCGCGGTCTGCCTCGTGGCGCTCGGGTGCGTGGGGGTGACGCCGCGCCTGCCGTTTGGCCCGCCCATGCTCCTCGCGACGGCGATCTCGACGTCGGTCGCGCTCGGCCTCGTGGCCGTCGTGGCGGCGCTCGCGCTGCGGCGCGAGGCGGGCGCGTTCGTCGCGCCGCTCTCGCTCGTGCGGGTGCTCGTGGCCGTGGCGGTGACGGTGGCCATCGGGATGCAGCTGCCTTGGCTCGGCAAACCGGCCGTGCTCGCCCAAGGCCTCGTGACCGGCGCGCTGTATCTTTCGGTGCTCGTGGTGACGGGCGAGCTTGGCAAGAAGGACCTGTCGCTCGTCCGGAAGGTCCTCGGGAAGGCCTGAAGTTGCGGGAGAACCCGTACGTCGGGCGTGACGAATCGTCGGCTTTCGGTATCCTTCGCCGCCTCCCCCTCCCCTTCTCATTCATCATCAACTCGCGAGAGCGGTAAAAGAAACGTGGCGCATCAGTTCATTTTCACGATGCAGGACGTCCGGAAGGTGCACCCCCCGAACAAGGAGGTGCTGAAGGGCCTGTGGCTCTCCTTCTTCCCCGGCGCGAAGATCGGCGTCCTCGGGCACAACGGCGCAGGCAAGAGCACGCTGCTCCGGATCATGGCGGGCACCGACAAGGAGTTCCTCGGCGAGGCAAAGCCTGCCGACGGCACGCGCGTGGGCTTCCTCCAGCAGGAGCCGCGGCTCGACGCGGGCCGCACGGTGATCGAGAACGTCGAGGCCGCCGTCGCGGACACGCGCAAGCTGATGAAACGCTTCGAGGAGATCGGCGTGCTGCTCGGCGAGTCGCCGGACAACATGGAGGAGCTGCTCGAAGAGTACGGGGTTTTGCAGGACAAGATCGACGCGTCGGGCGGCTGGGAGCTCGATCGCGTGCTCGAACGCGCGATGGACGCGCTGCGCCTGCCGCCGCCGGATGCCGAGGTCGCGCTCCTCTCGGGCGGCGAGCGTCGCCGCGTGGCGCTCTGCCGGTTGCTCCTCGAAAAGCCGGATCTTTTGCTGCTCGACGAGCCGACGAACCACCTCGACGCCGAGAGCGTGGCGTGGCTCGAGCGGTTCCTCGCGGAGTACACGGGCACCGTCGTCGCCGTGACCCACGATCGGTACTTCCTCGACAACGTGGCGGGCTGGATCCTCGAGCTCGATCGCGGCATGGGCTACCCGTACGAGGGCAACTACTCGGGCTGGCTCGAACAGAAGAAGAAGCGCCTCGAGCTCGAACAGAAGCAGGAGTCCTCGCGGCAGAAGACGCTCGAGCGCGAGCTCGAATGGGTGCGGATGAACCCGCGCGCGCGGCAGGCCAAGAGCAAGGCGCGCCTCGCGGCCTACGAGACGCTGCTCGCCGAGGATCTGAAGGCGAAGGAGTACTCGCCGAGCCAGATCCACATCCCGGCCGGCGCGCGCCTCGGGAGCGTGGTCGTGGAGGCCGATCACCTGACGAAGGCGTTCGGCGACAAGCTGCTCATCGACGACCTCTCGTTCTCGCTGCCGCGCGGCGGGATCGTCGGCGTGATCGGGCCGAACGGCGCGGGCAAGACGACGCTGTTCAAGATGATGATGGGCCTCGAGAAGGCCGACAAGGGCGCGCTCCGGATCGGCGAGAGCGTGGAGCTCGCGTACGTGGATCAGTCGCGCGACGCGCTCGATCCGAACAAGAGCGTCTGGCAGGAGATCTCGGGCGGCGAGCCGACGTTGCTCGTGGGCAAGCGCGAGGTGAACTCGCGCGCGTACGTGGCGTCGTTCAACTTCCAGGGCGCCGATCAGCAGAAGAAGGTCGGTGATCTCTCGGGCGGCGAGCGCAACCGCGTGCACCTGGCGAAGCTGCTCCGCCGCGGGGGCAACGTGCTCCTGCTCGACGAGCCGACGAACGACCTCGACGTCGACACGCTGCGGTCGCTGGAGGAGGCGCTGCTCGAGTTCGCGGGCTGCGCGGTGATCATCAGCCACGATCGCTGGTTCCTCGACCGCATCGCGACGCACATCCTCGCCTTCGAGGGCGACAGCAAGGTCGTGTGGTTCGAGGGGAACTACGAGGACTACGAGGCGGATCTGAAGCGCCGGAAGGGCGCCGACGCGAACGAGCCGCACCGGATCCGCTACCGGCGCATGAGCGACGTGGGCTGACGTTTCGTTCGAGCGCCAAAGAAAAACCGCCCCCGGATCCAGGAGGATCGGGGGCGGTTTTTTGTGGGAGCTACTGGCAGCGGCGGATGACGATGTCGTCCAGATTCCAGGACGACACGACATACGCGTCGAGCTGATTGACGCTGACGCCGAAACGGACGCGCATGGTCGCGGACTTGTAGGCGGTCAGATCATAGTTGTAGTTGTTCCACGCCTGCTCCTGGATGCCCGGCATGGCGCCCGACTGCCAGATCACGGTCCAGGTCGAGCCATTGTTCGCGGAGACCTCGATCGTGTTGATCATGTAGGGGTCGTAGTCGCTGTTCAGCCACCGCCAGAGGTCCATGGTCACGAATCCCGTGCCGCTCGTGTTGATGACGGGGCTCGTGAGGTAGTAGGCCGCGTGAACCACCGTGCTCGTATTGCCGCCGATGACGACGCCCGCGACGCCGTTGTCCGCGGTCAGGGTATGATCCGCGGCGGGATCCGGGTAGCCATACCCGTGCCCGCTGGACACCTTGGCCGCGCCGATCTGCCACTCCGTCCCGAGCCCCCACCCGGCGGCGTTGTTCACGAAGGTCTCGGAAAAAATCGAAACGATGTTCGGGACCGTCTCGTCGATCAGCCCATCACAATCGTTGTCCTTGCCGTCGCAAATCTCGGTTGAAGGCATGACGTTCTGCTTGCACGAGAGCGCCCCGCTCGTGCACGTCTGCGTGCCCGCGGCGCAAACCCCCTGAAGGCCGGTGGTGCACACCGCGCCGCCGCCCGGGTTGCCCTCGTCCGTCTGGCTGTCGCAATCGTCGTCGACGCCATTGCAAACCTCGGCCACGGGCTGGGCATTCTGGTTGCAGACCGGCGCGCCGTTCGTGCAGGCCGTCGTCCCCGGCCCGCAGATGCCGGGTTTTCCGGTCGAGCACACCACGCCCCCGCCCGGGTTGCCCTCGTCGGTCTGGCCGTCGCAGTCGTTGTCTTTGCCGTCGCACGTCTCGGCGCCGGCCATGGTCGTCGCCGCGCACGTGAGCGAGCCGTTCTGGCAGTTGAGCACGCCCGCCGCGCAGACGCCCTGGAGGCCCGTGGGGCACGCGCCGCCGCCGCCGGGGTTGCCCTCGTCCGTCTGACCATTGCAGTTGTCGTCGACGCCGTTGCACGTCTCGGCCGTGCCCATGCTGGGCACGCACATTTGCGGTTGTCCCGCGACGCAAGCCTGCACGGTCTTCTGGCACGCGCCCATGCCGCAGGTGAGCGTGCCGAGGCCGTCATCGATGAGGAGATTGCAATCGTCGTCGACGCCGTTGCACGTCTCGGGGCTCGGCATCCCGGGATTGCAAGCCTGGGGCATGCCGTTCACGCAGCTCTCGACGGTGTTCGCGCAGGCGCCGGCGCCGCAGGTGGTCTGCCCGAGATCCTCGTCGGACATCCCATCACAATCGTTGTCGAGCGCGTCGCAGGCCTCGACGACGGGGAGGGTCTCCCCTTCGCAGGGGCCCCAGGTGCCGCCGGCGCAGGTCTGCGTGCCGTCCTTGCATGCGCCGACGCCCTTCGTGGCGACGCCGCCCGAATAACACGATTGCGTTTGTCCGTCGACGCAGGTGCAGCCCTCGTCGATCTGGCCGTCGCAATTGTCGTCGCTGCCGTCGCACGTCTCCGTTTCCGAGGGCGGCGGGAGCGGGGTGCAATCGGGGACGGCGCCGTCTTTGCAGCCATCGACGGTGACGGAGCAGGCGCCGAGGCCGCAGGTGACCTGCGCGATGGCGTCGTCGACCTGGCCGTTGCAATCGTCGTCGTTGCCGTCGCACGTCTCCGTGGCGCTCGGCAAGACCTCGCCGGCGCACGCGGACCACTGGCCACCGGCGCACGTCGCGGTGCCGCCTTTGCATTCCCCTTGGCCCTGGGTGCCCGCGGGGCCGGTATAACAAGGCTGGGTCTCCTCCTCGTTGCAAACGGCGGTTCCGCCCTCGCCGCCCTGGCCGCCCGCCCCGCCGAGCCCGCCCGCGCCGCCGCTGCCGCCCGCGCCGTTGGAGGACGAGGCTCCGCCGTCGCTGCACCCGAATGCAGCGACGCCGACGACGAGGAAAATTGCGCCCGCGAACAGCCCTTCGCGCATGAGGTTCCGCATGGCCCGCTCCTGAAAAGGATATTCCAAGCGAATGCCTGGTCGATTGATCCTCGCATGGATCACGAAGCGCTGTAAAGGCCGGGGGTCCGCGCGCCCCGTCGTCATGCGCCGAAGCGGCGTGCTCATGCATGGTTACGAACCTGACCATGCGCCGCATCGTGAAGCGGAGAACGACGCGGGGCTTGCCGCGCCGGAATGGCGACGGGACACTGAGCGCATGTTGCATGCTTCTTCTCGATCTCAAGGCTCTCGTTTCGGTGGATGGACTTGCCTCGCCCGCGCGGGGAGGCTCACGGTGGGCGGCGCGCTCGCGACCGCGCTGCTCGTGCTTTCGAGCGGAGGGTGCGGGCAGGAAGGCCGCGTCCGGGAGGGCGCGGGCGGCGATGCCGGCGGGAGCGGCGGGACGGGCGGGAGCGGCGGGAACGGCGGCGCCGGTGGCGGGGCGCCGAAGGACCCGCTGCCGCTGCGCGTGGCCAACTGGAACGTTCGCAATTATCTGAACGACAAGAACGACAGCGCGGCGGCGGACGAGGTGGTGCGGTCGACGGCGCAATACGTGAACCATCGAAAGGCCATCGGCGTGGTGCTTTCGGCGATCGACGCGGACGTCGTGGTGCTGCAGGAGGTCGAGAACGAGGCTTCGCTCGCGGACCTCGTGCAGAGCGAGCTTGGTGGAAAATACACGAGCATCGGGATCGTGGACGGAAACGACCCGCGCGGCGTGGACATCGGAATTCTCTCGAAGCTGCCGCTCGACAAGGTCGTCTCGCACAAGGACGAGCAATTCCCGCTGAATGGCACGGTGGGGCCGACGTATCGATTCTCGCGCGATTGCCCCGAATACCACCTCACCTACAACGGGCGAAAGCTCGTGCTCCTCGGCGTGCATTTCAAGGCGAAGGAGGACGACAATCCGAACAAGCGCCTCGCGGAGGCGCAACGCACGCGCGCGATCGCGAACGCGCTCGTGAAGGAGGACCCGTCACGCGGGGTGCTGGTGCTCGGCGACTTTAATGACGTGCCGGGCTCGCCGCCCTACCTCGCGATGATCGGCGAGGGAGACGGGCTGTACACGAATGCGCCCGACTTCGTGCCGGCGAACGTCCGCTGGACCTACGATTACCAGGGCGCGCTGGAGCTCGTGGACCACCAAATGTCGCACCCTCTGCTCGCAGGGATGCTCGATCAGGCGTCCGTGACCATTCGCCACGGCGACGACGTGGACGACGCAACGGACCACGCGCCGATCGTGGCGACCTATGGCGTAAAATAAATCCGGGAAATCGAAACGCAGCCGAGGGTCGAGAAGCGCCGCGAGCGCCTCGAAGCTAGGGAGGGCGACGCAGGAATACACATGTATTCCGAGGAGCCCGACCGACGATTCGAGGCGCGCAGCAAGCTTATCGCCCCTCGGCTAGGGGCAGATTGTGGTGGAGACGATGACGTCGTCGATGTTCCACGAGCCCATCGGGTCGACCCCGGCCGAGGCGACGTTGAAGCCCCAGCGAATACGCATGGTGGCGTTCTTGTGCGGGGTGATGTCGTAGGACACCTTCGTCCAGGCAGAGGCCGTCGAAAGCACGGCGCCGCTTTGCCAGACCTGGACCCAGGCGGTGCCGTTGTACACCTCGATGACGTTGTTCATGTACGGCGTCACGTCGCTGTTCAGCCAGCGCTGGAACTGGAGATAAACGCCGGGCGCCGCCGAGGTGTCGAAGATCGGGCTCGTCAGGTAGTAGTAGCCGTGCGTCGTCGCGCTCTGCGAGCTCGTCGAGCAGCCGCCGACGACCACACCCGCGACCTTGTTGTCGGACGAGGACGAGGTGTCGGTCGCCGGATCGCTGTGGGTGCCGCTCGTGTTCTTGCAGGTGCCGTTGGCGACGGCCGCCTTGACCTCCCACTCGGGGCCGAGGGTCCAGTCGGGGGCGTCGCCGAAGTCTTCGTAGAGGAAGACCGGCGGGCCGCCCGTGCAGCGGAGTTGGCCCTCCGCGCAGGTCGTCGTGCCGCCGCAGCCGCAGGCCGAGCCGCTGCCCGGGTTGCCCTCGTCGATCGTGCCGTTGCAGTTCTCGTCGATGCCGTTGCACACCTCGAGGGTCGCCGACGAGTTCGGCTCGCAGAGGAGCGAGCCGCTCGCGCACTTCAGCGTGCCGGTCCCGCAGGCGCCGGACTGACCCGTCTGGCAGGAGACGCCGCCCTCGGGGTTGTTCTCGTCGACCACGCCGTCGCAGTCGTCGTCGACGCCGTTGCACTTCTCGGGCGCTTGCGGGATGATCGGGAAGCAGTCGATCGTGCTGTTTTTGCACTGGATCGCGCCGTTCGCGCAGACGCCGAGCAGGCCCGTGCCGCACTCGCCGCCCGTGCCGGGGATGTCCTCGTCCACCGTGCCGTCGCAGTCGTCGTCGATGCCGTTGCAGGTCTCGGGGACGGGCATGACGTCGGGGACGCACTCCAGTGCGCCGTTCGTGCAGGCGTACTTGCCCTTGGAGCAGGCGCCGATCAGCTCCGACACGCAGGCCTTCCCCTTCTCGGGGAACGAGTCGTCGACGATCTGATCGCAGTCGTTGTCCAGGCCGTCGCACTTCTCGAGCGTGGGCTGGAGCGGGACGCACTCGTTGAGCTGGCCGTTCTCGCAGGCGACGACCGTGACCTGGCAGGCGCCGAAGCCGCAGACCGTCGGCGCCATGTCGTCGACCGTCCCGTTGCAGTTGTCGTCGATGCCGTTGCAGCTCTCCTGCGTCTTCGGCACGACCTCGCCCTTGCACTTGCTCCACTTGCCATTCACGTCACACGTCTGCTGACCCGCAGTGCAGGAGCCGATGCCCTGCGTGCCGTTGGCGCCCGAGTAGCAGGACTGCGTTTGTCCTTCGACGCAGGGGCAGTCCTCGTCGACGTCCTGATCGCAGTCGTTGTCCAGGCCGTCGCACAGCTCTGCGGTCGGCATGCACGTCGCGCCGCCCGCGCCCCCCTGGCCCCCTTCGCCGCCGGTGCCGCCGCCGGTTCCGCCCGTGGCGCCGGAACCGCCGCCACCCAGCCCCCCGGTGCCGCTTTGTCCCGGGGTTTCGCCGCCCGCGCAGCCAAACGCATGAATTGCCAAGCAGCCAAGCGCCACCAGCGTGGCGGGGATCGTCGATCGCATCGGTCCTCCGAACAACACGAAGCACAGGCGCACCCGCACCCGGACCTCGCACGCAAGACAGAAGGATGTTTCCAGGATTCTCGGGCCGCGTAAAGCGCCGAAGGTGCACGCGGGGCGGTGATCCCGGCACGGGGGACGGGGCTGAGGTAAGCTCGGCGCCATGGTGTCCGGGAGCGCGCCGACGAACAAACGCACGCGAAAACGCGGGCGTCGCGACGTCGGCCGCGCTTTCGCCGTCGCGCTCTGCGTGCTGTTTGCCCTCGTCGGAGCGATCCCGCTCGTCCTCGGGGCGCTCGTGCGCACGGGCACCGTGCGCGCGTGGGCCGCGCGCGAGACGGCTGCGCTCGTGCAGCGGGAGCTCGGCGTCGTCGCCCGCTACCGGGTCGCCGTGCAAGCGTGGCCGATGGCGATCGACCTCGAAGACGTGGTCGTCGACGCGACCGACGGCGGCGCGCCCGTGCTCGCGGTGGAGCGGATCAGCGTTCGTCCGCGGGTGTTCTCCCTGCTCGACGGGGAGCTCGACGTGGGCGAGGTCGAGGTGCTCGGGCCGCGGATCCGCGCCGTCGTCGAGGGCGGCGCGCTGAAGAACCTCGTGTACAAACTGCCGGCCTCGCAGCCCTCGGCCGCGAAGGCGCGGGCCCCGTTCTCCTCGCTCGCCGTGACGGACGCGCGCATCGACGCGCTCGTCGAGGGCGTGCACGTCGTGACCAGCGAGGTCGACGTCGACGTGTCCGCGGAGGACGACGGGGCCTTCGAGATCGCGCTCCGCGCAGGGAAATCGACGATCGTCCGGACGCACCCCATGCCTGGTCGACCGGACGAGGACATGGTCGACGAGGACGTGATCTGCCGGCTCGACACGCGGGTGCGCGTCGACGCGGAGGGGCTGCTCGTGCGGCGGCTCCGCCTCCTCGGGGCGGCGGATCTCGATCCGGACGCGGAGACGAGCCCGGGGTGCGAGCTCGCGCGGGAGGACTGGCGCTCGGTGGAGCTCGAGCTCGGCGCGCTGCGCGTGGAGCTGCCCAAGGGCGGAGCGCCGCTCGCCATGCCTGCGTTTCGTGGCCGCGTGCGGACGCGGCTGCCCGTGCCGCTCGCGCATCGCTTCGTGGACACGCCGTGGCTCACGGGCGCCGTGGGCCTCGACGTGGAGGTCGAGCACGACGGCAAATCCACGCTGCCGCGCGTGGCGGGGCGCATCGAGGCGGATCGACCTGGACTCTCCGGCAAGGTCTTCGCGACGACGTTCGAGGGCGAGCTGTCGATCGCCGAGGACGTCGTGCGCGTGTCGAAGATCGAGCTCACGTGGGCCGATGGCACCGCGACGATCGCGGACGTGAAGATCGAGCCGTTCGCGCCCGGCGCGCCGCTCACGGCGGGCCCGATCGAGGTCCGCGATCTCCAGTTCCCCGGCCTCCTCCGGGATCTCGGCGTGCACCCGCAGGCGCACGTGGCCTGGCACCTCGAACGAGGCCGCTTCGAGCGGTTCACCGGCACGCTCTCGCCGCTCTCGCTCGACGGTCCGATGGAGATCACGACGCGGGACTTCGAGGTCTTCGACAAACCGACGACGGATCCCGCGCGCGGGCACATGATGGGCGTGGCCGAGGGGACGCTGCGCGGCTTCTTCCGGGTGCGGCCGACGGGGATCGTGCTCGACGACGTCGCGATCGAGACGCCGAAGTCGGAGCTGCACACGACGGTGAAGCTCTTCTTCCGGAGCTACCTCGACATCGAGATCGCGAAGGGATCCCACGTCGATCTGTCGGAGCTCTCGCCGCTCAGGAACATCCCGATCGCGGGGATCGCGGACGTCACCGCGGTCGCGCGCGGGCCGTTCACGCGGCCGAAGGTCGAGGCCGACGTGGCGATCAAGGGCTTCGAGTTTGCGGCGTTCTCGTTCGGCGACGTGGAGAGCGCGCGCGTGTTCTTCGAGCCCTTCGATCTGCGCCTCGCCGACGTGCATGTGCGCAAGGGCGAGAGCAAGATCCGCGCGCCCGAGGTGCACGTCGACTTCGACGCGGGGCCGAACGTCGTGGTGGACGCGGAGATCGACACGCAGAGCGCGCCGCACCTCTGGCTCCACGACTTCTACCGGATCGTGCACCTCGACGACGATCCGCGCTTCGCCGAGATCGACGGCAACGCGAGCGGAACGGCGCGGGTGCATTTCGTGGTCGGCGGGCCCGAAGATCGCTGCGGCGCGGGCCGCTTGCGCGTGAAGACGAAGATGCACCTCGAGGAGGTGGCGCTCTTCGGCGAGAAGTACTCCGACGGTGACGTCGACGTTGATCTCGACTGGGAAGATCGCGAGGCGGGCGCGGCGGGGATGAACCTCGACGTGCATGCGGCGAGCCTGCGCAAGGGCGCGGGCTCGCTGCTCGCGACCGTGTCGGTTCGTCCGGGCGGGCGCGTGTCCGGGCAAGCGATCGCCACGGGGATCCCGATCGATCACCTCGACGCGCTCGGCCGCATGGGCAAGCCGCTCGACGGCTCGATCTCGGCGATCGCGAACATCTCGGGCACGGTGAGCCAGCTCGAAGCGCAGGCCGACGTGCAGATCTCGCCGATCCGGATCGGGCCCTCGTCGCTGCCGTCGTCGCAGCTCCGCGTGCTCATGGGCTCCGAAGGCACGCAGGTGAAGACGGTCGGCTGGACGCGCTGCGGCAATCCACGCTCGGGGCCCTTCGATCGCGCCGAGTACGACAGGGACACGTCCGCGGGCACGTTCCGCGTCGACGGGATGCTCGCGGGCGGGCAGCTCGCGCTCTCGGACGTGCGCATCACGCGGCAGAAGCACAAGGTCGTGACGGGCAAGCTCACGACGCGCGGGCTCGATCTCGGCACGCTCGCGAACCTGATCCCGGGCGTCGCGTTCAGCGCCACGCCGCCGCATGGCAGCCTCGACGCGGCGCTCGAGATCCGCCGGCTGCCGCTCGACGATCTCGCGAAGAGCGACGTGGTCGTCACGCTGACGGGGCTCGACCTCGATCGCGGCGGGCGTCGCGTGTCGCTGCAGGGGACGCCCGGGCCGATCGTCGTGCAGAACAACACGCTCGTGCTGCCCGACCTCGAGCTCGTCGTGCAGAGCGGCTCGGGGCTATCGGCGCCGATCGCGCTCGGCGGCCGCGTGCAGCGCCTCGTGACCACGCCCGAGTTCGATGTGGGCTTGCGCGTCGGGCCGCTCGATCTCGGGCGCCTCTCCGCGGACATGCAGCAGGTCTCGCGGGCGCGCGGGTCGCTCGAAGCGAACCTGCGCGTGCAAGGCACGACGAACGCGCTGCGGTACGGCGGTTCGGCGCGGCTGCGCGGCGGCGAGCTCGCGCTGCGAGGGATGCCCGTGTCACTCGACGACATCGAGGTGGACGTCGCGGTCACGAACAGCGAGGTGCGCATCCTGCGCGGCGCGGCCAAGGTCGGCGGCGGCGAGGTGAGCTTGACGGGGCGCATGCCGATTCGCGGCTTCGAGCTCGGCACGGCCGAGGCGTCGATCCTCGCGCGCGGCGTGAAGATGCCGCTCGGCGAGGGGATCAACTTGACCGCGGACGCCGACCTCTCCGCGACGTTCCGGCCCTTCACGAGCGACGAGGAGCGCGCGGAGCGGAACCTGCCCGAGGTGAAGGGCACGGTGTCGCTCACGTCGTTCACGTACTCGCGGCCGATCGCGCTGAGCCTCGACCTGAACCAGCTCGCGGGCGGGCCGAAGCGCACGGCGGTCGAAACGTACGACCCGAAGAACGACGCGCTTCGCTTCGACGTGAACGTGGTCTCGCCGCGGCCGATGCGCTTCTCGAACGGGCTCGTCGACATGCTGCTCGAAGTCACGCCGCCCGGGCTCGCGCTCTCCGGGACGAACCAGCGCTACGGCGCGCGCGGCAACCTGCGCATCCTGCCGGACTCGAAGCTCCGGCTGCGGAACAGTGAGTTCACGGTGCGCGAGGGATCGGTTCGTTTCGACGACCCGCTGCGCCTCGCGCCGCGGATCGATCTCCGCGCGCAGACCGAGTACCGGCGCTACGCGGCGACGAGCGCCCCGGGCGCGGCGCCCGCCGACACGAGCACGAGCGCGGCGGCGACCGCGACGCTCGGGCAGCAGTGGCGCATCAACCTCTACGCCCACGGCAATCAGGAGAACGTGAAGCTCGACCTCACGAGTGATCCGCCGCTCGGCCAGGAGGACATCGTCCTCTTGCTGACGCTCGGCCTCACGCGGGCCGAGATGGATCGTGGCCTCGCCTCGTCGCTCGGCGAGACCGTGGGCCTCGAAGCGCTCGCCGCGCTCACCGGCGCGGACAAGGCCGTGAAGACGATCGTGCCGCTCATCGACGAGTTCCGGTTCGGCACGTCGTACTCATCGCGCACGGGCCGCACGGAGCCGACGGTCACGCTCGGCAAGCGCATCACGGAGGACGTGCGCGCCACCGTGACGACGGGCATCACCGAGAACCGCGAGGTCCGTTCGAGCATCGAGTGGCGCCTCGGCAAACGCGTCATCGTGCAGGGCGCGTACGACAACACGAACGACGTCTCGAGCTCGCCGCTCGGCAACCTCGGCGCCGACTTGCGCTGGCGGCTCGAGTTCGAATGATCGCGCGAGCTCAGCCGAAGCCGGGCAGATCGTCGAGTGCGGCGCGCACCGGCGCGTAGCTCTGCTCGCGACCCGGAACCCAGCGGCGCAGCCCCTCCATGTCGAGGAGCTTGCGGTGCTTGGGGTTCGCGTACGCCATCTCCGAGAGCACGCGCTTGAACGTCTCGGCCTTGTCCGCGGCGAGCGTGGGCATCGCGTCGAACATGCGCAGGTCGAAGGTCGGCGTCGTCCAGAGCACGTCGACGATGCGCGGATCGACGTGCCCCGTCGCCTGCTCGGCCTGGAAGACGAGGCTCCCGACCGCGCCCGCGTGCGCCCGGCCTTCGTGCACGGCCGCGAGCACCGCGAGCTCGCTCGCGCCCGTGTCGCCGTGCTTGCCGACGTCGGAGTCGAACGCGAGGATCTTCACCTGGTTCAGATCCACGCCCGCTTGTTTCAAGTAGTAGAGCGGCAAGATCCGCGACTGCGCCGAGTCGCGTGTCCCCACGGCCAGCACCTTGCCGTGGAGGTCCGTGAGCTTGCGAACGACGACCTCCCGCCGGATGAGGATCTTCGCGCACACATCGCGGTCCCGGTCGCGCATGGCGATGCCGATGGCCTTGCCTTCGGTGCGCCGCTTCACACGCACATGGGAGATGCCGGAGTTCCAGGCGATGTCGACGTGCCCGTGGAGCAGGGCCTCGATCTGCCGCTCGTAGCTGGAGAAAAGCGCGAAATCGAGGGACACGCCGTGCTCCTGGAAGTGCTCACGCATGCCCTCCCAGATGGTCACGACCTTTGGGTCGTATGCGACCGCCCCTATCAGGATCGTCGGATCAGCCATGCCGTACCTTTTGGCGAGCAACTCGGGCGGACGGTAGCATCGGGACGGGCGTCTCCAAAGGGCCGCGAGCCCCTCTGTGCCCCCCATCCACCTCGGCCCGTGCCCATCCCGCGTTTTTCCCGGTCCCAACGAGCCCGCTGCCTGGCCGCAGCATGCTCGCTCGTCTGCCTGCTCGGCGCGGCGACGGCGGGGGCCGACGCCACGAACAACCCGGGGACGAGCCCCGGCGAGAGCGCCGCGCTCGCCGGCGAGGAGCCGCAAGCCGCGCTCGCCGCGCCGCAGCTCGGGCCGCCGCCCGACACGAGCGCGCTCACGGGCAAACCGATCAAGCGCGTCGACGTCGTGACCGTGGGCTCCCGCTGGAGCACCTCGCCGCGCGTCACGAAGATCCGCACAGGCGAGCCGTTTCAGCCCTCGGCCGCGCGAACCGTGATGCGCGAGCTCACGGAGTCGGGGCAGTTCGCGCGCGTGACGGTCGAGGCGATCGCCGAGGGAGACGGCGTGGTCCTGCGCGCGCACGTCTTGCCGCGGCGCATCGTGGCCTCGATCCGCCTCTCGGGCGCGACGCTGGATCGCGCCGCGACGCTCGACGCGGGGCGCGTGCGCGAAGGCGGCGAGATCACGGCGCCGATGTTGACGGAGATGGGCCAACGGATCCGCCGGTACTACGCGGATCACGGCTACCCCCAGGCGAACGTCACCTCCGACGTCTCGGACACGGACGATCCGGGCCGCGTCGTCTTGCGCATCGACATCGACGCGGGCGCGCCGCGCACCGTGTCGCGCCGCTCCTTCGTGATCACGCCCGGCATGGAGCGCGAGCTCGGCGGCCGGGAAGAGCGCTATCGGTTCGGGGTCGGCGCGCGCATCGACGAGCCGCTGCTCGAAGAGGCCGATCGGGAGCTCGCCGAGGCGCTGCGCGAGAGCGGCTTTTACCGCGCCGACGTCAAGCACGCGGTGCGGCTCTCGGCGTCGAGCAGCGAGCTCTTCGTGTACGTCACGCCGGGGCCGCGGATCGTCCCGGTCTTCGAGGGCAACCGCTCCGTCGACGAGGTCGAGCTCTCCGCCGCGGTCGCACCGAAGAAGGGCCTCGAACAGAAGACGCAGGAGCTCATCGAGCGGCTCACCCGCTTCTACGTGCAGCGCGGCTTCCTCGACGCGCGCGTCGTCGCCGAGGAGCGCGGCGGCCCGAACGATCCGGTGCATCACCTCGTGCTGCGGATCGACGAGGGCGAGCAGGTGCGGGTCGTGCAGCGCATCTTCCCGTGCCTGCCGAAGACCTGGAACGCCGAGCAGGTGCGCGGCGAGATCGACAGCTTCCTCGTGGAGGATCTGCCCGGCGACAAAGGTTTTTCGCTGAAGGACCCGAACGCGGTCTCGGCCCTCTTCGGCGGGCGCGGGCCGCGCGCCGTGGCGAGGCCGCTCGATCTGAACCCGGCCGAGACGTACGCGCCCGAGACGTACGAGCGCGCGCTCAAGCACCTGAAGGATCTCGCGTACAGCAAGGGCTACCTCAACGCCGTCGTCGGACCCGTGCAGATCGAGCGCGCGACATGCAGCACGCGTTCGCCCGCGGGGCGCTGCATGCCCGAGCCGCGCGAGCCGAACGAGGCCGTCTGCGCGAAGGACGCCCTCGGCCTCCCGCTGCCGGAGCCGGAGCCCCCGCAGACGCTCGCGTGCCGCCCCGATCCCCTGAAGCACGTCGAGTGCTCGCGCGAGATCGCGCTGCGCATCCCGATGCACCTCGGCCCGCAGACCTTGCTGCACGACGTCGCCTTCGAGGGCAGCCGCACGCTCTCCGAGCAGGCGCTCTTCGAGACGAGCCGCCTCGAGCTCGGCAAGCCGCTCTCCACGATCGAGCTCGAAGCGGCGCGCCTCCGGCTCGTCGAGGCCTACCGCGATCGCGGGTACGCGTTCGCCGAGGTGAAGGCGGCGATCGAGCCCTCGCCCGACCGCACGCGGGCGCGGGCGCGCTTCGCGATCACCGAGCGGGATCAGGTCATCGTCGGCGGCTTCGTCGTGCGCGGCGCGCTGCGCACGAGCGAGGCGCTCATCCTGCGCCGCGTCGTGCTCCAGGAGGGCAAACCCTTCGTGGAGCGCGACGCGCGGCGCACCGAGGAGCGCATCGGCTCGCTCGGCGCGTTCTCCAGCGTCTCGGTGGGCCTCGAAGATCCGGAGGTCCCGCAGAAGCAGAAGCGCGTGCTCGTCACGGTGACCGAGCAGGTCCCGCAGTACCTCGATCCACGCGTCGGCTTCTCCACGGGCGAGGGCCTGCGCTTCGCCGTGGAGTACGGCCACAAGAACATCGCGGGCCTCGCCATCTCGCTCACCTTGCGCGTGCAGCTCTCGTACCTCTTCGACTTCATCGTCCTCGATCCCGGCGTGCGCGCCGACTACGAGAAGAAGCTCAGCGTCGGCCAGCAACTCGAACGCCGGAACACCGCGTCGATCGCGTTCCCCGAGATCGGCCTCGGCCCGCTCGTGAGCCTCTCGATCGACGGCATCGACGTGCGCGACAACCAGCGCGGCTTCGGCATCACCCGCCAGGCGCTCGTGCCCACGCTCGCCTACCGGCCGAGCCGCACGGTCACGATGCGCCTCGGCGCGTCCGCGGAGGTGAACGAGGTCGACGTCTTCAACGAGACCGCCCTCGACTCGCCGATCATCCCGCTGCTCCGTGTCCCCTTCGGCAGCACGTTCGCCGTCGCCGAGCGCATCAACTTCGCGTGGGACGGCCGCAACAGCGCCTTCGCCGCGACGAAGGGCGCGCTCGTCGCGCTCGGCGTCGAGCACGTCAACGCGCTGCCCACCGACGAGGACGAGGCCACGATCAACAGCCACTTCCTGCGCATGTCCGGCCGCGTCGCCGGCTACTTCGAGCTCGGCTCGAAGGGCCCGAGCATCGCGATGAGCCTGGCGGCCGGCTACAACCTCCAGCTCAAGGACGGCAGCTCCACCTACCCCGACCGCCTCTTCTTCCTCGGCGGCGTCGACACGATCCGCGCCTTCCTCGCCGACGCGCTCGTGCCCGAGGACGTCGCGCGTGGGCTCGTCGCGAAGGGCCAGACCACCCGCTCGGCCGTCCTCGCGAACGTCCCGATCCGCGGCGGCGACCTCTCGATCAACCCGCGCCTCGAGCTCCGCGTGCCCGTGACCGACCTCTTCCAGGCCGGCTTCTTCCTCGACACGGGCAACCTCTGGAAGGAGCCGACGGCCATCGACTTCACGCTCCGTTACGCCCTCGGCGCGGGCCTGCGCATCACGACCCCCATCGGCCCGCTCGCGCTCGACTACGGCTTCAACCTGAACCGCCGTCAGTGGGAGGACATCGGCGCCTTCCACTTCTCCATAGGGCTGTTCTAGAGGAATGTTTGGAGCGGACATACCCTGTCCGCTCTCCCGCCGTTCAGCCTTGCCTCCTGAACAGCCGGACAGTATACGCAGCCGAGACGAACGGTTCGTGGCGCAAAACCCGCGACCCAGTACCCTCTTTGCCCCCCTGCCCCCCCGAGGTCGCCATGAGTGACGAGAAAAACCCCAAGCAGAAGCTCGCCGCGCTGGAGCTCGCCATCGCGAGCGTCGAGAAGGAATACGGCAAGGGCGCGATCATGCGCCTCAAGGAGGGGCAGAGCCTGCACGACGACGTCGCCGCCGTCTCCAGCGGCTCGCTCTCGCTCGACATCGCCCTCGGGATCGGCGGCTACCCCCGCGGCCGCATCATCGAGATCTACGGCCCGGAGTCCTCCGGCAAGACCACGCTGACCCTGCACGCGATCGCGCAGATCCAGCGCACCGGCGGCGTCGCCGCCTTCATCGACGCCGAGCACGCGCTCGACGTGAACTACGCGAAGAAGCTCGGCGTGAAGACGGACGAGCTGCTCATCTCGCAGCCCGACTACGGCGAGCAGGCCCTCGAGATCGCGGACATGCTCGTCCGCTCGAACTCCGTCGACATCATCGTCATCGACTCCGTCGCCGCCCTCGTGCCCAAGGCCGAGATCGAAGGCGACATGGGCGACAGCCACGTCGGCCTCCAAGCCCGCCTCATGAGCCAGGCGCTGCGCAAGCTCACCGGCACCGTGGCCCGCTCGAACTGCCTGCTCATCTTCATCAACCAGATCCGCCTGAAGATCGGCGTGATGTTCGGCAACCCCGAGACGACGAGCGGCGGCAACGCCCTCAAGTTCTACTCCTCGGTGCGCATGGACATCCGCGCCATCGGCAAGATCAAGGAGGCCGCGGCGACCGGCAAGGAGCCCGCCGTGGTCGGCAACCGCACCCGCGTGAAGATCGTGAAGAACAAGATGGCGCCGCCCTTCCGCGAGGTGGAGTTCGACATCCTTTACGGCCAGGGCATCAGCCACGCCGGCGACGTCATCGACCTCGCGACGGAAGCAAACATCGTCGAGAAGAGCGGCGCCTGGTTCTCCTTCCAGGGCGAGCGTATCGGCCAGGGCCGCGAAAACGCCCGCACCTACCTGGAGCAGCACCCCGAGGTGCTCGACCGCATCGAGGCGCTCGTGCTCGCCAAGCACGGCATCCAGCGCTCCGGCAAGGCGCCCGAAGCCGCCCCGGCCGGCAAGAAGGGCGACGCCGCCCCCGCCGAAGGTCGCCGCGCCCCCGCGAAGACCAACTGAACCATCCCCGAGGGGGCCTCCCTCGTGGCAGGCTCCCTCTCGTCACCATGAACCTCTACGTGATGCGCCACGGCCTCGCGGCCGACAGCTCGCCGTCGGGACGAGACCGCGATCGTCCCCTCACCCCCGAAGGCATCCTCGGCGTCGAGGAGATCGGCAAGACGTTGCGGACCCAGCAAGGTCCGACGCTCAGCCGCATCGTGGCGAGCACCTACGTGCGCGCGCATCATACCGCAGAGCTCATGGCCCGCGCGCTCGGCGTCGCGGCGATCCCGATCGAGACGTTCCCGGAGCTCGAACCGGACGAGTCGCCGCCGGTCGCGCTCCTGCGCGAGCTCGCCGCAGCGGACGCAGACGCGCTGCTCGTCGGCCATCACCCGATGGTGATCGCGCTTCTGCGCTTGCTCGTGCGTGACGTCGGCGAGCTGCCGCTCGGCTTGCACCCAGGCATGCTCGTGGGTGTCGCGCGCCCGAGCGAGCCGAACGTGACGACGCAGATCGGCGGCTCCTTCCGCGTGACGACGGTGCTCCGCCCAGGCCGCTGACGCGCGCGCTCGCGCTCGACAGGCAAGGCGCGCCGCGCTACGCCCTCCCCCTCCCCTGTTTTCAAGCGAGATCGGAAGCGTGCAGGAAGAGACGAAGGCCCCCAAGACCCCCGATCCCGAGCGGGCCATGACGGCACTCGCCTGGGCCGTCGAGCGCGCCGAGCGAGGCACGCCCCCGCCGCCTGCCGAGCCAGGCGCCGCCCCCACGCACCCCGTCGCGGACAGCGAAGACTTCCGCGCCGCCTCGTCGCTCTACCTCCCCGACGTCCGCCGCACCATCGACCGCATCATCATGTCGCGCGACGCCGAAGACGGGCTCGACGCGCTCCTCGAATGCGGCGCCCTCGGCGCCATGTTGCCCGAGGTCAAAGCGATGGTCGGCTTCGGCGACGGCGAGTGGCGCCACAAGGACGTCTGGAAACACACGAAGCAAGTGGTTCGCCAGGCCGTCCCGCGGCTCGAGGTCCGGTGGGCAGCGCTCCTGCACGACATCGGCAAGGTCAAGACGCGCACGATCTCGCCTTCGGGGGAAGTTCACTTCTTCGGCCACGCCGAGGTCGGCGCGCGCATGTTCGACCGGCTCGACCGGCGTTTGCCGATCTTCAACCCCGAGCCCGCGCTGAAGAGCTCGGTGCGTTTCCTGATCCTGCACCACCTGCGGGCAAGCCAGTACGAGGCCTCGTGGACCGATAGCGCTGTGCGCCGGTTCGCGAAGGAGATGGGTGATCAGCTCCAGGACCTGCTCGACCTGTCGCGCGCAGACATCACCACGAAGCGGCCAGAAAAGAAGAAGAAGGGCCTGCGCCAGATCAGCGATCTCGCCGACCGCGTGGAGCAAATCCAGAAGCTCGACGCCGTCGTGCCCCCGCTGCCAAGCGGCATCGGCGACGAGATGATGCGCGCCTTCGGCCTGCCCCCGTCGCGCAAAATCGGCGACCTGAAGAAGGCACTCGAAGCCGCGATCGACAGCGGCGAAGTGCCGTCGCACCAGTGTGCCGACGTGTACCTCCAGTTTTTGCGGGAAAACGCAGGGCGGTTCGGGCTGTAGGCAGGCGGCGCCGCGCCCGGGGCTCTGCCCCGGACCCCGCGGGGGGCTGTCCGCCCCCTCGACCCCGGACCAGCCAGGGGCTGGACCCAGGGTTGAAAAACTGCGCTCCGCGCAGTTTTTCAAACAGGCCGACGAAG
>NZ_JARZHI010000062.1:0-61379 GCF_029946465.1 Polyangium sorediatum
GTTCTTCGTCGGCCTGTTTGAAAAACTGCGCACCGCGCAGTTTTTCAACCCTGGGTCCAGCGCCTCGCTGGTCCGGGGTCGAGGGGGCGGACAGCCCCCCGCGGGGTCCGGGGCAGCGCCCCGGCGCCTCACAGCCCGACGACCGAGAGGATCCCGATCCGCCCGAACATCGTGAAGTGGTCGTGGAACTCGCCCGGGTTGCTGGCATCGACGAGCAACCTGTATTCGTCCCGCATCACGCCCACGGTCGCCGTGAGCGCGAGGTCCGGCCTCGGCCAGAGTCGAACCCCTGGCGCGAATTTCCAGCGGAATGCCGAGTTCACCGAAGGGAGGGAGGACCCGATGAAGCCGGATCCGAAGAACTCCACGCGCCGATCGGCCGAGCGGAACGCGGTCCCCTGGAGCTCGATGCCAGGGACCACGGTTCCAAAGTTGACCAGCAACGGGACCTCGGCGGCGATCACGAGCAGGAAACGATACAGGTTGACCCCGAGGCCGAGGCTCGCGTCGAACGGCGCGCGTGGCGACGTCGAGATTCCGGATTGAATGGCAAAGCCGATGTCCGGCGATCCTTGGCGCCGCGGCTCCTTCGGCGCCGCGTCCGCTCCTGCCACGCCGAGGAAACCGGCCTGGAAGAATCCGGTCGCGGGCAATTCGTCGAAGGTGCCGGAGCCCTTCAGGCGGTAATCACCGAGGGCCCCTGCGGCGACGTGAAATCCGAACCGTGGAAGAAGCCAGAAACGTACGCCGAGCCCGGCGTGCCACCGGACACGCACGCCCTGGCCCGATTCCTCCGTCGTCACCGGCGTGGCCGTTCCACCGAGCGGCGAGCCACCGACCCAGTCCGTCTTCGTGCTCCACCGATCCCAGGTCCCCGCGGCGCCCCCCAGCATGCCGATCAGCTCGGTCCGCCCATTCGCGGATCGAACGAGGGCAACCTGGGCTTCGGGGCCGACCAGGAATGTCTTTTCCTTCGTGTGCGCGTGGCCGAACTCCCGCGGCATTTCGAGGTCTTGGTCGAGATAGTACCCGCTCACGCCGAGCACGAGGCGCCCGAACTTGAACCCGACCATTACCTCTTCGCGGAGCACGTCGTCGTCGAGGAGGACGGCCGACAGGTTCGTGCCGAGGACGAAGCCCCACGCGTCCCCCGGCGGTGCCGGGGGCGTCGGCTCGGCCGCACAAAGAGAGGTCGTCACGAAAAAGGCCGCGAGCGCCGCTCCCACCGAGGGGAGCTTCGCGCGGTGAACAAATTGGATAAGCATCGCTGGGTGAGCGTACCAAGCCTTCGCCCGAGGGCGAGGTTTCGTTCCGCCGACAGAAAGCTGCGACCGGGGACGGGGTGATCCGGCGCATCACTCCGTCCCCGGGGCATCGCTCACTCCGCGAATTCGAAGCTCGCCGTCACCTGCGTGGTCACCCGGATCTCCCCGGGCTCGACCGGGAAGTCGAGCACGCCTGCCGCCTGGCCGGCGTACATGGCTTGCTGGCCAAATTCGAAGGATTGCCCGACCTCCGTGGTGATGCTCCGGAGCCCGCGCAGCTCGACGCTCGCGGCGCCGGCCACGACCTTGGCGTTCGCCTCTGCGTCGCGCACCGCGGCCGCGAGCGCCAGGCGGTGCGCCTCCCGCGGCTGACTCAGGAAGAAATCGAGCCCGCCGACGACATTGGCGCCCGCGCCGAGCGCGGCATCGAGGATACGCGGGCCCTGGACACGCAGCGCCTCGATCCCGACGGCGCGCAGGGCGACCGAGAGGCTGCTCTCCGCCTGGTAGCCGATGATCCGCGGCTCCGTGGTCTCCCCGAGCTCCTCCGGTTGGCGCTCCGGAATGGGCGTCACCGTGATTTCCACGGTCCGCACCTGCAAATCCTGAATCCGGAGACCCTCCAGCGCTTGAATGACCGACCGTGTATTCCTCGCGGCCTCCGCGCGCGCTTCGGCCAGCGTGGTGGCCCGGGCCCGGATCGAGATGCTCGTGCGCAGCGAATCGGGCGCCACCATGACCTCCCCGAGCCCGGCGACGGTCACGGTAGGAACCTTGTCCTCCGTATCGGCTGCATCCGAGGGCTCCGCCGAAAACGCGGGCGCGGAGACCACGGACATCATGCAGGTCGCGAGCAACGCGAAGAGTTTCGTCGTATTCGTCATCGATCCCTCCCCTCTCCTGGGGGGAACCTAAGGCGAACGGACGACATCCGCTCGAAGATCACGTCAATCGGTCGATGCGAGGGGCTCCATCCCCCGCGCCCCGAGCGCCACGAAGTAACTGGAGGGGACACCCGAGCAACGGTCGCGCGCGGCGCACGTCCCGCAGCCCGCGCCGAACCTCGCTCCTTCCCGCCCTTTCATTTGATGCGCCGGGGCGATCTTCCGACGGAGAAGTGCGGGCGCCGCGCACGGGGGGACCCCGACGACCGAATGGATGGCGAGAAGGGCCTCGCGCGGGGCCCGTTCGAGGGCGCGGCGGAGCTCGTCGAGCGGCGCGAGCACGTCGAACGCCGGGCCCATGGACTCGTCCGGGATGAACGCCTGGAGCGATATGGAAAGCCTTCGCGCAGCCAGGAACGACAAGGTCTCCGGGAGCGTGCGGAGCGCGCGCCGGCTGAGCACCACCGTGAGCACGAGGGGGACCCGCGCGGCCTTCAGGTTGTCGAGCGCCGCGAGCAGCTCCGCGTGGGCGCCCGGGGCGCCGACCATGGCGTCGTGCTCCGCCGCATCACTCGATTGCAGGGTGGTCGCGATCCATTCGAGCCCAGGCAAGGCCGCGACGCGGCGCGTGAGCTCGGGCGAGGAGAAGCCGAGCGAGGGCCCCTGGAGCCGGAGGCGCGCGTCCGGGCGGCGCTCGAGCGCGGCGAGGATCTCCGGGCGGCGCGGGTGGCGCGTCCAGTCATGCCCCGTGATCGTGAGCGGGACCTTTGGTTCGAGGTCCATGAGCGTGTCGACGAGCGCCGCGAGTGCGCCGGAGCCGACGAGGTCGAGGCCAAGCTCCTGCGCGCGGAGGAGCAACGACGCGAGGTGCCGGCTGGGGAACTGGACCCTACGCCGAGGCTCCTCGCAGAACTCGCACGCCTGGGCGCAAGGGTTCTCGAAGTAAAGCTGCACCTCGTCGAGGGAGCCCGCGCGCTGGATTTCCTCGGCGAGCACGGCCCGAACGGAGCCGGCCACGGTCTTGTGGAAGGGCCATGCCGCGGCAATCCGGAGCGCGAGCTGCTTTTCGCGGAAGAACACGAAACCGCTCACGGCACCACCCTGGGCCGCCGGGGATCGAGCCGAAAGGTGAGGACCTCGAAGGAGGACCCCTGCGTGATCTCCTCGGGGGGAGGCGCGCCGAGGGGCTCCTCGACATGGAACGAGCGCGCCCGATCGTCGCTCCCGCGGCGCACGGCCCCGCGGAAAAACAGGAATCGACCGTCGGGCCAGAGCACGACGTGCGCGGTGTCGCCCTCGCGCAGGCGCGCCGCGAGCGAGGGCGCCGCCGCGCGGAAGGCCGCGGCGAACGCGCGGGCCATAGCAGCGTCGGCCCAGCGGGGCGCGAGCAGCTTGGGCAGCGACGAGCGCAGGATCGAGGGGAGGACCTCCGCGCTCGTCTCCGGGGCGCGCGCCTCTTCTTCGAGGCGGGGCGCGCCGCCGCGGCAGCGGCCGAGGAATGCGTAGATCTCGGCCTTCGTCGCGAAATGGCTGCGGAGCCCGAGCATGGCCGACGGGGAGAAACCCCCGAGCCCGTCGAGTGAAGCGCGCCCTTCGAGCCAGGCGCTCCGCAACATGCCCTCGCTCGCTTCGAGCATCGGCGCGCGCTCCTCCCAGGTGAGGCCGCCCATTTCATCGTACATGAGCGAGTCGGGCGATTTGCGGAAGCGCGTCTCCCCTTCGAGCGAGCGCGGACCCCGGACGCGGATGCCGTACCGCTCCGGCTTCCTGCCAATCGGGGAATCGGCCGTGAGGTAGAAGGAAGAGGGCGCGAGATCGTCGATGGCGAAGGCGTTTTGCCGGACCCAGTCGCGCGTCTCCGCGAGCTCCTCGCGCGTCTCGCCGGGGAAGCAGGAGAGCAGGTTCACGCGGACCATGATTTCGTGGCGGTGCGCTTCGAGGATCATCTGCGTGGCCTGCTCGGGCCGGTGCCCTTTGACCATGGCCTTCAGCACCCGCGCCGAGGCGGACTCCACGCCGATCGTCAGGCCCGCGCAGCCCGCGCGCGCCATGAGCTCGAGATCCCCCGGCTCCGAGGGGCGCACGCGGTACGAATCGGACCAGCGCAGATCGAGGCGCGCCGCGAGCAGGGCGCGCGAGAGATCCGCCGCGAGCAGGTTCACCTGCGTGTCGAAGAAGAGAAACGCCCGCGTCTGCCAGCGCTCCGAAAGCTCCGCGAGCTCCCGCACCACGAGGTCGATCGGCTTGTGCTCCTGCGTGCCGCCCGTCTGGCAGAAGGCGCAGGAGAACTGGCATTCGAATGAGAAGAAATACGGCAGGACGAGCGACGCGCCGAGCTCGCCGCGATACGCCGGGTAGGCAGCCCCATCGACACCGACGACGTCGCGGCGGTACGGGTCGAGATCGTAAATCGAGAAATCGGGCGTGGGCCAGTCCGCGGCGGAGGGGGCCTTGCGCATGCCGCCCCGCACGAGCTCTACGATCTCCGTATTCGGTTCGAGGGGACCTCCGCGCCGGTGCTCCGGGAGGTCCAGCAGCGCGGCGAAGGCGCGGCGGATCTGCGCGGGCGTGCTGGCCTTCGTGACGATGTCGGCGCCGATCGCGCCGCTCTTTTCGAGGAGGGCGTGGAGGTGCTCGACGGCGACGCCGCCCACGATGATCCGCTTTCCCCAGCGGCGCTTCATCTCGCACGTGAGGACCGCGACGAAGGGCACCTGGCTGCCGCGGTCGATGGAGACCGCGACGAGGTCCGCGCCCCGGCCGGGCTCGTCGAGGCGCTCGAAGATCCGGTCCATCACGGCGTCGATGCGCGCGTCGTGTTCACCCGCGAGGTGCCGCTCGACGAGCGTCGGCGCCACGAGCGGCGCGACCTCGAGGTCGAGCGGCGCCTTGAAGAGATCGAGGGCGAGATCCACCGCGCGCCCCACGAGCCCGAGCGAGCGGATGCTCGCCGCGACCACCGCGGGACCGAGCGGCGGAAAACGAAAGACGAGGTGCGCCTCCGGGGCCGAGAAGTCGGGCGGAAGCACGAAGAGCACGTCGCGCGGGCGAGGTACGCTGGCGGTCAAGCTGGTGTCCCGGAGCGAGGTTACCACTTACGTCGCGCCCCGTCTCTCCTCGACGTCGCGCCGCAAGGGCGAGGGCGTCGGAAGCGCGAACGAGCGAATCGGCATGGAGGCCGGGAACGGCTTCTACGGTTTTTTCTTTTTCTTCTCCGGCGGCGGCCTGACGAGTCGGGGATCTTCCGGCATCCAAGGCACGCGCCGGTCGATGGGTTTTGGGGCGCCGGGCGGCAAGGGTTTTTCCCCGGGCCGTTTCACCTCGAACGAGGTGCTCACGACGTTCACCTCGTGCGCGCCGATGTCCGACAGATCCCCGATCGCGCGAATGCCGATCGGGATGCAGAAGGACCGGAGGAAGTCCTCGTCGGGCGCGTCGTCGTCGGGAACGAAGCGCCCCTGGTCGTCCCGGTGGCCGCGCGCCTCGCCCGTCTTCATGGCCTCCCTCGCCCTGGCGGTGGCCTTCAACATCCCCTCGTTCGCGCACATGGGCTTGAGGGTGACCGGCGCCTTGGCGCCCGACGGAAGCTGGATTCTCGACTCGACTTTCACGACGACCGTGACGCCCTGTTTGTCGGTGCCCATTTGCAGCGCCTTGCCGTCGAGGGAAGCGCGCACGGCCTCGACGACGCCCGCCCAGTGGTTCGCGTTGTTGTCGGTGGAGCCGACGAACCGGACGCCTTCGACACGCCCGTCTGCGCTGAGCTTCACCTCGAACGTGGCGCGCGCGTCCTTGACCGCAGAGCCACGCACGGCCGAGGCGACGGTTTGCGCGACGAGGCCGGCGGCAGGGATGTCGATTCCCTTTTCTTTGTCCTGGGTGTGCAATGTGCCGGCGAGGACGCGGGTCGCGGCCTCACGATCGACGGGAGCCGCTTCAATCGTGGTCGCCGCGGGTTGGCTCGCGGACGGCTCCGGGACGGCGCCGGGAACGGACCAGACGGGCGTCCCGAGGCCGGGGAGGCCGGCGCCGGGATTCGCGGGCGGAGGGCCGCCGTATTCGTCGCCGGTGGCATGGGGAGCGGGCGCGGGCGTCGGCGTGGATTCGGGAGCGGGAGCGGGAGCGGGAGCGGGAGCGGGAGCGGGAGCGGGAGCGGGAGCGGGAGCGGGCGCGGGCGCGGGCGCGGGCGCGGGAGCGGGCGCGGGAGCGGGCGCGGGAGCGGCCTCGATATCGATCGTCGTATCCGTCTCGAAGGACGGTGGAGGCGTCGCGGGGGGCGCGATCGGCGATTCGCGGAGCGACAGCCTCAAAAGCAGGACGTGCGCGAGGAGCGCGAGGGCGATCGCCGAAGTCTCACGACGTCGATCGTTCCTCATGGACAGCGCCTAGCATCGGCCTTCGGGCGGGGCGGAATCGAGGCGCAGGCATCCTCGCCGAGATATCGGCGTTCGGTGGGCGCGCGCCGAGCGCCGGGAGGACGGCCGGGTCGGTTGCTTGGTCTCGCTCCCATCACGGTCTCCATGGGCTCCGAACGTCCCAGCATCCGCGTGTCATCGTTGCTTGTCGCTCCTCGAACATTCAAACACCCTCTCAGGGATGTTTCGAGGCCGCCTGCGTCGCCGGCGCGGCGTAGGTTCGCTGGAGCGCGTCGAGCAGGTCGGGGCAGTCGGTCATGCGATCGACGGTCTCGTAGAAGGATTTGCCGACATTCAAGACCACCTCCGCGGGGAACCCGGGCCCCGTCAATTCGACGTTGTGGGCCTTGCGGAGGCAACCGTCGAGCGCTGCCGGATCCCAAGGCTTCGTGACCTCGTCGAGCTCTCCGCGATTCCGTGCCCAGGCGTCGAAGGCATCGAGGTGCTTGCCACAGCCGCGGGCGCAAATCTTTTTGGCGACATCCGTGTGCTGGTAGGTCCATGCCTCAATGCAGTAAAATGGCTCGATGGCGATGAGGCCGCTCATGATACGCGTGAGCTCGTCGCCTTCGACGCCGCGCGCTTGGATTTGCTGGGCGATCTTGCACCGGAACTCGGCGAAGTGTCGTCGCGCGTCGCTGCCCTCGCGGTTCGAGAAAGCTTCGTCGCCGTCGTAATGGAAAAACACGAAGCCGCTCGGGCGACCCTCGTCGTCGCGGATGAGGAGGTGGGTGACGATGGCCCGCATCAGCGCGCGGATCACCTTCTCGTCCTTCTCCTTGGTGCTGCGCCACAGGTTGGCGCACATGGCGCGGCGTCCGTCGCCGCGCTCCTCGTCGAACTGGAGTTTTTCCTTTTGCGTCTGCACCGCCGGGTCGACGATCTTGAGCATCGACTTCGAGAGCGCGACGACCACGGCGTGGGCGTGGTCCGACCCGTCTTCGCTCAAGGCGAGGATGCGGAGGACCGGCATCTCACCAGAGCCCTTTTTGCCGGAGGACCTCGCTGACGGCCTGGATGCCCGTCCGATACGCGACGAAGAAGTCGTCGGCCTCTTCGTCGGTGAAGTTCTGCCAGATCATCTCATCGCCTTCGAGCGAGCAGCGGATGAACCGCGATTTGACGGCTTCGCGGGTCTTGAAGCCCATGTGGTCGACGAGGAGAGGATTTTGACTCGCGAAGAACTTCTGCCGTCCCTCGGTCGCCTCGACGCAGGCGGAGATCCAGTCGTAGTGCAGGCCGTCGACGAGCTCGTCGGCGACGACCGGATTTGAAATGGTGAGATAGTAGAGGAACGAGAGCAGCCGCTTCTGACCGAAGCTCAGGTGTTGCTCGCGGAGTTCCTCACCGTTGTGGCGGCGGAAGAGGAAGGAGGGGCGGCCGAATATGGCAAGGGGGACCTTCTCCGAGGCGTCTCGCTGGAGGAGTTCCAGGTGGAGCGATGCGCTGGAAAGCCCGCACAATTCCACGAACCGACGCAGGAAGGGGAGATCCTGGTGCTCGATCGAAACACGCTCGTCCGAGTACCGTAGCGATTTCACAAACGCGTTGGCGAGTTCGTCGCTCGCGAGCGTCGACTGAATTATCGGAGGGTTCGAGAGGGTCAGGTCCCCATTGGGACTGATGCGCTGAAAGAACGTCAAGATCTCGTCGAAACGTTGGGCGTCACCTGACATCGAAGCGGCTTGCAGGCCAGGCGTGTCCTGTTGCTTCTTTCTGACGACGCTGGCAATCAAGAGCATGAACGCGAAGGGGGCAGAGCCGCCGGCACGACTTAGGTGGGAGCGTCGATGGTACCCATCAATTCCGCGCTCATCGCCCGTCAGTACGTGACTCGCCACTCCGGGCAACGCAATCTCCGCGCGGAATCGACGCTCCACCGAATGGATGACCGTCGACAGGAAGTCGTTGGGGTTGTCCTTGTTCAACGAGTCCTTGCACGTCCACTTCACCTCGACGTCACCGAACGAAAGATCCGCCTCCAGATCGTATTCGACATTGTCGAACGCCTCCAGATCCCCCCGAATCGTCGCCGCGATCAACTCCAGCAGCGTCGTCTTCCCCGTCCCATTCTTCCCGAGCAGGACGTTCCACTCGTCGTCGAACACGAGCTCCGTCGGTCGCACGTTCCGGAACTTGTTGATCTTGAGCCGTCGGAGACGTGGTCCGGGGATTCCGTTCCCGTCGTCGGGGGCCTGTGCCGTCGTCTCCGGGGTCGCGTCGCTCATCGCGCGCAGCATCGCATAGGGCAGGGTGGGGGGCCCATCTCTCGATCGCGCCTCCCTTCCATCGTGGTCTCCATCGCTCCGAACGTTCCAACCCCCTCGCGTGACGGTGGCGCGAGCGTCTCCAGCCGTTCGAACACCCACGCGTGACGGTGACGCGAGCGTCTCCAAACGTCCCAACCCCCCCGCGTCATCGTGACGCGCGCGTCTCCCAACGTCCCGACCCCCTCGCGTGACGGTGACGCGAGCATCTCCAAACGTTCGAACACCCGCGCGTCACGGTGACGCGCGCGTCTCCAAACGTTCCAACACCCTCGCGTCACGGTCGCTCGTCCCCCCTCGAACGTTCAAACACCCTCGCGCGCCCAAAACCTGCGCATGGACGACGGCTCCGAGGCAGAGCGGCATGGCTCCGCGGACGTCCCCCCAATAAAATCCGCGGAAACGTCATGATATAGCGCACAACGTGTTCCGCCCGGACGACCGCGCCGCTGCGCCCCCTCTGCCCCTGCGCCATCGCCTGCCGAACGCGCCGCCCCTCTTCATCGGCCGTGCCGTCGAGAGAAGATACCTCGGCGCCCTGATCCGCCGCGCCCCCGTCACCGTCGTATGGGGGCTCGGCGGGCTCGGCAAAACCTCCCTCGTCCTGCACACCCTGCACGCCGACTTCGCAGACCAGGCGCCGCGGGTCCTCTTCGTCTCCCTGCGGCCCACCGAGCCCCCCGCCGCCGTCGAAGTCGAGCTGCTCCGCGCCGTCGCCGACGCCCACCGCCTCGCCAAGGTCGAGTGGTCCGGCCTGCTCGCCGACCCCGACGGCCTGCTCGCCACCCTGATCGATCTCGCCGACGCCCTCGGCTACTGGGTCGTGCTCGACGACCTCCACCACGCCGACCCGCGCTCCGCCCGCGACGTCCTCGGCGCCCTCGCACGGTATGCGCGGCAGAGCCGCTGGATCGTCACGAGCCGCAGAAACCCGCTCCTGCCGGAGCTCGTCGACCAGACCCTCGCGCTCGCCGGCATGCCGCCCACAGACCTCTACGAGCTGGCCTCCCGCTGCGCCCCCCATCGCGCGGTGCGTGATCTCCACCAGGTCGCCGACGCCTCGGCCGGCTCGCCCTGGCGGCTGCGTCAGCTCCTCACCGGCAGCGACGCCGCGCGCGTGTCCGAGGATCTCTTGCGCGGCGTCCCCCCGGAGGCCACGCCCCTGCTCGAAGCGCTCGCCGCGCTCGAGCTGCCCCTCGCGCCCGCCACCCTCGCGGGCCTCGTGCCCTTGCCCTCGCCCGACACGATCGAGGCCCTCGCGCAGCGCGGCATCCTCGAATGCTCGTCGGAAGGCCTGCGCCTGCACGACGTCGCCCGGCCGCTGATCGAGACCGGCGGTGATCTCCGCGCGCGGAAGGCCGAGGTCGCCCGCGCCCTCGCCGCCGCGGACGACGATCCGCTCTCGGCCCTCGAAGCCCTGCGCCTGCTCCTCTCCCTCGGCCACCTCGACGAGGCCGTCGCCTTGCTCGAATCCCGCTGCGAGCTCGTGCTCGGCGCCGGCCTCGCGCCCCGGCTCGCCCAGCTCCTCGCGCCCGTGGATCTGCCCCGCCTCGCGAGCTTCCGCCTCCGGTGCGCCGTGGAGATCGGAGACCCCGCCGCGCTCGACGCCGCCGCGCTGCCCAGGTCCCCGACGCTCGGCGACCATTTTTTATGGGCCGCGTCCCACGTGCTGCGCGGCCGGCTCGCCGAGGCCGCGGCCATCGCCGCGCGTGTCCGCAGCGCCGCCATGGCCGCCCCGGAGGGCGCAAGCCTCGCGCTTACGGCCGCGATCCTCGAGACCGGTTGTCTCGGCGAGCTCGGGCGCGCCGGCGAGGCGCTCGGGGTCCTCGGCGTGATCCAGGCCGCCGGTCGGGACGGCGCCGCCCTGCTCGGCGTCCACCGCGCCCGCTGGCTCATGCAGGAGGGACGCGCCGCCGAAGCGCTGGAGTGCATCGAGACGATCGTCGCGGCGGGCATCGACGGGGCCGCCCCCACCACGTCCGAGCTGCGCGACGAGCTCATCGTTCTCTTTTGCTACCTGGGCCGTGTCCGCAGGCTGGAGCAGGTGCTCGACACGCTCGCGCTCGGGGCGCAGCGGGGCCCGGCGCTGCTCTTCGGCGCGCGCCGCAGCCTGCTCACCGAGGGGCTGCTCTGCGTGCACGCAGGGCGCCTCGACCCGGCGAGGGAGGTTTTTCGCGAGGTCGAGCGCCTCGCGCGGCGGACGACGTACCTGCGGCCCTTCCTGCTCGCCCTCGACGCCGAGCGCCGGCTGATCACCGGGGAGCTCGAAGGCATGGAGGCGCTGCTCTGCACGCTCCACGACGAGGCCACGCGCGCTGGGCACGCGCTGAACCAGTGCTTCGCGGTGGTGACCGCCTACCGGGTGGCCATCGCGCGCGGAAAACCGCGCGTGGAGCTCGACGCCTCGGCGCTGCGCGCGACGCCCTACTGGGCCACCCTGCTCGCAGCGGCCGCGCGCCTGCACGCCGTCCTGCACGGGCTGCCGCCGCCGGCCGTGCCCGCGATCGCCGAGGACATCGTGCACGGCCGCGTGCTCTCGGCGCTCGGCGCAGCCGCGGAGCGCGCCATCGCCGGGGATCCCGAGGCGGCGCGCGCGCACGCCTCCGCGGCCTACGCCGTCGCGCGGGAGCACGGCCACGTCCCCGGGGAGCTGGAGGCGCTCCGGATGTCGTGTGACGCCCTGCTGCTGGCCGGCGACGCGGCGGAGCTGTCGCACGCAGCAGGCCTCTTGCGCGAGCGGGCCGATGCTGCCGGTTCGCCGCGCTTCTCGGCCGAGGCCCGATGGTTCACGGCGACGCTCGACGGCGCCCCGCACCCGTCCGCGCTCGAGTCGTTCCTCGAACTCGTGGACGTGGCCCCCGTGGCCGCGCGCCGCTCCCGCGCCCTGCTCGACGCGCCCGCAGCGCTCGACCTGCTCGACCGCGTGGTGCTCGACGCCCTCGGCCGGAGGCGGGCCGGTCCGGCGAGCCGTCGCGACGCAGCCTCGCGGGCAGGCTGGGGGCTCGACACGGCCGCGCGGAAGGTGTGGCTGCCCGGCGGCCGGACGGTGGAGCTCGCGGCCCGAGCGATCCTGTATCGAATCCTGCTCGGCATCGCAGAGCGCGGCGGGCGCGCGACGAAGGAGCAAATCGTGCTCTTCGCCTGGGAGCAGCGCGATTACCACCCGCTGCGCGACGACAAGCGGCTGCACGTCGCCATCCGGAAGCTACGCCTGCTCCTCGAAGACGACCCCTCCCGCGCCCTCCGGCTCGTGACGACAGCCGACGGGTACGCCTTCGGCGAGAGCGAGCCCTTCCGGCGCGTCGCCGCGGAGGGGAGCCCCGAGCCCCGTTAACCGGAGCTTACCCGAGGTAAGCGCATCCCCCGACCCATCTGCCCGAGACTGGCCGCCACAAAACGACCGCGCCGCTCGCGCGTGGAGGGAGTGAAGACATGAAGCCAGTTCGCATGATGGTTTGCAGCGCCTCGCTCGTCGCCCTGGTCGCCGCCTGCGTGGCGGAGCCAGTGGACGACATGGGCGAGGAGCAAGCCGCCGAGAGCAGCGACGCGATCAAGTTCCAGGCCGGCGACCCCGACATCACATGGTCCGGCCCAGCCACCTACAGCGCACCGTGGGCGAATTCGTCGTTTGATCCGTACCCCGGAATGTACATCTTCCAATCAGGCTCGCTGGTGCGCGGCACCGTGTACCTCTCCGCGTCCACGGTCTGCCATTTCTCCAGTTATAACGAGACCTCGACACACATCACGTTCCAGACGGCCTTCTGCAGCGGACCCCGCGCAGGTCTCCGCGTGAACCTGACCTGCCTGAAGCAGGCGAACCTGAACCTCCAATGCACGGGCGTCCTCGCCAGCTCCGGAGGCAACTCGAATGTCTCGGCCGTCTTCGCACGAGAGATCGTCTGCGCGCCGGACGGCTGTTACGACGGTCCCTACCCGCCGGTCCCCGCGCCGGATCCCGACTGCGGGGGAGGCAACCCCTGCGGCGGAACCCAATGCTGTCTCCCCGGCGAGCGCTGCGGCGACGGGAAATGCTGGGTCCCCACAGACGAAGTGTCCTCGCGCTGAGGGGCGTCGCGCCGGGGCGCTGCCCCGGTCCCCGCGGGGGGCTGTCCGCCCCCTCGACCCCGGACCAGGCACGGCCTGGACCGAAGGGGAAGAACTGCGCGATGCGCAGTTCTTCCCACGAGCCGGTGGCAAGACCATCGAGGTGGGTTTCAAGTCGGCGACGCGCGCGCTGCCGGTTGAACCCGCAGCGCCACGGCGTTGGTGGGCAGGGTCGCCTGTGGTCTTGACCCTGGCTGTTCGATGAACTGCGCATCGCGCAGTTCATCGACCCCGGGTCCAGCGCCTCGCTGGTCCAGGTCCAGGGGTGGACAACCCCTGGTCGGGGTCCGGGGTGAAACCCCGGCGCGGCGCCCCCGCCTCGTCCCCCTTCTCGGTTTGTCGCGATCGGAGTAGGCTCCGCCGAAGCAATGTTCGACGAAGACAAGCTCCGCGCCTTCGGCCGCCTCGTGGTCAAGCTCCAGCAGCGCGAGGACCTCACCCGGGAGGAGGTGCGCGAAGCCTACCGCCAGATCTGGCGCAACGAGCAGCCCGAGCTCCACCAGGGCGCCTTCATCGCTGCTCTCCGCGCCAAGGGGGAGTCGCAGGCCGAGCTGACCGGCGTCGTCGAGGCCTTCCAGGACGAGTGGCGCCTCTGGTTCCCCCACACCGTCCGCTCGCCAGAGCCTCCCCTCAGCATCGCTGGCGTCGGCATGGACGCCCTCAAGACCGTCAACGTCTCCAGCGGCGCCGCCGTCCTCGCCGCTGCTTGCGGCCTCTACGTCCACAAACCCGGCGCCCCCGCCCTGACCGGCGTCAGCGGCGCTGCGGACATGTTCGCGCACTGGGGGGTCGACCTCGATGCCCCGGGGGAAGCTCAGGTCAAGAGCACCGAGACGTGCCGCCTCGGCTTCACCTCCGTCGTGGGCCGCGCCTTCATGACGAGCGGATTTGCCCGCGTGATCAGCCAGATCCGCATCGGCTCCTCCTTCCACATCGGCGGCCCCCTCGTCCGCCACGTCGGCGAGCGCCACAAGATCGCCGGCGTCCCCGAGCCCCGCCTCGTCCGCATCGTCTGCGAGGTCATGCGGGATCTCGGCTACGAGCGCGCCCTCGTCCCCTGCGCTGAGTCGACGGCCCATCCCGGCCGCTACCTCGACGAGATCGGCAACGTCGGCCCCACGCACGTCGCCGAGCTGCTCCCCGGCGGCGAGATCCGCGAGTACAAGATCCGCCCCGAAGACGCCGGCCTGCGCGAAGCCCCCTTCGAAGCCATCGCCTCCCGCGGCACGGCCGAGGAGAACGCCCGTGTCCTCGCCCGCGCCCTCGCCGGCAAGCTCGAAGGCCCCATCGTCGACGTGCTCCTCCTGAACGCCGCCGCCAGCCTGAAGCTGATGGGCAAGGCAGACTCGCTCACCGCAGGCGTCGATCAAGCACGCCGCGCGATCCAAGAAGGCCGCGCGATCGCGCAGCTCCGCGCGCTGATCGAGGCCCAAAACCCCGAGCCCGCCCGAGGTCGCGCCAAGCTCGAAACTTTCCTCGTGGACTAAAAGTCGTCGGAACCACGTGACGAGGCCCCCGCCGGTGGGTATCCTCGGCGCATTGCGTCGTCCGCCGTGAACGGGGAAGATTTCCGATGACGAACAAGACCACCTATACGAAACACATCGAGATGTCGGCCGACGAGATGGCAAACCTCGCCGTCTGGGATCGCGTCGTCCTCCGCGCCTGGCAGGACCCCGAGTTCCGCCAAAAGCTCATCGACGACCCGAACAAGGTCCTCTCCGATCTCGGCTTCAAAGTCCCCCCCGGCGTCGCCTTCGTGGTCGTAGAAAACACCGCCGAACGCCGCCACATCGTCCTGCCCTCCGCCCCCTCCGGCGATGTCAGCGTCCTGCCGCTCGATACGTCGCCGCTGCACGACTACGACCCCGGGTTCTGAGGCGGTAGCGCCGGGGTTTCACCCCGGACCCCGACCAGGGGTTGTCCACCCCTGGACCCGGACCAGCCAGGGGCTGGACCCAGGCTCGATGAACTGCGCGGTGCGCAGCTCATCGAACGGGCCCGGCCAAGACTGGCAACGACCCTGCCAAACAAGACAGCCGCGCTGTGGGTTCTGCTGGCACCCCGGTTTCTTCGTCGGCCTGTTTGAAAAACTGCGCGTAGCGCAGTTTTTCAACCCTGGGTCCAGCCCCTGGCTGGTCCGGGGTCGAGGGGGCGGACAGCCCCCCGCGGGGTCCGGGGCAGCGCCCCGGCGCGGGGTTATCGCCGCCGCGTGACGAGCTCGATGAGACGCGTCACGTCGGGCACCCCGAGCCCCGTTGCCGGGTCCCAGCCAGGGCCGGCCGAGTAGCCTGACAGTCGGTGGATCACCGCCTTGCCGTGCGCGTTGAGCACGTTCATGGCCACGTCCGTGCTGCCCTCGGAGATTTCGCGGAAGGGTGCTGGGGTTTCCTTCCGGAGCGCGTAGAGCATCGGATTGATGAACCCCACGCGGCCGAGGCCTGCCGCGCGCCGCGCCTGGTTCATGAGCGCCACGATCGCCGCCCAGATCGGCGCCGCCACGCTCGTGCCGCCCGCATAGTCGACCCACTGCCCACACGCGACCGCCTGGTAGCCCTGCATCGTGAGCGGCTGGTTCGGCGCGCGTTGCACCGCCGAACCCGAGGCCATGAGCGCGACGTCGGGGAAGCCGCGGCCATATGGCACGACCGCAGGCTCGCCCTCGCCACGCGCATACCAGCCCTTCAACGTGTCGTTTTGCCATTTCGGCATGGGCACCTCGCGGCTGAACCCCCCGCTCGACGCGAGCCGCACGAAATGAAGCACCCGCCCGAGCCCAGGCGGCGGCGGCCCGCTCCAAGCGATCTCCGTGAGCGGCGCCCGACCCGTGATCATCGTGCCCCCGACCGAGAGCACGCGTTCCTCCACGGCTGGAAACACCCCGTGGGGCCAGGGGGCGTCCCCGACGTACCTCCCGTCCTTGATCGTGCGCGGCACGCCGTCGAACGCGCCCCAATCGCCCGCCGCGCTGATCACCGTGACGCCGATGGCCGCTGCCTGGTCGAGCAGGCCGCTCACGACGCGGCGCCCGTGGACGCGGTAGTAGCTGCGCTCGGGCGTGATCCAGCTCGTCGAGACGATCGTCGGCATGTTCTCGCGGTCGCCGATGACCTTGAGCAGGAACGTCACCCACGGGTCGGCGATCACCAGCGGATCGACGAAGTACACGAGGATCCGCGCGCCCGGCGCCATCGCGCCCACCCACTCGACGGTCATCGCGACCTCGAGCGTGTAGAGCTTGTTCGCGCTCGTCACCTTCGAGGGCCGGGATCCCACGTGGTACGTCTTGATCTCCGGCGGATGCGGGATGCCGTGGGCGTCCCAGAACGCGTGCAGATCGCTCTCGTCGAGCGCGCCGCCGAGCATGAGGAGGGCGATCGTCTCGCCCGATCCGTCGAGCTCGGTCGCCTTGGGGAAGCGGTAGATCGCGCGGACGTCCGCGGGGGTCAGGCCAAAGCCGGGCTCGGGGCGGCTCTCGCGCGCGCCTTCGAGCGTGGGGAACTGCATCGGGTGCTCGGCGCCCGCGTCGGCGACCATGGTGCTGCGCGCGCGGTTGCCGCTCTGCCGGACCTTCACGGACTGCACGTACTGCGCGATCTGCCGCGGGATCGGCCACTCCATCGGCGTGAGCGCGCGCTCGTCCTTCTCCTTGTCGTCGAGCCAGCGCCGGCACTCGGCGCCGAACGTGCGGCCCACGGCCTCCTTCGTGGTCTTCACGAAGATCGTTTGTCCCGACACGCTGCGCACGTCCATGTGCGGCATGCCGTGCTCTTCGAGCCACGCGAGCACGGCGCGGCGCTCGTCCAAGGGGAGCGCCACGAACTTGCGCAGCTCCTCGCGCTCGAGGTGCTGCGCGCGCTTGGTGTCGTCCGGGTGGCTCGCCGCCTCCGCCGCGCGCCGGATCGACTCGCGATCGTGCTCGTGCAGGACGAAGACGAGCGTCAGCTCGTCGCTTGCGTAGGCGCTCAAGCTGACGCCCCCGGCGCGAGCCTGACAAAACCCTTCTTGGCGGCGGCGCGGACGACGGAGAGCGTCGCGGCGCGGATCGCCTCGGGCGAGGCGTAGCCCGTGGGCAAGAGGCGCGGGGCCTCGGCGAGCAGCGACGCGACGTCGTGGTGGCGCCCCATCGCCTCGACGACGGGCCCGAGCGCAGGCGCGATCTTGCTCGGCGCCGCGTGCGTGCGATGCGTGAAGTCGGCGTCGTCGCTCACGAGATCGTAGAAGACGTCGAGCTCTCCCGTCGGTTTGCCCTCGGTCGCCATGGGCTCGGTGCGCAGCGCCAGCCGGAAGCGCGCGAGGTGCTCGATCGCCTGCTTCGGCAGCGCCTCGGGTGGCGGCAAGCCGTCTTCGTAGAAGACGTTGTACACGTCGCCCTGGAGGCCCGTGATGCCCGCGACGAGCGGGATCACCGTGTCGTCCGTGACCGCGCGGAGCGTCGGGAAGAACCCGGCGCTCGCCATGGTGAAGGCCTGCCGATCGTCGACCGCGAGCTTGCCCGAGGCGTTGACGAGCGTCTGCGCCTCCCACCACCACGAGGGCGCTGCGCGGTTGTTGCCGTAGAAGTAACGCGCGAGCCGGAGGAACGAGCCCGCCTCGCCGCGGATGTAGTCGGCGTAGGCGCGCCAAAGCGCGTCCTCGGGCAGGTCTCGCCGCGCGCGGGCCGTGCGGTACGTGTACGCCGCGCGATGGCCGCTCTGCATCGCGAGCGTCACGCCCGACGAGAGGATCGGATCGACGAAGATCGCCGCATCACCGGCCGTGGCCCAGCCCGGGCCCGTGGGGCTCTTCGCCCACGACGACCAGTCGCGGGTCACCGAGATGCGCTTGCCGCCGCCGATGAAGTCGTCGCGGTGCGTCGCGCGCGAGAGCAAGCCGCGGACCTCGGGGCAGCCCTGGATCGTCTCGTGGTAAAACGACTCGGGATCCTGGCTCTGGAGCGCGTCTTTGAAGTGCGCCGTGTTCGTCACGACGCCGACGCTGATGAGGTCCTGCGCGACGGGGATGTACCAGATCCAGCCTTTGTCGACCGAGCAGATGAACACGTTCGTCCGGTCGCGCGTGCCCCGGTAGAGGATCTTCCACTCGGCCCCGGACCAGTAGCCGTAGACCGCGTAGTTGTTCATGTGCGGATCAAAGACGCGGCCCCCGGGCGTGAAGCGCGTGCCTTGCCCGCTCGCGTCGAGCACGAAGGAGGTCTCGATCGTGCCTTCGCGGCCCTGATCATCTTCCCAGTCGACGCCCGTGACGCGGCCGTGTTCGTCCTTGTGGATCGTCTTGCCGCGCGTCCCCTCGCGCACGTCGGCGCCGAAGTCCCGCGCGCGGTTCATGATCATGTGGTCGAACTCGGCGCGCCGGACGTTGAACGCGTTGAAGGTCTCGTCGCGCTCTTCGGGGCGGCGCAGGAGCTTCGAAAAATCCTGGCCGAGCACGTTCAGCACCTCGGCGCCCTCGTGGACGCGGACGTCGCCGAGCTTGAGGTAGTCGGCGTCCCAGGGCGTCCGATCGCGGCCCCACACGAACGTGATGCCCATCTTGCGGATGAACCCCGCGCGTCCGAGATCGTCGTAGATCCCGAGATCGCGGAGCACCGGGTTCAACGCGGGGATGAGGGACTCGCCGATGTGGTAGCGCGGGAAGCGCGCCTTCTCGAGGACCGTGACCGAGAGGTTCGGCTCGTACTTCTTGAGGATGGCGGCGAAGGTGCTGCCCGCAGGACCCCCGCCGAGGACGACCACGTCGCGACGCTCGATGCCCATGATGCGAGGTCGATTATCACGCGGCGCGCACGCCTGGAAGCCTCGCGCCCGATGGGGTATCCGTGGGGCCAAAGGCCGAGGAGGCGTCGTCGATCGTGCAGGGTTCCGACATCACGTGGGCGCGCATCGCGGAAGGAAAGATCGTGGTCGCGACGAGCGCGCGAGCTTTCCTGCACGAGGAAGCGCTGGCCTTCGGAGGGCCGTTCTCGGTGGCGCCGGAGGGGCCGGTGAGCCTTGCAGCGACGCGAAACCTGCTCGACGGCGTGCTCGGCGTCGCGCAACGGGAAGGGCCCGCGCCGCCGCGGCGAGAGCTTACGATCGCAGGCTGGATCCACCGGCTCGCCGGGTACTTTCATACGACCCACGCGACGCCCAGGCTCATGATCGAGGCCCGCGAGCGCTTCGAAGCGGAGGGGCGCACGACGCTCGCGGCGTGGGCGCATGAAAAGTCGCGCGACGAGCAAGGGCACGATGCGCTCGCGCTGCGCGATCTCGCGTCGCTCGGCTACGACGCCCCCGCGCTCGTCGCCGCGCACGTGCCGGAGACCGCGGCGGCGCTCGTCGATTTCTTCACGTCGCTCGTGCGTGGCCCAGGAGATCCCGCGCGGTGCGTAGGCTACGCGTTCGCGCTCGAGCGCCTCGCCGCGACGCGGAGCGTGGCCGAGGTGCGCGCCGTGCAAGCCGTGCTGCCGAGCGGCGTCGACGCCACGCGTTGCCTGCGCGTGCACAGCGCGGCCGGCACCGACGCGGATCACGTCGACGACATCGTCACGCTCGTCGCCGGCCTCTCGCACGGCGAACGTGAGGCGATCGCGAGGGCCGCTTACGAGACCACCCGGATCGGGAGATTTGCGCGCGGGAGTTCGGCTCGCAGCGACGACGATCTCTCCGTGATGTTCGAGCCGTTTCGCGTCAAGCTCGGCGCTTGACACGGGTGGCCCGCGTCGGCTGCGATGCACGGCCGCTCGACAGGAGAGAGAGCGGATGTACCAGAGGCGTCACGTCCCGAGCCCGCGCGCGCTTCCGAAGACCTATCGTTTCCTGCGGCTTCCGCTCGTGATCGACGTCGCGCCGATCGTCGCCGAGATCGAAGCGGCGGACATCACGTGGCTGCCGAGCCAGTGGAAGTGGCACCTCGGCACGTCGTTTTGCATCCTGCGCGGGGGGCAAGAGCGCGGCTGGCCCGGCAGTCGGCTCACGAGCGGCGGCGGCATCGACGCCCCTGCGCTCGCGCCTCTCCCGCGCCTCTGCGAGCTGCTCGACACGGCGTTTCCTGCGCGCCCCGTCTCGGCGTGGCTCGGCTTGAGCCCGCCGGATTCGCGCATCCATCTGCACGTCGACAACACGCCTCACTGGGACGAACACCACCGCTTCCACGTCCCGCTGATCACGACGCCGGCCGCGCGCCTCTGCGTCGCGGGCCGCTTCCTGCATCTGCCCGCGGGCACCGCGTGGGCCTTCAACAACAGCGTGCCGCACGGCGCGGAAAACCTTGGATCGCCGCGCATTCACCTCATGGTGGATCTGCCGCCCGTGCCGTCCGTCGAGGCCCTCGTCGCCGCGGGCACGCCGGAAGAAGGCGCGAAAGATCCCGAGGCGATGGCACGTTTGTCGCGGGATCCGATGGAGTCGTTGCCCGAGACGATGAAGTCGGACGCGTATCTGCTCTGGCGGCTCGCGCAGCAGTAGTCCGCGCGGGGCAGGGGAGGGGGGCGCGTGGTTCGCGTCCGGACCAAACCCGGCGTGACGAACCCCAAACGTTTCCTTACGGAACGTTCTTCTGTGACCGAAAATGCCCCTACATGTGGCCCGACGAACCGTTGGTCGGACCGTAAGGGTGGGGGCGCGGCAAGTTGCCGCAGGTGTGCGGCGCTTTGCCATCTTGCCCTCGTCGGCTGGGGACGGCAAAACCCGCCCGCGTCGTCGGGAATTCCCGATGATCGAGCGTCCACATGGCGAGATACCTATTCCCAAAGTGGTCCAACCGGGTGCTGCCGATGGTGGCCGCCTTCGTACTTGCTCCGCTTGGCACCGCGGCTGCGGGCGGCCTTTGGTACTACGGTACCAACAAGCACGTCGAAGTTGGCTACACCCCCACGCAACCCGTGGACTACAGCCACAAGCTGCATGCCGGCGATCTCGGCATCGACTGCCGTTACTGTCACACGGCCGTCGACAAGAGCGCCCAAGCGTCCGTCCCCTCCACCGAGACGTGCATGAACTGCCACTCGAAGGTGAAGACGGATAGTCAAAAGCTTCTTCCTGTACGGGAGAGCTTCGCCACGGGGAACCCCATCCCCTGGGTGCGCGTCCACAACCTGGCCGACTACGCGTACTTCAACCACCAGGCCCACGCGACCGCAGGAGTGGCTTGTCAGAGCTGCCACGGCCGCGTCGACCAGATGATCAAGGTGAGTCAAGCACAGCCCCTTTCCATGGGCTGGTGCCTCGATTGCCATCGGAACCCCGAGCCGAACCTCCGGGATCCGAAGGACATCACCAAGATGGTCGACGAGACCGTGCCGGCGAGCGTCGCGAACCTCGCGGCGCCGCCTTCCCAGCGCAAGGTCTCGCCTCCCGTTCATTGCTCGGGGTGCCACCGATGAAGCGAGCTCCGTATCCCATCGAGCCGGATACGTCCGGAAAGAACTACTGGCGGAGCGTCGACGAGTTCGAGAAGTCGCCGTCGTTCGCAGAGGACCTCACGCGCGAGTTCCCGGAGGGCGCCGCCGAGGCTCCGCAAGGGACGAGCCGTCGAGGCTTCCTCGCCATCATGGGCGCCTCGATGGCCCTTGGCGGCCTCGCGGCGTGCCGCAGGCCCGAAGAGGTCATCGTCCCCTACACGCGCGCGCCGGAGGAGATCGTCCCCGGCCGTCCCCTCTTCTTCTCGACCGCGATGCCGATCCTCGGCACCGCGATCGGCCTCGTCGTCGAGACGCACGAAGGCCGGCCGACGAAGATCGAGGGCAACCCCCGCCACCCCGAGAGCCTCGGGGCGACGAACTCGTTCGTGCAGGCGTCGGTGCTCGATCTCTACGATCCGGACCGGAGCCAGAGCCCGCAAGAGAAGGGCGAGGCGCGGACGTGGGACGACGCGAGCGCGTTCTTGCGCAAGCTCGGCGACGACGCGAAGAAGAAGAACGGCAAGGGGCTCGCGGTCCTCGTCGAGGATCACCGCTCGCCCACGGTCGCCGCGCAGCTCGACGCGCTCCTCAAGCTGATGCCCGACGCGCGCCTCGTGCGGTACGAGGCGTTCGGCCGTGACGTGACGGAGGAAGCCGCGCGGATCGCCTTCGGCAAGGCGCTCGTGCCCGTCTACGACCTCGGCGAAGCCGACGTCGTGGTCTCGCTCGACGCGGACTTCCTGCTGAACGAGGGCAGCGTCGTGAAGAACGTGCGCGCCTTTGCGGACCGGCGGAACCCGGACCGCAAGGACAAGCCGATGAACCGGTTCTACGCGATCGAGAGCTCCTTCTCGGTCTCGGGGACGAGCGCGGATCATCGGATGCGCCTTCAGAGCCACAAGATCCCGGCGCTCGCGTACGCGCTCGCGCAGGAGATCGCCGCGGCCGCGAAGGTGGAGCTGCCGGCGGACATCACGTCCGCGCTCGGCGGCGCCGGCGCGCTCGATCCGGACGCCACGAAGCTGGTCAAGGCCATCGCGGCAGACATCGCGAAGCGCAACGGCGCGGCCTTGATCGTCGTGGGTCGCAAGCAGCCCGCGGCCGTGCACGCGCTCTTCCACGCGGTGCACCGCGCGATCGGCGCGGTCGGCAAGACCGTGAAGCTCGTGCGCCCGTTCGACGAGGTGAAGGGCGGCCCGGCAGAGATCGCGGCCCTCGGCAAGGACCTCCAGGCAGGCACGATCGACACGCTGATCGTGCTCGGCGGCAACCCTGCGTTCAACGCGCCCGCGGACGTCCGCGACGCGATCACGAAGGCGAAGACGCTGGTCCACGTGGGCACGCACGTCGACGAGACGGGCAAGGCCGCGGCGTGGCACCTGAACCGCGCGCACGCGCTCGAGAGCTGGGGCGACGTCCGGTCCGAAGACGGCACGGGCGCGATCGTCCAGCCGCTCATCGCGCCGCTGTACGGCGGCAAGACCGACGCGGAGATCCTCGAGATCTTCCTCGGCGGTACGCGCAAGGGCTACGACCTCGTCCGCGCGAGCTGGCACGGCGCGCAGTCGCTCGCCGCCGACTTCGAGCGTGACTTCCGTCGCGCCCTGCACGACGGCCTCTGGAAGGACAGCGCCTTCCCGGCCGAGACGGCGGATCTCGACGCGGCGAAGGTCGGCGCAGCGATCAAGGCGCAGAAGGCCGTGGCGCCCAAGGGCGACCTCGAGGTCATCTTCGACCCGGATCCGCACACGTGGGACGGCCGGTACGCGAACAACGGCTGGCTCCAGGAGATGCCGGACCCGATGGCGAAGCTCACCTGGGGCAACGTCGCGTCGCTCTCGCCCAAGACGGCGAGGGGGCTCGGCGTGGTCGACGGGGACCTCGTCAACGTGAGCGCGAACGGCGCGACGGTGACGCTCCCCGCGCTCGTGGCGCCGGGGCTCGCCGACGGGACGATCCTCGTGACGGTCGGTCAGGGCCGGAGCGTGGTCGGCCGGGTCGGCAAGAACATCGGCGTCGACACGGGCTCGTTGCGCACGAGCGCGGCGTTCCACGTCGCGGACGGCGTGTCGATCACGAAGGCGGGCGGCTCGACGAAGCTCTCGCGGACGCAGGAGCACTTCCTCACGGAGGGCCGGCCGCTCGTGCTCGAGGCGTCGTTCGCCAAGTACCAGGCGAACCCGCAGGTCGTCCCGCAGCCGAAGAAGTACCTGAGCCTCTTCGAGGAGCGGAACTACGACAAGGGCCATGCCTGGGGCATGACGATCGATCTCGCCGCGTGCGTCGGCTGCAACGCTTGCAGCATCGCGTGCCAGGCGGAGAACAACATCCCGATCGTCGGCGCCGAGGGCGTGCAGAAGTCGCGCGAGATGCACTGGATGCGGATGGATCGGTACTTCGAGGGCGACCTCGACAACCCGACGAGCGTCTCGCAGCCGATGATGTGCGTGCACTGCGAGAACGCGCCGTGCGAAGAGGTCTGCCCGGTCGCGGCGACGACGCACAGCCCCGAGGGGCTGAACGAGATGACGTACAACCGGTGCATCGGCACCAAGTACTGCGCGAACAACTGCCCCTTCAAGGTCCGAAGGTTCAACTACTTCGACTACACGAAGGACACGATCGAGCAGCACAAGATGCAGATGAACCCGGACGTCACGGTGCGGAGCCGAGGCGTCATGGAGAAGTGCACGTACTGCGTGCAGCGCATCAACCGCGCGAAGATCTCCGCGAAGGCGGAGGGGCGCGAGCGTCTCCGCGACGGCGAGGTGGTGACGGCATGCCAGGCGGCTTGCCCGGCGCAGGCCATCCACTTCGGCGACCTCAACGACAAGCAGAGCGAGGTGGCCAAGCGCGCCGCCGGGCCGCGCGGATACAAGCTCCTGGAAGAGCTCAACGTCCGCCCGCGCACGTCGTACCTCGCCAAGATCAAGAACCCCAACCCTGAGCTGGAGGGGGCATGACCACCGCCGCCCTGCAAGAAGACACGCCCGGCAAGCGTGCTCCACTCGTCCTCGGCCACCGCGATTTCAACGCGGTGACCGAGACGGTCGCGGGGATCGTCGAGAAAAAGACGACCCCCTCGTGGCTGGTGCTTTTGGGCCTCGCGGTGAGCGTCCTGCTCATCCTGCTTGGCTCGCTCGGTAAGCTCGCGGCGGAAGGCCTCGGTATCTGGGGTCTGAACAACACGGTCTTCTGGGCCTGGGACATCACCGGCTTCGTTTTCTGGATCGGTATCGGCCACGCCGGCACGCTGATCAGCGCCATCCTCTTCCTGTTCCGGCAGAAGTGGCGCACCAGCATCAACCGCGCGGCGGAGGCGATGACGATCTTCGCCGTCATGTCGGCGGCGATTTACCCGGTGTTCCACGTCGGCCGCGTGTGGTTCGCGTATTGGCTCTTCCCGATACCGAACCAGATGAGCATGTGGCCGAACTTCAAGAGCCCGCTGCTCTGGGACGTGTTCGCGATCTCGACGTACGCGACGGTCTCGATCCTGTTCTGGTACGTCGGCCTGGTGCCGGACCTCGCGACGCTGCGTGATCGCGCGACGACGAAGGTCCGCTCGATCGTGCTCGGCATCTTTTCGCTCGGCTGGCGCGGCTCGCACAGGAACTGGCTGAACTACGAGAAGACCTACCTCATCCTGGCCGGTCTCTCGACGCCGCTGGTTCTCTCCGTGCACACGATCGTGTCGTTCGACTTCGCCGTGTCGATCATGCCGGGCTGGCACACGACGATCTTCCCGCCGTACTTCGTCGCCGGCGCCATCTTCAGCGGCTTCGCGATGGTCGTGTCGCTGATGGTGCTCGCGCGCAAGGCGTACGGTCTCGAGGGCCTGATCACCATCAAGCACCTCGAGAACATGAACAAGATCATCCTCCTGACGGGGACGATGGTCGGGTACGCCTACGCGATCGAGTACTTCATCGCCTGGTACGGCGGCAACGAGTACGAGCGCTTCGCGTTCATCAACCGCGCGTTCGGTCCGTACAAGTGGGCGTACTGGACCATGTGGAGCTGCAACGTCTTCTCGCCGCAGCTCTTCTGGTTCAAGCGCATCCGGACCAGCATCCCGGCGATGTTCGTGATCTCGATCTTCGTGAACATCGGCATGTGGTTCGAGCGCTTCGTCATCATCGTGACGAGCCTCCACCGCGACTACATCCCCTCGAGCTGGACCTACTTCCGGCCGAGCCTCTTCGACATCTCGACGTTCCTCGGGTCGTTCGGTCTGTTCTTCACGCTGTTCCTCCTCTTCCTCCGGTTCCTGCCGGCGGTGGCCATCAGCGAGGTCAAGGGCGTGATGCCGCAGGCGGATCCGCACGCGGGCCATGGCGACGACCACGGCCACGACGCGCACGACGACCACCACGAGGAGGCGAGCGCGAAGTCCGACGAGAGCGAGGACGAGGGCGACGAGGGCGAGGAGGCGTCGGAGGGCGACGCGGAGAAGGACGAGGAGGAGTCCCGTGGATAAGGCTCATCGTCATGAAGAGCTCGAGGAAGAGGCGGCGAAGCCGTTCGGCCTCATGGGCTACTTCCTCACGCCCGGCGAGCTGATGCACGCCTGTGAGAAGCTGAAGAACGCCGGGTACAAGGACTTCGACGCGCAGACGCCGTTCCCCGTGCACGGCCTGGAGAAGGCGATGGGGCTGCCCCCGTCGAAGATGCCGTGGATCGTGCTGACCTGCGGGACGGTTGGCCTGCTCAGCGCGATCGCGCTGACGGCGTTCGTCTCGTTCGACTACCCGCTCGTCATCAGCGGCAAGCCGTCGTTCTCGTACCAGGCCTACGTGCCGATCATGTTCGAGCTGACGGTGCTCTTCTCGGCGTTTGGTGCGTTCTTCGGCTTGTGGGGCGTGAACCGCCTGCCGATGTTCTACCACCCGTCGATGAAGCACCCGTCCTTCCCGCGTGCGACGGACGACGCGTTCTTCGTCACGGTCGAGGCGAAGGACCCCAAATACGACGCGTCGAAGACGAGGAAGCTCCTCGAGGATCTCGGCGCACGCGAGATCGTGGAGGTCACGGAATGAGGCCCGCCGCATTCCTCTTGTTCGCGCTGGCCCTCGCGGGCTGCCGCGGCAGCAAAAGCGAGGAGCCGCCGGTCCACGTCTTCGGAGACATGGACTGGCAGCCCAAGTACCAGTGGGGTGAGGCGAGCCCGCTCTTCGAGGACGGCCGCGCGATGCGGCCGATCGTCGACGGGACGGTGCCTGTCGGCCACCTGGACGAGGACGACGCGTACTACCGCGGCAAGGACGCGAAGGGCGAGTTCATCGGCCGCGCGCCGGTCGAGGTGGACGAGAAGCTCGTTCGTCGTGGCCAGGAGCGCTTCAACATCTACTGCGCGCCCTGCCACGACATGTCGGGCAGCGGCCGCGGGATGGTGGTGCAGCGCGGGTTCCCCCCGCCGGTCGAGCTCTCGTCGGATCGCGTCCGGACCATGCCGGACGGGCAGGTCTTCGACACCATCTCGCACGGCGTCCGGAACATGCCGGCGTATCGCAAGCAGATCCCGGTGGCCGATCGGTGGGCCATCGTCACGTGGGTGAGGGTGCTCGGCAAGAGCCAGCATGCCTCGATCGACGACGTGCCCGCCGACAAGCGCAACGCGATCGATCCAGAAGGAGACGCGCAATGAGCCAGGCGGCGGCAATGACCGCAGGTCGGGCCACGGGCGAAAAGTCGAAGAGCGACGACGCCCGGAAGCTCCCGAAAGACGTGGGCGACACGCTCACGAAGGCGGGCATGGGGCTCGCGGTCGTGGGCGTGGTGGCGGCGGGCGCCGGCTATGCGATGGACCCGAAGCGATTCGCGGCCTCGTATCTGGTCGGCTTCTTGTACGTCGCGACGGTCGCGCTCGGCGGCTTGTTCTTCGTGCTGGTCCAGCACCTCGCGCGCGCGGGCTGGTCGGTGGCGGCGCGGCGGCAGATGGAGTGGCTCGCGGGCCTCCTGCCTGCGGTCGCGGTCCTCTCGATTCCGATCTTCGTCTGGGCGCACGACCTTTACCATCACTGGATGGGGCCGCAGGCGGCGACGGATCCGCTCCTCCAGAAGAAGGCGGGGTACCTGAACCCCACGTTCTTCTATGGCCGGTCGGCGTTCTACGTCCTCGTGTGGGTGGCCCTCGGCCTCTACTTCACGCGCACGAGCCGCGCGCAGGACGAGAGCGGGGACACCAAGCTCACCGAGAAGATGCAGGCGGCGAGCGCGCCGGCGATGATCCTCTTCGCCCTGACGACGACGTTCGCGGCGTTCGACTGGGTGATGAGCCTCGACCCGCACTGGTACTCGACCATCTTCGGCGTGTACGTGTTCGCGGGGTGCGCGACGAGCTCGCTCTCGGTGCTCGCGCTCATCACGGTGCAGCTCCAGCAGCGCGGCTACTTCCGCAAGATCAGCACGATCGAGCACCGGCACGACATCGGCAAGCTGCTCTTCGGGTTCATCGTCTTCTTCGCGTACATCGGCTTCTCGCAGTTCCTGCTGATCTGGTACGCCGACATCCCCGAGGAGACGATCTGGTACCACCACCGCTGGGACGACGCGGGCTGGGCGAAGGTGAGCCTCGCGATCCTCTTCGGTCACTTCGTGATCCCCTTCCTCCTTCTGCTCTCGCGGCACGTGAAGCGGAATGCGCTGGGGCTCTCGGTCGGCGCCGTGATCATGCTGGTCATGCACTACGTCGACCTCTACTGGCTCGTCATGCCGACGTTCGACCACCACTTCCACTTCAGCGTGGTGGACATCTGCGGCCTGCTCGGACCGCTCGGCATCGTGGCGTTCCTCCTCGCACGGCAGGCTGCAAAGGGCCCGCTCTACCCGCTCCGTGATCCTCGGCTCGCCGAGACCGTGAAGGTGGACAATCCATGAGCAAGAAGAAGAAGAAGAACCAGGGCCGCGCGGAGTCCGCCGCCGAGGAGACCTCGAAGGTGTCCTCGGGCGACGACGAGTCGACCTCCGAGGAGCGCGAGGACGGCGCGGAGGCCAGCGCGCACGCCGAGGAGCACGACGATCACGGCGGCGACGCGCACGAGGGCGGTCACGGGCACGGCGGGCACGACCCGGTCGAGGACGACAGGCCGCGCAACGGCCTCATCGTGCTCGTCACGGTCATCACCTGCGTGGTCGTGGTGGCTCTCTGCGTCGCGGTGCGCGAGATCTTCAACTACTACGTGGATCGCGAGCTCCACGACAAGGTCCTCTCGCTCCAATCGAGCGACCTTCGGGCCCTGCGCGCCGCCGAGCAGCAGAAGCTCACGCACTACCAGTGGGTGAGCAAGAAGGACGGCGTCGTGCGGATCCCGACGGATCGCGCGGTCGAGCTGACGATCGCGGGCTACCGGCAGCCGCCCATGGCCCCGCCTCTGAAGGAGGAGCCGGCCCCCACGCCCACGCAGGACAAGCCCGAGGAGAACAAGGGCGAGGAGAAGAAGGACGGCGCCAAGGTCGAGGAGAAGGGCGACAAGAAGGGCGAATCCACGGACAAGAAGCCCGAGGACAAGCCCAAGGAGCCCAAGAAGTGATGGTTCGTCCGGGCCGCTTCCTTATGTTCATCGCTGCCGCGCTCACGGCGGCCGTGGTCACGCTTGCGCCGGTTTCGCCGGCGTTCGCGGGGGACCCGGCGCTGCCGAAGGAGCTCGAAGGCGTGGACATCGAGGAGCGACCCGGCGCCCTCCTTCCGGCGGACGCGAAGCTCCGGGATCACGAGGGGCGCGACGTCACGCTGGGCAGCTATCTCGACGGCGAGCACCCGGTGATCCTGGTGCTCGCATATTACGAGTGTCCCATGCTCTGCTCGCTGGTCGTGAACGGCCTGCTCCAGGGCATGAAGGGCCTCGCCTGGACGGCGGGCAAGGAGTACCGCGTCGTCGTCGTCAGCATCGATCCTCGCGATACCCCCGAGACGGCCCGCAAGAAGCGCGACTCGTACGTCGGCGTCTATGGTCGGCCCGTGGCGGAGCGGGGATGGGATTTCCTGGTGGGGGAGGAGGCCCAGGCGCGTCGCGTGGCCGACGCGGTGGGCTTCCGGTACCGCTGGGAAGAGGCGACGCAGCAGTATGCACACGCGGCGGGCGTTTTCGTGTTCACGCCCGACGGCAAGCTCTCGCGGACGCTGTACGGGCTCAACTACAGCGCGAAGGACCTCGAGCTCTCGTTGCTCGAGGCGTCGCAGGGCAAGCTCGCGTCCGCGTGGGGTCGCGTGCTCCTGTTCTGCTTTCATTACGATCCCGCAGAAAACAAGTATGTCCTCGCGACGAGGCGTCTGATGAAGGCGGGCGGTGTGTTCACGGTGCTGGGGATCGGAGGCATGCTCCTCGGGTTCTGGCGGCGTGAGCGTCGTCGCGCGTCCAAGTCGACGGATGGAGCTCTGGCATGAGGTTGGATCCGATCGAACTCGGCTCGTTCTGGATGCCGAAGCAGTCTTCGACGATCGCGCAGGAAATCGATACTGCGTGGTACATCGTCTATTGGCTGGACATCGCGATGTTCGTGGGCCTGATGGTGCCGCTCGCGTACTTCATGTACCGCTACAAGAGGCGGACCGCGAAGGACAAGGTCAGCGACGTCACGCACAGCACGACGCTCGAGATCACGTGGACCATCATCCCGTCGATCATGGTGATCGGCCTCTTCTTCGTGGGCCTCAGCGGCTGGATGAAGGCGATGGTCGCGCCGGGCAACGCGCTCGAGATCCGCACGACGGCGGAGATGTACATGTGGACGTTCACGTACCCGAACGGGAACGTGAGCGTGAACGAGCTCGTGGTGCCCAAGGGCCAGCCCGTGAAGCTCATCATGAGCTCGAAGGACGTCCTCCACAGCTTCTTCGTGCCCGAGTTCCGGGTGAAGCAGGACGTCGTGCCGGGCACGTACACGACGGTCTGGTTCGAGGCGACGGAGAACCGCGATACCATCCTCTTCTGCACGGAGTATTGCGGCGTCGGCCATTCGGACATGATGGCCAGGGTGCGTGTGATGGAGAAGGCCGACTACGACAACTGGCAGGAGACCGGCCTCATGCCCGGCGAGAAGCCGCTTCCCCCGGCGGAGCTCGGCAAGAAGCTCTACGCGACGCGTAGCTGCAACACCTGCCACTCGCTCGACGGGTCCCGCATCCAGGGCCCGACGTTCAAGGGGGTCTTCGGTCGAACGGAGCAGATCGCGGATGGTTCGTCGGTCAAGGTCGACGAGAACTACATCCGTGAGAGCTTGCTCGAGCCGAACAAGAAGGTGGTCAGTGGGTACCCGGCGGTCATGCCGACCTACAAGGGCCTACTCAAGGAAACGGACATCGACGCGCTCATCGCGTACCTGAAGACGGTCCAGTAGGGAATCGGAGGCTCGATCATGGCAAACACGGCTACGGTCGACGAACTCGGGCACTCGCCCGAGGTTCGAGGCAAAAACTACCTGAACCAAACTGCTGGCGTCTGGTCCTGGCTGACGACGGTCGACCACAAACGCATCGGCATCATGTACCTGGTGTCGGTGCTCGTCGGCTTCGGCCTCGGCGGCATCTTCGCCCTTCTCGTCCGTCTCGAGCTTTTGACGGCGAAGAAGACCATCATGGACGCCTCGCAGTACAACCAGGCGTTCACGCTGCACGGCGCGGCGATGGTGTTCCTCTTCATCATCCCGTCGATCCCGGCGTCGCTCGGCAACTTCTTCCTGCCGCTGATGATCGGCGCGAAGGACGTGGCCTTCCCCAGGCTCAACTTGCTGAGCCTGTACCTGTACTGGATCGGCGCGATCTTCATGCTCGCGGCGATCGTGACGGGCGGCGTGGACACGGGCTGGACCTTCTACGTGCCCTACGCCTCCGGCGTGTCGACGACGTCGGTCATCTCGGCGACGTTCGGCGTGTTCGTGATGGGGTTCTCGAGCATCCTGACGGGGCTCAACTTCATCGTGACGCTGCACAAGCTCCGGGCCCCGGGGATGAGCTGGTACCGCATGCCGCTCTTCCTCTGGTCGCTCTACGCGACCAGCATCATCCAGGTGCTCGCGACGCCGGTCCTCGGCATCACGCTGCTCCTCCTCATCTTCGAGCGCGCGTTCCACATCGGCATCTTCGATCCGACGCTCGGCGGTGACCCCGTCCTGTTCCAGCACTTCTTCTGGTTCTACAGCCACCCGGCCGTCTACATCATGATCCTGCCGGGCATGGGCGTGGCGACGGAGATCCTCGCGACGAACTCGCAGCGCCGGGTCTTCGGGTACAAGGCGATCGCGTTCTCCAGCGTGGCCATCGCCCTCGTGTCGTTCCTCGTGTGGGGCCACCACATGTTCGTCTCGGGGCAGAGCGAGCTCTCCTCGGCGATCTTCTCCTTCCTGACGTTCTTCGTGGCCATCCCGAGCGGGGTGAAGATGTTCAACTGGCTCGGCACGCTCTGGGGCGGGTCGATCCGGTTCACGGTGCCGATGCTCTACGGCATCGCGTTCCTCTTCCTCTTCGGGATCGGCGGTCTGACGGGCCTCTTCCTCGGGATGCTGAGCGTCGACCTGCACCTGCACGACACGTACTTCGTCGTCGCCCACTTCCACTACGTGATGATGGGCAGCACGGCGATCGCGTTCTTCGGCGGCCTCCACCACTGGTGGCCCAAGATGACGGGCAAGATGTACGACGAGAAGCTGGCGCGCGTGGGCTTCGCCCTCACGTTCATCGGCTTCAACTGGACGTTCTTCACCCAGTTCATCCTTGGCACGCGTGGCATGCCGCGCCGCTACTACAACTACCTCGACCAGTACCAGCCGCTGCACGCGTTCTCGACGTACGGCTCGTGGGTCCTGGGCTTGGGCTTCCTCATCACGTTCATCTGCCTCGCCCGGTCGCTGAAGACCGGCGCGCCCGCGCCGGCGAACCCGTGGGACAGCGCGACGCTCGAGTGGCAGACGCAGTCGCCGCCGATCACGGAGAACTTCGAGAAGGCCCCCATCGTGACGCTGGACGCGTACGAGCGTCCTGCTGAGGAGACTGCTTGATGAGCGCGAAAGCCGAGGCTTTGGGCGGCGCTGAGGAGACGAAGCTCTCCCCCCAGTTCCACGTCGCCCACCACTTCGACAAGGCAGACACCCAGTTCGACGCAGGTCGAATGGGCGTGTGGCTCTTCTTGGTGACGGAGATCCTGCTGTTCGGCGGCTTGTTCTGCGCCTTCGCCATCTTCCGTAGCAAGTACTTCCCGTCGTTCGTCGAGGCGCACCACCACCTCGACCGCGTGATGGGCGGCATCAACACCATCGTGCTGATCTCGTCGAGCTTCACGATGGCGCTCGCGGTGCGGTCCGCGCAGAAGAACGAGAAGAAGAAGACCACCCTCCTGCTCGCGATCACCCTCGCGTGCGCGGCGATGTTCCTTGTGGTCAAGTACTTCGAGTACAGCCACAAGATCCACGACGGGCTCCTGCCCGGCGGGAACTTCACGGCGGCGGATTTCGCCTCGGGTCACCCGGGCATCTTCTTCGCCATCTACTTCATGATGACCGGGATCCACGGCGTGCACGTGGTCATCGGCATGGGCCTCATCCTCTGGATCCTCCTCCGGAACCAGAAGAACGAGTTCTCCAGCCGCTACTACGCGCCCGTCGAGAACGTGGGCCTCTACTGGCACCTCGTCGACCTCGTGTGGATCTACCTCTTCCCGCTCCTTTACCTGGTCGGCTGAGCCCGGAGCAGAGCGCACCATGAGCACCTCGCACGCAGAGCACGACCACGGTCACGGAAGCGGAAACGGCGATCACGTTCCGCACGTCCTGCCGTTCAAGGTCTACATCGGCACGTTCAGCACGTTGCTCTTCCTCACGGTCGTCACCGTGGGCGCGAGCTACGTGGACCTCGGCCATATGGGCAACCTGATCGTCGCCCTCTTGATCGCCACGATCAAGGCGTCGGTCGTCGCGCTCATCTTCATGCACCTCAAGTGGGACCATAAGTTCCACGCCATCATCTTCGTCTCGGCCCTGATCTTCCTCGCGGTCTTCATCGGCATCACGATGAGCGACACGCAGTTCCGCGGCGAAGCGGAGGCGATCGAGGCGAAGAACCCGGTCGATCTGAAGGACCCGTTCAAGGCCGAGCGCACCGGCGACGTCGCCGTCCCCAAGGCGGCCGCCGCGCCCGCCGCCGCCGGCTCGGCCGCTCCGGCCGCCGGTTCGGCCGCCCCGGCCGCGACCCCCGCCAAGCACTGAGTTTTTCGCGTCCGCGCTGGGGGCACGCTCGGGCAAGCCGAGCGGCGCCCCCAAGCTCCAAGCGAACGCAGTCCTCCGCCTCCTCCACGTTTCCGAGAGCCGCGAACCGCTCGACACCGGGTTCGGACTCGCCATAGTCTGGCGACCCGATGTCGGCCCGTGTCTCCGTTCCCCCCATCGCCGCCGCCGAGCCGGGGACGGCGCGTGCGGCGGGTGGTGCACCTTCCGGGGGACAATCGTCCGTCAGGGCCGTCCTTTCGAGCGCGGATCCGATCCCCGAGGGGACCGCGGCGCGGTGGCTGATCCAGCTCCGCTGGCTCGCGATCCTCGGCATGGGCCTCACGACGGCGACCGGAAAATGGTTCGTCCCGGAACTCGCGGTCACGCCGGTCTTCCTGATCCTCGGCTTGCTCGTGATCCTGAACGGCTCGTTCGCGCTCGTGCTCGGCCGCATGCTCCGTCACGAGCAACGCCTCGTCGCCGGGCAGATCACGTTCGACGTGATCGCCCTCGGCGCCGTGTTGTGGGTCACGGGCGGCACGGGAAACCCGTTTGCCGCGTTTCTCGTCTTCCAGATCGCCCTCGCGGGGTTCCTCAGCAGCGGGCGCGCCGTCCTCGCGATCGCGGGCCTGACCGTGGCCGTCGGCGCGCTCGTCTCGTTCGCGGATCCGCTGCCACTCGCGTCGGCGCCGCTCGGCAAGGAGCGCGTCCACCACCTCGGCGCGTTCGTCTCGCTCGCGTCCGTGGCTGGGTTCCTCGGCGTGTTCCTGTTCGTGTATGCGCGCAGGCTCGACGAGCTCCGGCAACGCTCGCTCCGGAACGACAAACTCGCGATGCTCGGCCGCGTGGTCGGCGGCATGTCGCATGAGCTCTCGACGCCGCTCGCCACGATCCTGCTCGCCGGGCGCGAGCTCTCGGAGCTCACGAAGGACGTCTCGCCGGACGCCGCCGAGCTCGCGCGTACGATCGCGGGCGAGGCGCAACGGGCGAGCGACATCATCGGCCTCGTGCGCGGGTACATCCGGCCGGATCAGCGGTGCGAGGAGGTCGAGCTCGGCAAGCTGGTCACGGAGATGGCGGGGCGTGAGCTCCGGCGGCTCGCGTACCGGGGCGAGATCACGATCGACGCGCCTGCGCCGGTGCACGTGACGGTCATGCCAGCGGGCCTCTTGCAGGTGCTGGTGAACGTCTTGACGAACGCGACCGAGGCGATGGTGCGGACCGCGAAGCCGCGGATCGAGATTGTGGTGCGGGACGGCGGTGATCACGTCGAGATCGTGGTCGACGACAATGGGCCCGGGTTCGCGCCGGAGATCCTCGCGCGGCTCGGCGAGCCGTTTCAGACGACGAAGGAGCGCGAGGGCGGGATGGGGCTCGGGCTGTACGTGAGCTCGGTGCTGCTCGATCGGATGAACGGCATGCTCAGCGTGGACAATGGGATCGAGGGCGGGGCAAGGGTGACGATCCGGCTCGCGCGCCGTGTGGCGTCGCGTGACTGGGAGGTATGAGGATGCCTCGCAAGATCGAGACGGCGCTGCTCATCGACGACGACGACGCGTTTCGCACGACGCTCCAGGGCGCGATGCGGCGGCGTGGGGTGCAGGCGCGGACGGCGGCGACGGTGGAGGAGGGGCTCGTCTCGCTGGAGGACGCGCCCGTGGATCTCGTGGTCGTCGATTACCGCATGCCGCGCGTCGATGGTCTCACGGCATTGCCGCGGCTGCGCCGGCTCTGCCCGGAGGCGGCGATCGTGATGCTCACGGGATTCGGGGACATCCCGCTCGCGGTCGCGGCGGTGCGCGAGGGCGCGGACACGCTCTTGACGAAGCCGATCGACGCAGATCGATTGCTGCGGGAGGCGACGATTCTGTTCGAGCGGCCGCGCGCGCCGTTTACGGGGGCGCCGCCGTCGAGCCGGACGACGTACAAGCTCGACGAGCTCGAGCGCGACGCGATCAACGCCGCGCTCAAGGATTCGGGTGGGGTGATTGCGGTGGCGGCGAAGCTGCTCGGGATCGACCGCCGGACGCTCCAGCGGAAATTGAAAAAGTCGTCCTGACGAATCAGGCGTGAACGCGGGTGGATTTGCCGTTCTTGGCCTTCGCCTTGACCTGCTCGCGCCCGAGGATGTCTGCCAAAAACCGCCCCGTATGGGACTCCGGCACCCGCGCCACCGCCTCCGGCGCGCCTTCCGCGATCACGCGCCCGCCGCGCGCGCCGCCTTCGGGGCCGAGATCGAGCACCCAGTCGGCGAATTTGATGACGTCGAGGTTGTGCTCGATCACCACGACCGTGTTCCCCGCGTCCACGAGCCGTGCAAGCACCACGAGCAGGCGCCGGATGTCCTCGAAATGCAGGCCCGTCGTGGGCTCGTCGAGCACGTAGAGCGTACGCCCTGTTTGGGTTTTTCCGAGTTCGCGGCTCAGCTTCACCCGTTGCGCTTCGCCGCCGGAGAGCGTCGTCGCGCGCTGGCCGATCTTCATGTAGCCGAGGCCCACGTCCACGAGTGTCGTCAGGATTCGCTTCAGGGCCACGTGGTGCTCGAACATCCCGAGGCATTCCTCCACGCTCGATTCGAGCACCTCGGTGATGTTTTTCCCTTTGAAGCGCACCGAGAGCGTCTGCGCGTTGTACCGTTTGCCGCCGCAGACCTCGCAGGGCACGTACACGTCGGCGAGGAAATGCATCTCCACCTTCACGACGCCGTCGCCGTGGCAGCTCTCGCAGCGCCCGCCTTTCACGTTGAAGCTGAATCGACCCGAGTCCCAGCCGCGCGCCCGCGCCTCGGGCAGGAGCGCGAAGACCTCGCGGATGTGGTCGAACGCTTTCGTGTACGTGCCCGGGTTCGAGCGCGGCGTGCGTCCGATCGGCTGCTGATCGATGGCGATCACCTTGTCGAGCACGTCGAGCCCCTCGATCGTGTCGTGCGCGCCCACGGGGCCCGTCGCGTCGTGCAGCGCGCGGCTCAGCGCCGGGAGCAGAATGCCATTGACGAGCGAGCTCTTCCCTGCGCCGGAGACGCCCGTCACGGCCGAGAGGACGCCGATCGGGATGCGCGCATCGACGTTTTTCAAATTGTGCTCCCGCGCGCCCTTGATCTTGATCCAGCCGCTCGGCTTTCGGCGCTCGGCGGGGATCTCGATGCGGCGGCGGCCGGAGAGGTAATCGCCGGTCACGTTGCCTTTGGCCTCTTCGAGCTCCTCGGGCGTGCCGGCGAAGAGCACACGGCCGCCCTCGTGGCCGGCGCCGGGGCCGAAATCCACGACGTGGTCGGCTGCGCGGATCGTCTCCTCGTCGTGCTCGACCACGACCACCGTATTGCCGAGATCCCGCAGGCGCCGTAGCGTCGCGATCAGCCTCTCGTTGTCGCGCTGGTGCAGGCCGATGCTCGGCTCGTCGAGCACGTACATCACGCCCGAGAGCTCGCTGCCGAGCTGGCTCGCGAGCCTTATGCGTTGCGCCTCGCCGCCGGAGAGCGTGGTCGCCGAGCGATCGAGCGTCAGGTAATCGAGCCCCACGTTCATCAAGAAGCCGAGCCGCGCCTCGATTTCGCGCGACGCGCCCTCCGTGATCCGAGCCTTGCCGCCGGTCAGGGCGAGGTTTTGCACGAAATGGATCGCGGCGCCCACCGTCATTGACGTCACCGCGGCGATGTTCTTCTCGGCGAGGAGGACGGCGAGCGTCTCCGGGCGGAGGCGCCTTCCTTCGCAGGCGTCGCAGGGCATTTCCCGGAAAAACTTCCGGTAGACATCCCGCGCCATGTCGCTCGTCGTGTCGCGGAAGCGCCGCTCCAGGTTCGGGATCACGCCCTCGAACTTCATCCCGAAGGTCCCGTGGCTCTCCGAGCCCTCCTTGCCCCATTGCACGGCGATTTTCTTGCCTTCGAGCCCGTACAGAATGAGCTCGCGTTTCTTCGCCGAGAGCTTTCCGAACGGCGTATCGAGGTCCACGCCCGTCGCCTTGGCCACTGCGTCCGCGATGCGGAACGTCCAGCCCTCGCCGCGCGACATCGCCGAGGCCCAGGGCGCGATGGCGCCCTCCCGGAGCGAGAGCGCCGGGTTTGGCACGATGAGATCCGGATCCGCTTCGAGGCGCGTGCCGAGGCCGCTGCATTTCGGGCACATGCCGAGCGGGCTGTTGAACGAAAAGCTCTGCGGGCTGAGCTCGGGATAACTCTTGCCGCAGCACATGCGCGCCTGGCTGAAGGGGCGGGGGGTTTCCCCCTCGACGTCGACGATCATCTCGCCTTTGCCTTCGCGCAGCGCGAGCTCGATGCTCTCGGCGATGCGCGGGCGATCCTCGGCGCGCACCGTGATGCGATCGGCGACGAGCGAAATGTCGTGCCAGAGCTTCTTGTCGAGGCGGGGCAGGGGATCGAGCTTCTCCATTTGGCCGTCGACGATGACGCGCGAAAACCCGCGCGTCGCGAGATCCTCGAAGATCTCCTTGTGCTCGCCTTTCCGGTGCACGACGAGCGGCGCGAGAAGGGTGGCGCGGCTGCCCTCGGGCAGCTCCAGCAGCGCCTCGACGATCTCGTCGACGCTCTGCGAGGCCACGGCCTTGCCGCAGGTGGTGCAACGCTGCTCGCCGGCGCGGGCGTAAAGCACGCGCAGGTAATCGTAGATCTCGGTGATGGTTCCGACGGTGGAGCGCGGATTCGAGGACGCGCTCTTTTGCTCGATGGCGATCGTGGGCGAGAGGCCGGAGACGTGCTCGACCGACGGGCGATCGAGCTGGCCGAGGAATTGCCGGGCATACGCCGAGAGCGTCTCGACGTAGCGGCGCTGGCCCTCGGCATACAGCGTATCGAACGCGAGGCTCGACTTGCCCGAGCCGCTCGGGCCGGTGAACACCACGAGCTTGCGCTTGGGGACCTCGAGGTGCTCGATGCGGAGGTTGTGCTCGCGGGCGCCTTTCACGACGATGAAATCGGGCTCGCGGGCGGCGGGGATCTCGTTCTTCGTCCTGGTCTTGCGCATGGGCGGTGGTTTGTCCTCGGTAAATCGCGCGCGCCTGGGCCGTAGCACGTTCGTCCGTCCGTGTCTTCCCGAAACGCCATGTCCGTTCCCATTCGAATACACGTTCGTGTATACCGCGTTACGAGAAACACGGTAGAATGGTGTTTTCGTGACCACCCCGGAGACTTTGGGTACCAGGAAGCGCCGGTGCATCCTGACCTCGGAGCTCCGGAGGGACGTGGGGGGTGGCATTGGGCGCGCTCATCTGGCTCCTGCGTATCCTCGATCTCGTGATCGTCGGGTACGTGACCCTGTTTTTTCTGATCAACCTACGGTTCGTCCTGGTCAGTTATCGTCGCATTCGACACGAGCTCACAGCCGAGCTCGTTCGTCCCGCGTCGCTCTCCGAGCGCGACGCATTCTTGCCCGTCGTTTCGCTGCTCGTACCGGCCTACAACGAGGAGGTCACGATCGTCGAGAGCCTGAAATCGCAGCTCCGCCTGCGCTATCCGGCCTACGAGATCGTGATCTGCAACGATGGATCGAAGGACCGGACCGTCGAGGTCCTGCTCTCGGCGTACCCGTTCGTCCCGGCCGTGCTCGAGCGCGCGAGCGGGCTCGATACGGCCGAGGTGCGCGGGATGTGGGAGTGCCGGACGGGCCTGCCCGAGAACGTCAAGCGGATGGTCTTGATCGACAAGGAGAACGGCGGGAAGGCGGATGCGCTGAATGCAGCGACGAGCGTCGCCGCCGGCGAATTCGTGACCAGCATGGACGCCGATAGCCTGCTCGTCCCGGACGCGCTCCTGCTCGCCGTGCGCAAGGTGATGGAGTCGCCTGACGATACGGTGGCCGTGGGCGTGCAGGTCGGGCTCTCGAATGGATCGATCATCCGCGAGGGCGAGGTGAAGGAGCTCGCGCTGCCGACGAGCCTCATCGGGAAGCTGCAGATCGTGGAATACATGCGATCCTTCGCGAAGGGGCGGACGGCCTTGTCCGAGGACAACGCCGTGCTCATTCTCTCCGGTGTTTTCGCGCTGATCCGGCGTGACGTACTTTTCGAGGTCGGCGGCTTTCTCACGCGCCACGTTCGCTCCAGGATCTGCATCGAATACTGCACGGAAGGGGCGCACACGGTCTGCGAAGACATGGAGATCGTGGTGCGGCTTCATCGGTATCTGCTCGACAAGGGCAGGCCGGGGAGAATCGTCTGTTTGCCCTTCGCGGTCACGTGGACGGAGGCGCCCGAGAATTATCGGGACCTCGGGAAGCAACGAGCAAGGTGGTACCGGGGGCTCTGGGAGGTCATGAGTTATCACCGCGCGATGCTGTTTCGGCCGCAGTTCCGGCAGATCGGCCTCTTCGCGATGCCGTATCAGCTCGTGTTCGAGGCGCTCGCGCCGCCGACCGAGTGCGTCGGATACCTCCTGCTCGTCCTGACCTCGATCTTCGGCGCGCTCTCCGGCAAGGCATTGCTCGCGTTCATGGGGCTCGCGATGGCCATGAATTTCTGCCTGTCGACGCTGTCGATCGTGCTCTGCACGTTCTCGGCGCGGCCCGGGCGGGGGCACGCTGGCACAGCGTCGCTCGTGCCCTACCCGCGGGCGCGTGACGCGATTGTGCTCTTGTTCGTGGGGGTCTTGTCGAATCTAGGATATCGGCAATACCTGGTGTTCTGGCAGCTCCGAGGCCTCTACGATTTTTTGAAGGGGAAGAAGGGCTGGGATAAGTTTGGGCGCAAAGGGTTTGCGCCCGCTGCCCCCGCCGCACAGCGGGCTTGACGTCGGCATTCAAAGAGGATCGGGGGAGACGGTGAGTGCCCTTGTCTTGGTCCTGTACGTGGGTCTCGGGATCGCGGTCGTCGCGCTCGTGCCAGGTATCTCGGTCATCGGGCGTGAGGCGCTGCGGCGGCGGCACGAGCGGCGCGCGGTCGAGCGGCTCGCGGCCGCGCGGAAGGTGCTCTCCAGGCTGCGCGTCGAGCCGGCCGCGCGCGTGGCGCGATCGCTCGCGCAAGGCTTCGATCGCAGCACGATCCTGGCCGTCCTGGAGCAGGCGCTCGACGAGGAGGCGCGCTGCGCGGTGGTCTGCGAGGAGCTCGGCTTGCGCGCAGCCTGGGAGCGCGCGCTGCGCGAATCGAAATCGTGGAACGAGCGGGCCCACGCGGCGCGGATGCTCGGAAAGCTCGGCGCCGCGTCGGCGAGCCCCGCCCTCGCGTCGGCGCTCGCGAATCCGCACGAGGACACGACGGTGCGGCTCGCCGCGGCCGAGGCCATTGGATCCATTCCCGACATTGCGGTGCTGCCGCACCTCTGCGAGGCGCTCGCGTCGCAGGGCGAGGGGGGCGCGAAGGTCGTGGCCGAGGCGCTCATTTCCTTCGGATCGGACGCGGTGCGGCCGCTCGTGGAGATGCTCGACGACGAGCGTGTACAGGCGCGGACCTGGGCCGCGCGGGTGCTCGGGAAGATCGGCGATCCGGGGGCGACGTTGTCGCTCGTGGCGCAGCTCGGCGACGGCAATGCCGCGGCGAGGACGGCCGCGGCGGAGGCGCTCGGGCATATCGGGGATCCGCGGTCGACGCGGCCGCTCGTGAGCGTCGTCCTGGGCGATCCGTCGAGCGGCGTGCGCGCGCGGGCCGCGGCGGCGCTCGCGCGGGTGGGCGACGAGGAGGTCGTGGGGACGCTCGTGGCCACGCTCGGTGATCCCGATCCGGAGGTGCGATCCCGCGCGGTGGACGCGCTCGCGGCCCTCTCGCCGAAGGATCGATCGGCGATCGAGCGGGCGCTCTTCGATCCGTGCGACGACGTGCGGCGGAGCGCGGCGCTCGCGATGGATCGGCTCGGAATGGTCTCGGCCTGGGCCGCGGCGCTCGGGGAGGCGACGGGCGAGGGGCGCGCGGCGGCGCGAGCCGCGCTCGTGGCCGTGGGGCGCGCGGGTTTGTCCGAGGCGATCGTCGCCGCGGCGCGGCACGAGGCGGGCGCGGTGCGCGCGGGGGTATTCCGGATCCTCGGGGAGCTTGGTTCGTCCCGGCACGCGGCGGCGCTCGGGCGGGCGCTCGACGACGCGGCCGCGGAGGCGCGGGAGAGCGCGGCGCTCGCGCTCGGGCGCATCGGCGGCGAGCAGGCGGTGGCAATGCTGGGGAGGGACAAACCCGAGGGCGTCGCGCAGGCGGTGTGGATCGTGGCGCGCGCGCTCGCGGGCGTGGAGACGTGGGTCGCCGAGGCGCGGGCGCTCCTTTCGGACCCGGTCGCCGCGGCGGCGGCGCGGGCCGTCTGCGAGGCGGAGGGCGAGGCCGTGGCGCGGGCGTTCGAGGCGCGTGTGGGGACGGTGCGTCCTGCTGAGAGCGGCCGCAGGATGGTGACGCTCTCGCGTTTCGCCATTGCGGCGCGGCGCGCGGCGCGGCTCGAGGATCGGGTGCGGGCCATTCTGGAGCTCGCCGATCGGCGAGGGCCCGAGGCGACGGCGGCGCTCGCGGAGGTCGCCGTGAGTGATCCCTCCGCGGAGGCGCGCGCGCTCGCGGCGCGGAGCCTCGCGCAGGTGGAGGAGCGGTGGCTCGCGGTGCCCGCGCTCGTGCGGGCGCTCTCGGATCCTTCGCCGGAGGTGGTCTTCGAGGCGTCCCAGGCGCTCGGGCTCGGGGCTGGGGGCGAGGACAAGAAGGGGCGGCGCTCCTCGGAGGGGGCACCCTCGGAGCGGAATGGGGCGTCCCGACGAACGACGGGAAGCTTGTTCCTGGAGAAGGCGGGCGAGACCGCCGCTTGACGGCGCCCTGGCGGGGCCGTCCGTGCGGGCCCTCCCCGTCGTTTTTTTCTGCCGAACCAGACCTCGACGCGGACGCCGGCCCGCAATGCGTCCACGGGTTTTTATGTCGAACACGCACGCCTGCGCCGAGTGCACATCGTACGGTCGCGACGGGCGCGGGCGAACCCCGGACGAACTCCGCGTGGGCGTCGTCCATACCATCCAAGAGATCCCTGCTGCGGTGCTTCCCGTCGTAATCGGGATCCTCCTCCCTTTACAGAACACAGTCTGCGGGCAATCCTCCCGTTGGGCCTTTTCTTCCTGACCATGGCGGCGTGTTCCCGGCCGTCGCCACTGCCCTGGGAGGTGTCATGCGATCCATGCTTCACGCGGCCACGCCGCTCACGCGATTGAAGTGCTTGGCCTTCTTTGGCGCCACGCTCGGCGCGACGCTCTCGCAGTCCTCGGAGGTGTCCGCCGCCGACGCGTCTTATACCTTGTTCGAGAGCGGTCAGGTCCGTCCGATCGCGATGTCGCCGAGCGGGCATCTGCTCTTCGTGGTCAATACACCCGACAATCGCCTCGAGATTTTTCGGCTCACGTACAGCGGCATCCTGGAGCATACCGGCTCCGTGCCCGTCGGACTCGAGCCCGTCGCGGTCGCCGCGCGCAGCAACAGCGAGGTGTGGGTCGTCAACCACATGTCCGACAGCGTGAGCATCGTCAACGTGCACGGGACCGGATGGGGCTCCGTCGTGCGCACCCTGCACGTCGGCGACGAGCCGCGCGATATCGTCTTCGCTGGTCCGAGCAAGAACCGCGCATTCATCACCGCGGCCCACCGCGGCCAGAACGCGCCCTTCGACCCCCAGCTCACGACGCCCGGCGTGGGCCGCGCGGACGTATGGGTCTTCGACGCCGGAAGCCTCGGCGCGACGATGGGCGGCGCCCCGCTCAAGATCCTGAACCTCTTCGGCGACACGCCCCGCGCGCTCGCGGCCACGCCCGACGGATCGCGTGTTTATGCGGCCGTGTTCCATTCAGGCAATCGTACGACCATCGTCGACGAATCCCTGGTCCCCAACGGCGGCGAGGCGTTTGGCGGCGTGCCCGGGCCGAACACGAATTTCCAAGGGTTCCCCGCGCCCGAGGTCGGCGTCCTCGTGAAGTACAACGGTTCGTCGTGGCGGGACGTCCTCGGCCGCCCCTGGGATGACGCCGTGAATTTCTCGCTGCCCGACAAGGACGTGTTCGTCATCGACGCCAACGCGAACCCGCCCAAGCAGGTCGCGGGCTCCGCGGGGGCCTTCTCGGGCGTGGGGACGGTCCTCTTCAACATGGCCGTCAATCCCGTCAATGGGAAGGTCTACGTCAGCAACACCGAGGCCCGCAATGACCTGCGCTTCGAGGGGGACGGGATCTTCGCCGGCGAGACGCTCCAGGGCCACCTGCACGAGAGCCGGATCACGGTGCTCGGCCCCGACGGCGTCGCCCCGCGGCACCTCAACAAGCACATCGATTATTTCGATCTGCCGGCGCCTCCGTCCGTGAACCAGAGGAGCCTCGCGCAGCCGCTCGGCATGGCCATTTCGAGCTCCGGCACCACCCTGTACGTGGCCGCGTTCGGGTCCTCGAAGATCGGCGTGTTCAATACGGCCGCGCTGGAGAACAACTCCTTCGTGCCCAGCACGTCGAGCCACATCCCGCTGAGCGGCGGCGGACCGACGGGCATGGTGCTCGACGAGGGTCGAGCGCGCATGTACGTCCTCACGCGCTTCGACAATGCGATTTCCGTCGTGAGCCTGTCGACACGCCAAGAGCTCGCCCACGTGAAGATGTACAACCCCGAGCCGGCGAGCGTCGTCGCAGGGCGGCCTCTCCTCTACGACGCGCGGCTGTCGTCCAGCAATGGCGAGGCGGCCTGCGGGAGCTGCCACATCTTCGGTGACATGGACGATCTCTCCTGGGATCTCGGCAACCCCGACGGCACGATCCTGAACAACCCCGGGCCTTTCAAGGGGCCCTTGTTCATCAATCCCGATTTCCACCCGATGAAGGGCCCGATGGCGACCCAGAGCCTGCGCGGCATGGCGAACCAGGGCCCGATGCACTGGCGCGCCGACCGCACGGGCGGCAATGACGAGCCGAGCGTGCAGTCGGGGACGGGGGCGTTCGACGAGGAGGCCGCATTCCGGAAGTTCAATCCCGCGTTCGTGGGTTTGCTCGGCCGAACGGCGGAGCTCAGCGACGAGCAAATGCAGGCCTTCGCGGAGTTCATCCTCCAGGTCGCCTATCCGCCGAACCCGATCCGGAACCTTGACAATTCGCTGACACCCTCCCAGCAGGCGGGCCGCGCGTTTTTCCTCCAGACGGCGATCCTCCCCGGGGGGATCACCTGCGGGACGTGTCATCCAATCGATCCCAATGCCAACCCGCACGATCGTTTCCCAGGCTTCTTCGGGGCCGATGGATTCTCGGGTTTTGGCGGGCCGCCGCAGATCTTCAAGAACGTGCACCTGCGCAACCAGTACCAGAAGGTCGGCATGTTCGGCTCCGCCGCCGCCTTCGGCTCCGAGAACCCCGATCCCTTCCTGGGCGATCAGATTCGTGGCTTCGGTTTCACCCACGACGGGGCGACCCCGACGTTGTTCCAGCGCAGCTCCATTTTCGACGCGGGCACCCAGGTCCTGCCCGGGACCCTTCCGGACGGGGTCCTGGTCGCGCCGGGGATCCCTCTCACATCCGCGGGGGACCAGGCGAAGCGCGACATGGAAGCCTATCAGCTCGTGTTCGACACGAACCTCGCGCCCATCGTCGGGCAACAGGTGACGCTCACGGTGATGAACCAGGCGTCGGCGGCGGCGCGAATCGATCTCCTCTTGCAGCGCGCGAACGCCCTCGAATGTGATCTCGTGGCGAAGGGCATCTCGGGCTCGTCTCCGGCGGTGGAGGTCGGCTACCTCTACATCCCGGAGATCCAGCGCTTCGTCGTCAACCAGCAGGCGATTCCGCCGATCCCCGACGCGATTCTGCGTTCGATCTTCCTCGCGACGAGCAGCTCGCTCACGTATACGTGCGTGCCGCCAGGCTCCGGGGTGCGCATCGGCATCGATCGGGATCTCGACGGATATCTCGACGGCGACGAACTTGCCGCGGGGAGCAGCCCTGCGAATCCCCTGAGTACGCCCTGAGGAAACGACGCGGCGCGCGCGGGGTCATGCGCGCGTACGGGCGCGTGGTTTGTCGCCGAGGCTCCGGATCGCGAACGAGAGGCCATCGCGCAACGTCGCGAGCGTGATCACGCGGGAGAGGTCGAGGCCGAGCGAGACCATCGTCTGCGCCACGTTCGGCCGGATTCCGGTGATGATCCCCTCGGCGCCGAGCAGGCGTACGGCGCCGAGGATGTTCAGCATGTGGCTCGCCGTGCCGGTGTCGACGACGTCGACGCCGGTCAAATCGAGAATGGCAAAGCGCGCTTGCAGGCGCGAGACCGCGGCGAGGAGATCCTCGGTCACCCGGGCGGCGCGGTGGCTGTCGACGACGCCGACCATCGGGAGCGTGATCACGTGATCCCATACCTGGATGATCGGCGTCTCGAGGTTCTGGATGACCTCCTGTTGTCGCTCGATCAGCGCGAGCTTGGTGTCGAGCTCCTCGCGGGTCCGCGTGGTTTCGGTGACGTTGAGCGATAACCCCACGACGTGCTTGACGGCCCCATGTTCGCCCCGCACGGGGATGTACCAGTTCTCCCAATACATTCCGTGTCCCGACTGGATGTCGTGGGCGGGCGTCCCCGCGAGGGCGATCCGGACCCCCGACGTGCCTTCGGCGCCGTACATGACGTGGAGGTTCTGGCCGAGGAACGCGCCCCGCTCGATTCCGAGTGCGTCGATCCCCTTGCCGTCGTGGAAGGTGAAGGTGCCGCTTGCGTCGACGGCCCACACGATCAAGTCGAGGTGATCGAGCAGGAGCCGGAGGAGCTGTCCCAATTCGAGCGCCGAGGCGCGCGCGGGCGCGGACGGGGGCGCGAGGGCGGCAAGGCGCTCTTCCAGCTCAGCGACCCGCGCGCGCAGCGCTCTGTTTTCTTGCTCCAGATCCTGATCGGACACGTCGTCGGCCTCCCGATGGGGGCACCCCAAAGGCACGTGGCGCCCGATCCAACGACGATACCCAAGGGGGTTTTGGCGTGTCAATGGGAGGTAGATCGAAAAATGCCTAGAAAACGGGCACTTCCGTCAGGGGGATTGGTCTCGGGGATCGCTCGTGCGCCGGCTCAAGGCAGGCGCGTCAAGCAAGCCCCGGAGACGCAGGCGACCTGAATCGTCGACGTGTCCTCCGTGGTGTTCCCGTCCTCGGTGGTCGTGGGTTGGGCGATGCAATCGCAAAGCGCCTGCGCGCCGCATTCTTGCTCGGCCATCGAGACGGCCGGAACGTCCTTCGCGGCGAGGCCGATGGCCGCGAGGCTGCCGCAGCAATCGCGGACGTGCAGGATCTGGCTGCAATCCTGATCCGCGACGCAGCCTTTGCTCGCCGTCGGGAACTGCACGCTGTCGTCGAAACACGTGAGCATGAGCGGGACGCCGGAGCCGCCCGCGCCGCCCGAACCTCCCGCGCCGCCGGAGCCGCTCGGACTGCCGGAGCTGCCCGGCTCGACGGTGCTGCCACAGGCGAGAAAAAGGGGGAGCGCGGAGAAGGCCAGGATCGAACCAAGATAACGTCGAAGTTTCATGGCGTGATCATGCCGCCACGCGCCTCGGACGTAAAGCGCCGCGCCGCCGGGGCTTTCTTCACCAGCGCACGAGCGCGCCGAGCTCGAAGGTGTGCAGCGTGATGCGCTCGGCGCCGGGAGGGCCGCGGAACGTGAGGTTGTAGAGCGGCATCACGCGCAAAAAGTCGTACGGCCAGAGATCCGCGCCGACGTAGACGGCGTCCGTGACGAGGTCGAGGATCTGAAACGCCGCCGGGAATCGTTCGGCCTCGGCGCCGTGCGCATACCCCGCCCGGAGCGCGAGCCAGGGCAGGAGCGTGCGGCCCGCCGAAAACGAGAACGCATGGACGAGGCGGCTCTCGCTCGCGCCCCGAGGATCCTCGACGCGGACGTGCGTGAGCCAATACGTCGCGTCGAGCCGCAGCTCATCGCCAATCACGAGGCCGAGCGTCGGGCTGACCCCGTGCGTCTCGACGCTGCCCGTGTACCTTCGGTACGTGTACGCGAGGCCGCTCGTCAGCCAGGGCCGGATCGGCGCCGTGCCGTAGGCGCGGAGGCGGAGGAGGGGGATGCTCTCGGCCGGCGCGCCGAACGCAGCCTCGCCGCCGAGGGAAAAACCATGCCCGAAGAGCCACGTGGCCCGGCCGCCCCAGAGCGCGCCGTAGGCCCACCCGCCCGCCGCCGTCGACGGGCGCCCGCCGTGCTCGGTCTCCACGCCGAGGAGGAGCCTGCGCCACGCCTGCGAGACCTCTACGTCGACCTGCCCGAGCGCCGGCATGGGCGCGGGAAAAACGAGCACCCGCGTGGTGACCCGCGCATACCCCGTGGAGAGCCTTCGCGCGAGCGCGCGGAGCTCGGTGTTGCCGCCGGACGCGACGGAGGCCCGCTCCGCGAGCGCGTGCCCCGTCGTGAGATCGCCCCGCGCGTATTCGAGCCGCGCCCGGCAGGCGAGCAGGGCAGGGGTGTCCTTGCGTCGCGCCGCGTCGAGCGCCGCCTCGGCCTCGTCCCACAGGCCTTGCCAGGTGAGCACGTCGAAGAGGGCGGACCGGACGTCGTCGTCGTCGGGGTGGCGCGAGAGGACGTCACGATACGCGGCCGCCGCCCGCGCGTGGTGCCCCTCCCAGGCGTCGAGCCGCGCGAGCCCGGTCCGCGCCTCGTCGTCCCGCGGATCCCGCGCGAGGAGCGCCTCGTAACGCCGCCGCGCCGCGGGCTTGTCCCCGCCGTACGCGGCGCGTCGGGCCTCGTCGAGCAGCGCGTCGCGATCCGCGTGGAACACCTCGCCGCCGTGGCGCGGAGGCGCCGCCGTGCAGGACACAAGCAGGAGCAGGAGGGTCGCCCAGAGAGGGCCCGCGAGCGCGCGGCGGCCCAGGCTCCACGCCTGTGCACGGTGACTGCGCACGGGCCGAGCCTCCCACATCCACGCGCGCCGCGCACGCCACGGGCGCGGGTTTGTCGCGCAGGATCACGCGCGAACGTGTCCAGGACGCGGCGAGGGGCGAGGGGTGTAGATCAGTGGAAGCGGTACCCGACGCCGACGGGCAAGGCGATGGCAAACCCGTCCCACGTCTTGAGGAACGTGGGCCACGCGCTCGCGACCAGCGAGCCCGTCGTGAGGCTCTTGCCCTTGCCGAACTCGGCGAGCGTGTAGGAGACCTCGGCCGCGGCGCCGAACGAGAAGCCAAAACCGGTCTCGTTTTCCTCGGGGATCGTGCGGCTGAGCAGGAGCTCGACCTCGTCGCCGCCGTTGAGCGCGGCCCACTCGCTCGGGACCGCGCCGCGCGCGCCGTTGATGGTCGCGTTTTGTCCGCCGAACCCGACGACGACGGTGCCGCCGACCCAGAGGCGATCGTTCACGCGCACGCTGAGCGCGGGGCCGACGAGGAGCGAGTAGCCGCCCGTGACGAGGTAGCTGCCGAAGAAGCGGCCGCCGAGGTGCATCTTCTCGCTGAGCGCGTACCCCACGAACACCTGGCCGCCGACAGGGACGCCGATCGCAGGATCGACCGTGGCGTAACAGGCGCTCGCATCACAAGCCTTGTACTCGGCCGCCTCACCGCCGAGCGGGTAGGTGATGCGATACTCGTACGTGAGGGACGAGAGCGCGTCCACGCTGCCGCCGCCGAGGAAGAGCTGCGCGCCGCCGAACGCGCCGACGTCCACGACGAGGCGCTTCGCGCGGTGGATCGGGCCCTTGCCGTCGTCGGGCTCCTCGGGTTTGTCCTTCGGCTTCGTATCACCGGGGGCCGCAGCGCCGCCGTCGGTCTTCGTCTCGCTCGTCGGGGTCGTCCCGGCCGGTTGGCCCGTCGCGCCGGTGTCCCCGCCGGCGGGTTTGTCCGACGGCGTCGACGCGGCGCTTCCGTCTTCGGCGAGCGCCGGAACCATGACGCTCTTGCGCTCGGATGGCTTGAGGCTGAGCGTGGTCTCCCAGGGCTTTCGGCCGGGCGCGGTCGCCACGATCTTGTGCTCGCCGGGATCCACGGGCCGGCCCTTGCCGAGCGCGCCGAGATCGATCTTCTGACCATCGATCGCGATCTCGATGCCGGGCGTGTTCGCCGCGACAGACACGGTCACGCGCGGTAGCTTCGGCTCGATCGCCTTGCTGTTCGCGCGCGCGCGCGCCTCGACGTCCGCGCGCCCGGCCTTGCGGGCGTCGGCCTCGGCGTCGAGCATCTCGCCCCACGCGGTCGCGAGTTTGCCCTGTTTCTCGTGACAGAGCGCGAGATCGAGCAGCGTCGCGGGGCTCGGGGAGAGCTTGTACGCCTCGGCGATCTTGGGGCACGCCTCGTCGTACTTCTTCTCCGTGACGAGCTTCTTGCCCTCCTTGAGCAGCGCCTCGGCGTCGGCGGCGTCCGCGATCGCGAGGGGCGCGAGGCTCGCCGCGAAGAGGGCCGAAAGGAAGAAGCAGACGCGCGCGTGTCGTCGAGCAACGCGGCCGTCGTGGGGGACATGCACGTGGTTCGGCTTGTCTGTCTGGGTCATCGCATGGTCCGAAGGCGGGAGCCCGGAATAAGGAAAGCTACGAGCGTAGCGGGCTGGAAATCAATTTTTTCCTTCGTCCACGACGCTTGCGTCGACCGCATCGCGGTCGATGCAACCTGAGGTCCAGGGCGGTGCCCTGGTTCGGGTCCAGGGGCGAAGAGCCCCTGGTCGGGCCTGGGGTGAAGCCCCGGCGAGGCGCTCGCTTTCAGCGCGAGATGAGGCCCCGCCACCAGGCGGTGGGCGCGCGGCCCTTGTCCTGGGGGGCGTCGTCCGGATCGGGGCCCTCGAGCTCGTCGCTGAGGCCGGAGAAGGTCTCGTCGGTGTCCCCCGCGTCGAGGGAGGAGGGGGAGACGGTGGGATTCGCGCCCGTGAGCTTGAAAAGATCGGGCTGCAGGCTGTTCGGCCCGCCGGCGTTGTCCTGCTGCGTGAGGGATTTGAACTCGAGCAACATGAGGTCGAGCATCTCGCCGATCATCGCGAGCCCGTCCTTCCGGACAGCCGGCGCGCCCGCGGCGCCGAGGACGAGCTCGGCGACCTCGTACTCGCTGACGGGCCTGCCGAAGCGATAGAGGAACCGCGTGAGATCGCGGCCAAAATCGCGCGCGGTCTGGTAGCGGCCGTCGCGATCACGCGCGAGCGCGGTGCGGAGGATCTCTTCGAGCTCCGGGGGGACGTCCGAGTTGATGGGCTTGAGCGACGGGATGTTCGACTCGCGCACGAGCTTGACGGTGCCGAGGTCGGTCTCGCCGAGGAAGAGGCGGCGACCGGCGAGCATCTCCCAAAGAATGATGCCGGCGGCGAAGACGTCGACGCGTTTGTCCACGCCGAGCTCCATGACCGTCTCGGGCGCGAGATATCCGAATTTGCCCTTGATCATGCCGGCGTCGCTGTTGGCGAGCTGGCTCGACGCCTTGGCGAGGCCGAAGTCCACGATCTTGCACTCGCCGTGGCGCGTGATGAGCACGTTCGCCGGCGTGACGTCGCGGTGGACGATGTTGAGGTGTTCGCCGTCGGGCGTGTGGAGATCATGGGCGTAGGCGAGGCCCTGGCAGATCTTCGCGGCGATGAAGCACGCACTCTCGACCGGCATCGGCCTGCCGACCTTCTTCTGGTACTCGATGACCTGCTTCAAGTCGGCGCCGTCGACGTACTCCATGACGATGAAGTACGTGCTGTCGCCGACGCCGATGTCGAAGACGCTCACGACGTTGGAGTGCGCGAGGCGGCCGGAGAGGCGGGCCTCGTCGAGGAACATGTCGATGAACTGCTCGTTCTTGCTGAGGTGCGGGAGAACGCGCTTGATCGCGACCTGCTTGCGGAAGCCCTCGATTCCTGCGCTCTCCGCGACGAACACCTCGGCCATACCGCCCGAGGCGAGCCGCTTGATGACCCGGTAACGCTGGTTCTCCGACATCGCTGGTTCCTCGTGCCCCCCGCGCTTTGGAGAGTGTACCCCCTCGTCGCAAGGATGTGAGGTTTTTGTCCCACATCGTTCAGGGGACGATGTCGACCGCGAGGACGTAGGCCTCGATCCCACCAGGCTGCGTTCGCGGCGCCTCGGCCGTCCAAGGATCCCGCGCGAGCCGGACGCGCACGCAGCGCGGCGTGCCCTCTTCATAGGCGATCGCGGGGCCTGTCCAGGGAGAGCGCGAATCTTCCTGCGAGAGCGTACCCTCACCCGCCGTGTGCACGCGGACCCTGCTGCCGAGCTCCCGGCCTCGCATCGTCGTGACCTCCAGCACCGAGCCCGCGTCGCGCACGGCGTCGCGCGCCGTCCAGTGGATCGCGTGTCCCTGCGCGCCCGCGCCGACGCAGTACGTGTCCTGATCGTCGATCCACCCGAGCGCGCCCGTCCGCGTCTCGCCGGGCTCAATCGACGTGGCCGAGGGCAACTCGTCGTTCGGCTCGATCTCGTGCGTGGAGCTCTCCTCGGCGAGCGCGACCGTGATGGCATAGGTGTCGGACACGTTCTCGTGCACGAAAGGAATTTTTCGATCGCCGCGCGGATCCAGGTCCTGCAGCACGGAGGCGTAGTAGCGGCCCGGCTCGATGCTGAGGCGCGGGATCGAGAGAGAATGGCCGGGTCGACCCACGCAGTACTGCGCGATCGGGGCCTGGAAGCCCTGCCGGTAGAGCAGCGTGCAGGTCTCCATGTTCGGGAGCGCCGTGACCACGAGGCGCGCGATCCGCGGCGTATCGCTCGTGCCTTTCGGGATCTCGAACGTGTAGAAGTCGCGATCGCTGCGCTGCGCGTCGATGCGCTTCCCGAGCAGCCCCGACGCCGACTCGCCGAGCGGCAGCGGCGTCGCGTTGGCCGCCGTGTCATTGGGCTCGATCTCCACGCCCACGAAGCGCGGCGTCCAGCGTCGCCACATCACGAAGAGCCCTGCACCCGCGCCGAGGACGAGCACGAGGCTCGACGCGAACCAGGCGAGGTGCCGGCGGCTCCTGAGCTTGCGCTCGTACGCCTCGACCTCGTCGCGGCTTGCGATCTCGCCGGGGCTGCGTTCCGCCCCCGCCAGCGCTGCGCGCGTGAGCTTCCGGAGCGCGCTCGCGTCGAGCAGCGCCTCGACGTCCGTCCCGAGCTTGCGTAGCTCCGCCGCGATCGCCGCCTGCAGCTCCTCGGCGTTTTGCCATCGCGCCGCGGGCTCCTTTTCGAGCGCGCGCAAGACGATGGCGTCGACCCCGGGCGGCACGCCGCGCGAAGGCACGCGGATCGACGGCGCGACGGGTTTTTCCGTGACGTGTTTGACCAGGATGCTCGCCGAGGTCTTCGCGTGAAACGGATAATGGCCGGTGAGCGCGTGGTAGAGGAGCACGCCGACGGCGTAGAGATCGGCGCGATGATCGACGGAATCGCCGCGGATGAGCTCGGGCGGAAGGAAGTACGGCGTGCCGATGAGCTGATCACGGCGCGTCACCTCGCCGCCCGCGTTCGCGTCGGCCTCCTCGCGCAACTTCGCGATGCCGAAGTCGAGCACCTTGGCGATGTCGGTGCCGCCTTCCGTCGTCGTGATCATCACGTTCTGCGGCTTGACGTCGCGGTGCACGATGCCCTTGCCGTGCGCCTCGCCGAGCGAGCTCAGGATCTGCAGGACGATCTTGCCGAGCCGCGCGAACGGCATCGGGCCGCCGTCGGAGAGCACCGCGGCGAGATCTCGGCCCGTCACGAGCTCCATCACGATGTACGTGAGGCCCGCGTCCACGCCGTAGTCGAAGACGTGCACGGTGCTCGGGCTCGACAGGCGCGAGACGGTGAGCGCCTCGCGCTTGAAGCGGCGCACGACCTCGGGGCTCATGCTGAGCTCGCCCGCAAGCAGCTTCATCGCGAGCAACTTGCCGAGGTGGACGTGTTCAACCTTGTAGACGACGCCCATGCCGCCACGCCCGATCGGCGTGAGGATGCGGTAGCGGCCCGCGACGACGAGGCCGATGAGCGGATCGGCGCGGTGCGCGATCGCCTCGTCATCAAGGGGGAGCGAGAGCGCGAGGGCCGCGATGCGCGACGTCGGTTGGGGCGTCTCCGCGGACGCAGTCGTGTCGACCTCCGGGGAGGGCTCCATGAGCAGCGCCGTGGTGTCGGCGTCGTTCGGAGCCGTTTCTCCAAGATCGTCCTCGCCGATCGACATGAACTGCCGGATTGTGCCCGAGCGGCACCCGCACGGGAAGCAAACACCCGCTCAGACCCACGCGCCTCGCAGCCGCTCGGCGGCCGTGCGCACATGCACGGCGGTGATCGGCTGCCGGAGCGGCGGGCGTAGCTTCTCCACGATCTCGCGCGCGAGGACGTTCACGACCCACGGGTGCCCGCCCGAGATCGCGGCGATTTGCGCCACAGCCTCGTCCCGGAACGGCTGCCCCGTCTCCTCCGTGTGCTCCGCGCAGAGCGTGGCCACCTGCGCAGCCGTGAAATCGGGCAGGCGGAGCGACGTCGACCCGGGCCCGAGCAGCTCCACGGCCGAGGCCTGCACCTCCTCGGAGCCGCAAAACACGACCGACCACGGCGCCGCGCGGGGCCGCGCCTCGTACGTCGCCCGCATCTGCGTGAGCAGGCTCGCGCGGGTCTCGCGCGGCAGGAGATCCACGTCGTCGAGCAGCAGGACGAGCGGCCGCGGGCACGCCCGCGCCCACGCCGAGAGCACGACGCCCGCGAACCGCACGTCGTACGAAGGGGGCCACGGCGGAGGCCGCAGCGGCGCCGGGAGCTGCTCCCCGGCCGCCCGCGCGATCGCCTCGAGCAGCGCCCGCTCGCCCGACGCCCCCTCCGCGGCGCCGCCCCTCAGCCGGCAGGAGGCCCGCACCACGGCCCACGCGCCGCCCTCCGCGAGCCCAGCCGCGAGCCCCCGCAGCCACGTCGTTCGCCCATGCAGCCGCGGCGCGTGCACCACCACGTACGCCCCGCGCGCCACCAGGTCCGGCACCTCCACGAGCCGCGTGCTCGCGTTCAGCATGTAATGCAGCTCATCGTGGCAGGGCCCCACGACGTTGAACCTGCGGCGGTGCCGATGCGTGCTCAGGAACCGTGCCCCTGCGGCCCTGTCGTGCCCCAGGCGTTCGCTGGAATCTCGGTCATGTTCGATGGCTGGTTCACCGAACCAGCCTTGCCCGTGTTGCCTCGTCGTCGTGCTCACGACGAGGGATGTCTCCAGGGACCGCGGATTCGAAGTTTTTCGCGACCGGTCAGCGCGAACCGGGGAGCCGCCCGAGGTGCATCCCGACGAACCCGGCGCAGAGGCAACCGACGAGCGTCGCGGTGCCATACAGCGCGGCGAGGCGGGGCTGCTCGTTCTGTACGTACTGGACGACCTCCAGGTTGAACGTGGAGTACGTCGTGAATCCGCCCAAAAAACCCGCCCCGAGCGCGACCTGCAGCGTGGGGCCGAGCCACGTGGCGCTCCGGGAGAGCTGGAAGAGGAGCGCGAGCAGGAACGAGCCGAGGACGTTGACGGCGAGGGTCCCGTAGGGAAACGCGGAGCCGTACCGCGCGAGGGACCAGGTCGTCACGAGGAACCGCGCCCCCGAGCCGATGGCCCCGCCGACGCACACCCACACGAGCTTCATCCCCATCGGTGCGCGCGCCTCCGAGCCGGCATCGCTCTACAGAAGTCCACGCCGTCCTCGTGGTCAAGCCTCCCGGCGCGGCCGGCCACGCCTCGCCTCTCTCCCGGGATGGGGTACCATCCGCGCGCCATGACGGAAGACCAAGCGGGGACGCTCCCCTCCACCGAGGCACCCGCCGCGGACGGGGGCAGCCCGGTCCCAGACGCAAGCGCGCCCGGAAACGCGCCACCAGCCAGCACGCGGACGATGGCCGCCGCGACCGCGACCCACGGCGCCGGAGCGCACGGCGCAACGACCCCGGGCGCGCGCTGGGCCTTGCTCCTCGGCGCCCTCGGCGTCGTCTTCGGGGACATCGGCACGAGCCCGCTCTACGCCATCAAGGAGTGCTTCAGCCCGGAGAGCCCGCATCACATCGCGCCCACGCCAGCGAACATCCTCGGCATCCTCTCCCTGGTCTTCTGGTCGCTCCTGATGGTCGTGACGGTGAAATACCTCACGTTCGTCCTCCGCGCGGACAACCAGGGCTCGGGCGGGATCATGGCCCTGCTCGCGCTCGTGCCGACGCGCAAGGGCCCGGGGACGGGGCCGCTCGTCTTGCTCGTCCTCCTCGGGGCGTCGCTCCTTTATGGCGAGGGCGTCATCACGCCCGCGATCTCGGTGCTCTCGGCCATGGAGGGCCTCGAAGTCGCGTACGAACCCTTGAAGCACGTCGTCGTGCCGCTCACGGTGATCATCCTGCTCGCGCTTTTCCTCGTGCAGAAGCGCGGCACCGGGGGCATCGGCAATGTCTTCGGCAGCGTCACGCTCGTCTGGTTCGTCACCATTGCCGCCCTGGGCGCCCGGTGGGTCCTGACCCATCCGAGCGTGCTCGCCGCCGTGGATCCGCGGCACGCCGTGACGTTTTTCCTGGAACACCGGAGCCACGGCTTCTTGCTCCTCGGCGCCGTCGTCCTTTGCATCACGGGCTGCGAGGCGCTTTATGCGGACATGGGCCATTTCGGGCGCGGGCCGATTCGCCGGGTCTGGTTCGTGATCGTCTGGCCCGCGCTCCTGCTCAATTACTTCGGCCAGGGCGCATATCTGCTCCAGCACCCCGAGGGCGCGACGAACCCTTTTTATGGCCTCGTCCCGTCCTGGGCCCTCTATCCGACGGTTGCCATTGCCACAGGCGCCACGATCGTCGCCTCGCAGGCGCTCATCTCGGGGGCCTTCTCGCTCACCCAGCAGGCCGTGCAGCTCGGCTATTTTCCGCGCGTGACGATCGTCCACACCTCGAAGGACACCGAGGGGCAAATCTACATCCCCGAGATCAACCGCGCGCTCCTCGTGGCCTGCATTCTCCTCGTCTTCACGTTCCGCACCTCGACCTCGCTCGCGGCGGCCTACGGCATCGCGGTCACGGCCACGATGACCATCACCACGACGGTGTATTTCGTGGTCGTCACGAAGCGCTGGGGCTGGCCGCTCTGGAAGGCGCTGCCGCCCGTCGCCGTCTTCCTGGCCATCGATCTCTCGTTTTTCTCGGCAAATGCGGCCAAGTTCTTCCAGGGCGGCTGGTTCCCCGTGGCCATGGCGCTCGTGATCTTCACGATCATGACGACCTGGAAATCGGGCCGCCGGATCCTGGCCGAGTCCTTCAAGGAGGGCATCCTGCCGCTCGAATTGTTCCTCGAGGACGTCGAGCGCACGAAGCCCCACCGCGTGCGGGGTACGGCCGTTTTCATGGCCTCGAACCCGAATGGCACGCCGCCCGTCCTGCTCCACCATTTCAAGCACAATCAGGTCTTGCACCAGCAGGTCGTCCTGCTCTCCATCGCGAACGAGCGCGTCCCCGAGATCCCGCCCGAGCAGCGCGTGACCGTCGAGCACAAGGGCCACGGATTTTACCGGGTCGGCGCCCGCTACGGCTTCATGCAGACCCCGCACGTGCCGAGCCTGCTCGCCGCTTGCAAGGAGCAAGGGCTCTCGATCGAGCTCCAGCGCACGAGTTATTACCTCGGCCGCGAGACGCTCCTGCCGACGGGCCGCTCGAAGATGTGGAAATGGCGCAAGGACCTCTTTGCCTTCATTTCCCGCAACGCGCGCCCCGCCACGGCGTATTTCGGCCTGCCGCCGGGCCGGGTCGTCGAGCTCGGCATGCAGATCGACCTCTGACGGACCGCTACCGCCGGCGGGGTCTCTGCCCGATGCCCGAGGGAGCACGGGGAGGGCGCGGATCATGGTGAACGAGCGAGCGGAGACGTCGCCGGTCTGCATGCCGGCAGACGGCGTGATGCTAAACGGGGATCTCGGGATGCCGGCGGCGCCGAAGGGCGTGGTGCTGTTCGCCCATGGGAGCGGGTCGAGCCGGTTCAGTCAGCGCAATCGCCACGTCGCAGCGAGCTTGCGGGCGCGCGGGTTCGCGACGTTGCTCGTGGACCTGCTGACGGTCGAGGAGGAGGCCGTGGACCTCCGGACGGCCGAGGTGCGGTTCGACATCGGCCTGCTCGCGCGGCGGGTCGCGAGCGTCGTCGATTGGCTCGGCCGGGCGTCGTCGACGGCGGGCCTCGGCATCGGGCTCTTCGGGGCAAGCACGGGGGCGGCGGCGGCGCTCGTGGCCGCGGCGGAGCGGCCGGCGGAGGTGCAGGCGGTGGTGTCGCGCGGCGGGCGGCCCGATCTCGCGGGCGGAGCGCTGCCGCGGGTCCAGGCGCCGACGCTGCTCATCGTGGGCGGGGCGGATACGCTGGTGATCGATCTGAACCAGCAGGCGTTCGAGGATCTCCGTTGCGAGCGGGAGATCATCATCGTCCCGCGGGCGACGCACCTTTTCGAGGAGCCGGGGGCGCTCGACCAGGTCGCGGATCTCGCGGGGCACTGGTTCGAGGCGCACGTCGCGGCGCGAGGGCGTGCGATCGCCCGCGCGTCATGACGCGATCGAGCGCGGGCGCAAGAGCGCAGGATCCCTGCGTTGTTCGAGGGCGTGGGCGATCCAGCCGGCGAGCCGGCCGATCGCGAAGAGCGTCGTGGCTGCGCCCGGCGGCAGGCCGAGGGCGAGGCAAAGCGCGACGAGGCCGACGTCCACGGACGGGGGCGGATGGCCGGCCTCCTTCGTCGCGTCGAGCAGCGCGAACAGGGCGGCGACGCTGGTCTTTCGAGGCGCTTCCGCGCGCGCGGCCGTGAGCAGGGGCGGGGTGCGCGGGTCGCCGTCGGGGTAAAACGGGTGTCCGAGCTCGAGGACCGTGTCGCCGCGGCGGGCGCGGGCGGCGACGACGGCGCGGGCTCGTTCGGGGCGCCCGACCTCGGCGACGACGGCCTCGATGCGGTCGCAGGCGCCGCCGTGCTTGGGGCCGGAGACCGCGGCGATCCCGGCGCTCACGCAGGCGTAGAGATCGGCCCCCGTCGAGGCCGTCACGCGGACGGCGAAGGTCGAGGTGGCGAGCTCGTGATCGGCGAGCAGGACGAGCGCTTGTTCGAGGGCAGCTTCGGCGCGGTCGGACCTCTTGCCGCCGAGGGCGACGAGCAGCGCGCGTGCGATCGTGGGCTCGGCGAGCGCGCCCTTGGCGCGGCGCGCGCCTGCTGGCAGGGCCGAGAGCGCGGCGAGGCGGCGGATCAAGGCGCGGGCGCGGGGCAGCTCGGCCTCCTCGGTGGCGGCGAAGCGTAGGGGATCCCGCGCGGCCAGGGCCGGGACGGCGAGGGCGAGCGTCGCGAGGGGCGGGGCGCCTTCGGGGACGAGGTCGGCGAGGCGGGCGGCGGGCAGCGTGGGATCCTGCGGCAGCGTCCAGGTGGGGCGTTCTTCGGGCCGCGCGCCGGTCCAGAGCAATTCGGCGACGGATTCGAAGGGCACGCCGGACGCGGCGAGGGCTGTGGCGGCGTGGCCGCGGTAGCGCGGGCCCTCGGGGCCGATGGTGGTGATCGTGGAGGAGAGGACGGGCTCGCCCCAGCGCAAGGCGGACGCGGCGACCGGGCCGTGCCCGCGGCGCGCGTCGCTCCGGGCCTTCAGCCGTTCGAGGTCCTCGCGCACGTAGAGGCGGCTCCGCCCGCCCTCGCTGGGCACGCTGCGGACGAGGCCGCGGCTCGCGTACGCGTACAGCGTCTCGCGTTTCACCCCGAGCAGCGCGGCGGCCTCCGGCCCGGACAGGAGGTTGCCAGGTTGATTGTCGAATCCAGTGGGTGGATTGATCAATCCATGTTGATCAACGTTGCTCACGACATCAAGGATAGCATCAACCAAGGAGGAAACGATGGATCAAGCGACGCAGAATGGGGCGCGAAACGGGGCCACGAAGGCGAGCGGGCTCGATGGAGTCGTCGTGGCGGATACGGCCTTGAGCGAGGTCGACGGCGAGCGGGGCAGGCTCGTCGTGGGCGGATACGACATCGAGGCACTCGCGGGCCGGGTCGGCTTCGAGGATCTCTGCGGGCTGCTCTGGACGGGCGCGCTCCCAGACGCGGCGACCCGGGGCGCGATCGCGGACGCGCTCGCCGAGGGGCGCGCGCTCGCGTTCGAGCAGATCCCGTCGCTCGGCGAGACGCTCGTCGGCGAGGATGGAAGCGCAGCGCTCATGGCGGCCGTGGCGCATTTCGGGGCGCGCGCGGCGTGGCGTGCGGCGGAGGGCCCTGCGTGGATCGAGCTTGCCCGCGTCACGGGCGCGGTCGCGACGTTCGCGGCGGCGTGGGCGCGGCGGCGGGCAGGGGACGCGCCGATCGCCCCGGACAAGGCACGCGGGCACGCGGCGGACTTCCTGCGGATGGTGCGCGGCGCGGCAGCGCCCGAAGCCGCCGCACGGGCACTCGACGCCTACCTCGTGACCGTGGCCGATCACGGGATGAACGCCTCGACGTTCACCGCGCGGGTCGTGGCCTCGACGGGCTCGGATCGGGTGTCGGCGATCGTCGCGGCCATCGGCGCGCTCAAGGGGCCGCTGCACGGCGGAGCACCAGGGCCCGTGCTCGACATGCTCGACGGGATCGGCGAGCCCTCACGCGCCGCGGCATGGGTCGCAGCCGAGCTCGCGGCAGGCCGGCGCATCATGGGCATGGGGCACCGGATCTACCGGGTGCGGGACCCGCGGGCAGCGGTGCTCGAGCGGGCCATCGGCGAGCTCGAGCGCGACGGGAGCGTAGGCGCGCGCCTCGCGCTCGCGCGGGCAACCGAGCGCGCAGCCGAAGCGCTGCTCGCCGAGCGCCACCCGGATCGGCCGCTCAAGGCGAACGTCGAGTTCTACACGGCCGTGCTGCTCGACGCGGTGGGCCTGCCGCGCGAGCTCTTCACGCCGACCTTCGCGGTGGGGCGGGCGGCAGGCTGGTGCGCGCACGTCGAGGAGCAGCGGCGAGCGGGGCGCCTCATCCGGCCGGCATCGCGGTACGTCGGGCCCGTTCCGGCAGCCTGAACCCCCCTGGCCATCGATCCGCCACTGTACATCTAGACAGCAGCCACGACCTGGGGTAGCGACCCGCCCGAGCGGATCGCGCAGGGTCCGGGCGCGCGCCCCGGCCCCGCAACGGCAAACGGAGACGACGATGGACGTGGCAGATCCCATTCCTCCTTCGGTCCAGGCCCTCATGGACCTGTTCGCGAACGAGCTCTCGCATGTGAGCTTCCCCGGCGTCGATCGGGCGATCCTCGAGCAGGTGGTCACCGAGGTCCGGACCCACACCGAGGCCGTGGTCAAGGCGGAGGCGGCCCTCGAAGCCGCGCGCACGGCGCTGCGGGACAGCGAGGAGACCCTGTCGAGCAAGACCCAGAAGGCGCTCGCCTATGCGCGCGTCTACGCCGACGATCACCCCGACATCCGGTCGAAGGTGGACTCGGTCGCGCGGATCGCGGGCGCGACGTCCTCGCCGCCCGGGCCTTCCCGGGAGGCCAGCGGGGACACGCCGAAGCGCCGCGGCCGCCCGCCGAAGGCAAAGGCAGCGAGCGCCGAGCCGGCCGCCGAGGCGACGGACGCGGTGCCGGCAGACGCATCGCCTGACGCGACGCCGGCAGCGCCGCCCGTCATGGAGCTCGGGCCCTCGACGATGAGCAGCGAGGACCCCCCCGAGCCCTCGGAGCTCAACGGCACAGCACATCCGGCCTGAACGTCGGCCGACGCCCCTGTCTCGGGGGCGCGGAGCTGGGGCTTTGCCCCAGGCCCCACCAGGGGTTGTCCACCCCTGGACCCGGACCAGGCACGGCCTGGACCGGGGTCGATGAACTGCGCGAAGCGCAGTTCATCGAACAGCCGGGGTCAAGACCGGCGACGACCCTTCCAGCCAAGACCGCGGCGCTGCGGGTTCTACCGGCAACGTGCCCGTCGCCAGCTTGGAACCCACCTCCATGGTCTTGCCACCGGCCCGTTGGAAGAACTGCGCATCGCGCAGTTCTTCCACCCTCGGTCCAGGCACGGCCCTGAGCATTGGTCCCATCTCCCATCGGTACATTCGCCCCCTCTGACGACAGTTAG
>NZ_JARZHI010000063.1:0-61334 GCF_029946465.1 Polyangium sorediatum
CGCATGCCCAAACTCCTCCTCCGCCCACGCTTCCGCCGACGAGGCCGTCTTTGCATCCAACATCTCCCCCTCTAAATGTCGTCAGAGGGGGCGAATGTACCGATGGGAGATGGGACCAATGCTCAGGCGCCTCGCTGGTCCGGGGTCGAGGGGGCGGACAGCCCCCCGCGGGGTCCGGGGCGGCGCCCCGGCGCGGCGGCTTGCCATCGGGCTCAGGGCGCGGCCTTCTCGAAGGGGTCTGCGTACATCGGATCGGCGAGTAGCTTCTCGTCGGTGAGTGTCTTCAGGAATGCGACGAGTGAGGCTTTTTGGTCGGGCGTGAGGTTTAGCTTGCGCGGCTCGGTTGAGCCTTGGATGCGCAGGCGTGGGTCGAGGTTCGGGTGGGGCTTCACGCCGGCGTTGTAATGCTCGACGACCTGGTCGAGGGTTTCGAAGCGGCCGTCGTGCATGTAGGGGCCGGTGAGTGCCACGTTGCGGAGCGAGGGGGACTTGAAGCGGCCGTTGTCTTGTGGGTTGCCGGTGATCTCGCCGAGGCCGTTGTCGTCGCCGTCGGTCGTGGCGTCGAGGCCGTTGTTCGTGGGGATGGCGATGTAAAAGAACGCGTTGTTTCGGCGCGGCGGCGGGTGGGGCGGGCCCTCGTCGAGGTGGCAGGCTGCGCAGCCGCCCGCGGGGCCGAGGAAGAGGGCTTTGCCTGCGTTCTCCTCGGGCGTGAAGGTGGGGAAGTTTGCCTGGATGTCGCCGCCTACGGCTTCGATGCCCTCGTCGAAGCGGGAGCGGTAGGAGACGATCGAGCGGACGAACTGCGCGAGGGCGCGGGAGATGCGGTCCGAGGTGATCGTGGGGTCGCCGAAGGCTTGTTCGAAGAGCTTTGGGTAGTAGGTCTGCGCTGAGACGTTCGTGACGAGCTCGTCGAGGGTGAGGCCCATCTCGACGGGATCCTGGATTGGGCGGAGGACTTGATCTTCGAGTGTGGCTGCGCGCTCGTCCCAGAAGAAGCGGCCGTTGCGGTAGAAGCGGGCGTCGACGACGCTCATCGAGTTGCGCCCGGTCTCGCCGCCTTCGAAGCCGAGGCTCAGACGCGCCGTGTCGGAGAAGGCGTCCTTCTGCTTGTGGCAGGAGGCGCAGGCGACGGCGCCGTTTTTTGAGAGGGCCGTGTCGTAGAAGAGCACGCGGCCGAGCGTCGCGCCGTCGTTCGTGATGGGGTTGTTCGCGGGTGTGTTGTCCTGGTCCTGCGCGAGCGGGCCCTGGAAATGCGCGGGGAGCTCGATCGCGGCGTAGTTGTACGGGGTCGCGGGGAGATCGAGGCCGTCGTCGTCGGTCGTCGGCGGGGGATCGATGGGATCGGGCGTCTCGGCGGCGGGGCCCTCGCAGGCGGCAAGGGCAGCCATGCAGATCAAGGTGATCAAGCCAGTCGTCGTCGTCTTGCGCACAAGGCACCTCTCGTCGTCGCCAGGGGGGAAAGCTCGACGGCGCGACGGAGCAAATCAGGTGCCAACGGAGAAAGCTGGTCTCTACCGAGAATTTGCCCCGACCGGCGAGCGCTCGGTAAAGCCGTCGGGCATGCGCCTCCTCCTCGCGTCCCTCGTCTCGTTTTGCCTGATCCCGCTCGTGGCTTGTAGCTCCAGCTCCGACGAGGTCGCCTGTACCACGATCGCGGCCATTTCCGTGACCGTCGACGTCGTCGATGCCACCGGCGCGGCCGTCACCGATGCGGACCTCACGTATACGGTGAATGGCGGACCGTCGAAGGCCTGCGAGCAGGTGGTGGAGAACAGCTACGATTGTGGCGTGGAGGAGGCGGGCAACTTCGTCATTACCGCGACCCGCGACATGGCGACGAAGACCGCGAACGTCACCGTGACGTCCGACGAGTGTCACGTCATCGGGCAGACCCTCACGATCACGCTCGATTGAAACGTTTTCCCATGCAACTCCCCGCCGCTCCGCGCCTCGCTCTCCTGACCCTCGGGAGTGCGCTTTTCAGTGCCTCCTGCATCGCTCAATCGCCGCTTCAAGCGACCGTCGTCTCGGATCCGCAGTTCGCGGCCGCGCCGCAGCCGCCTCCGCCGGCACAGGGCGCCGCGCAGCCGACGCCCGAGGCCCATCGGCCCAAGGTCGCCGTGCTCCCCTTCGAGGATGACAAGCTCTTCCGCGCCGAGCGCGCGGCCCTGCGCGCCGAGCTCGCGGCGCACCTCGCCCGGCTCGCGCCGGATTACCTCATTCTCGCGCCGGCGATGACCGATCCGAAATTGCAGCGCGTCTCCCCCAAAACGGGGCACCGATGCGCCTACGAGGGCGAACCCCTGTCGCGGCGCGCCCATGACGAGGGCTGGTTGACGACCGACGTGATGCATATCGTAGGCGTCGGCAGGGAACACGGCGAGGTGCTCTGGATCAACCTCGGCTCGCGCTTCGACGCCCCCGGCGTGACGTTCGAAGGGCCCTGGAATCGGCAGCTCGGGCTCGTGGATCGGTATCGCGCGGCGTTCGCGTCGCTGGTCCGGAAAGAAAGCGCAGGCGCGGTCGGCGGCTTCATGGCGCGGGGGGACGAGACAACCGCGCTCCGCGAAGGACCCATCACGATCTGCGAGGACAAGCCTTTTGGCCAGTGTGATGCCGGCTCGGTGGACTGGAAGGACCGCGCGGGCAGCCTCGTCGCGTGTTTTTCGAATGACGACGACGTGCGCCGCGATTTCCTCGTGCAGGGCGACGCGGGCGGGCGGTATTGCGAACAGGAAAACCTCGACGTTCGGGATGGACGCGAGGGCGCGCGTGAGGCGTGCGTGTGCCAGGCGCTGGTCGGCTCGACGGCGATGGGCAAGCGGCCCGGGCGGCGTACGATCCGCGTGCGGTACGAGGCCCCGGATCTCCCCGGAAAGCCGCGGCCGGAGGTGCGCGTGATCGAGGCGAGCACGAACATCCACGTCGAGGACGATTGGCATTCGATCGAGCAGGTGGTCGACGGGAAGAAGCGATACACGGCCGTCAAGCGGCTCGTGATCGACAACGTCGATTCGCTCGCCGCGCCGCTCGCGCGTTGCGCGGCCCCTGCCGGCAGCGTGATCGTGGCGGATCTCGACATCCGCGAGGACGGCGTGCCCGCCCTGGGCAAGGTCGTCGCCGGGACGGGCGATCGCGAGCTCTCTGCGTGTATCGAAAAAGCCCTCGGCCGCGGCGCGTTCGTCTGCACGGAAGACGGGAGCAGCGCGCGGGTGCGCGTCGCCCTCGCCTGGTGAGCGAGCGGAACGTTATTCCCGCCGCTCCTTTTGCACTTCGTCGAGGAGGGTGAGCGTGAGGCGCGCGGCGCGCCCGATCTGGTCGAGATCGATCTGGTCGGGCGTGTCCGTGGGCTGATGGTAATCGGCGAGCGCGGCGTCGGAGAGGAAGATCGTGGGCGCGTGCGGGCCAAACGGGACGCTGTCGGAGGCGTATCCGAGGCGCCGAAACGCGGCCTCGGGGATGCCAAAGAGGGGCCGGTCCTCGCGCGCGGCGGCGCGATCGAGGAGCGCGCGTGTCTTTGCACCGTCCCGCGTGCCGACGACGAACCCGAGCGCCTCGGACGCGCGGGGGACGACGAGCCGGAGCGGTGATCCGTCGAGCAAGGGCCTGCCCACCATGTCGAGGTTCACCATGAGCGCGAGCCGCGCGAGCGGGACCGTGGGCGCCTCGACGAAGGCCTCGGCCCCGAGCACGCCGCTCTCCTCGGCGCCAAAGGCGACGACGACGAGGTCGAGGTCGGATCCGCGGAGGGCGTGGACCCGCGCGATTTCGAGCAAGGCGGCGATGCCGGAGGCATTGTCGTCGGCGCCGGGATAGACCTCGCCGCCGCGCTCGCCCTGCGCGTCGTAATGGGCACCGACGAGGACGACGGGGCCGTCGGGGCGGGCTTTTCCACGGAGGTGGACGATGACGTTCTGATCACGGACGCCGTCGCGCTCGAAGGGGACACAAGGGTCGTGGCCCTCGGGCGGGGAAAAACCGAACGAGAGGAAGGCGCGGGCGAGCAGATCGGCGACGCGGCGGTTGTCGGCTGAGCCGGCGGCGCGGCCGTGGAGGGCGGGATCGGCGAGGAGATGGACCCACGCGCGGAGGTTTTCCCGCGAAGGCTCGGGCGCGCGGAGGTCGAGGCGCGGCGGGAGGAGCGGCGGGAGGCCGGCCGCGATGGCGCACGCCGGCTGCACGGGCGGAGGTGCGGGCGGCGGAGGCGCGGAAGCCGCAGGGGATGCAGGCAGGGCCGCGGGGGGCGCCGCCGGAGCGCCACACGAGGCGAGGACGAGGGCGAGGGCGAGTGGGAGGCGCGGCATCGGCGCGAGGGTACGCCGGACCGAGGCTGCATCACCAGATCAATGCTGCGAGGAGGCGGTGGCGCTCGGCGCGGCGTTGTCGTCGAGCGGGAGGATCCAGGGTTTGGGGAGCAAGGAATCCCGGACGGTCGTGAGATCCACGTTCGGGTCGATGATCCGCCGGCTCGGCCGGCCATTCATGGTTACCCACGCGTCGGCGTAGACGGCGACGTGTTTGCCCCGGCGCGTATAGTCGTCGGCGACGTGGTGCGCGAATTCGAGGATCATGTCCGGGGCCTGCGCCATCATCTTCGTCTGGAGCGGCGTGAGCCATCGAGAAGGATCGGCGTGGATCGTCCGGCCCGTCGCGTGCTCGTGCACGCGGAGCTCGACGAAGCCGAGCTTCTCCACGAGCATGACCCTCCAGGCAAACCGAAACCCCTCCTCGGTCCACGCCGTGTTCCCAGGGTAAAGGAAATGGCGGAGCGGGAGCGCGATCTGCACGATGACGTGCGCCGCGACGAGGGCGATCCCGATGCGCCGCCGCGTCCCGAGCGGCCGCGGGGGCGGCGTGGCGGTGAGCTCCGCGGGGATCAAACGGGCAAAGCGGCGCGAGAAACGCGCGAGGAGCGGGCGCGGCCAGCTCGGCGGGAAGAAGATCAGCGCGGACGCGGACATGATCCACGGGAAGACGCCGATCGGGAAGAGCATGCCCGTCACGAAATGAAACCCGAGCACCGCGGCATACGCGAAGCGTCGGGTGCGGTCGCGCAGGAGGAAAAACACGACGGTGAGGTCGAACGCGGCGCCCGCGAAGCTCGCGGCGCGCGCGACCCAGCGCTCGGCGAGGAAGGGGCCGACGAGCGGGATGTCCGTGTGCGCCGAGAGCCAGATGCCGAGCGGTTCGCCGCGCAGGAGCCAATCCGGCCCGAGCTTCGCGATCCCCGCGAAGACGTACACGGCCCCGATCTGGAAACGCAAAAGCGCGAGCACCCAGGCCGGCGCCGTTGGGCTCGCGAGCGCGGGGTTTCGCCACGCATCGATCGACGCCGCCCGGTGGAGCGGCAGGAAGATCATCAAAAAGGAGAGGAGGCTGATGAGGTAGTAGTGATTGAGGTAGGTCGCCTTCTCCAGGAGCTCGACGTACGTGAACGCGACGAACAGGACGGCCGCCGCGGCGCGGTAGAAGAGCCCGACCATGACGAGGGCGCTCGCGAGGCCGAGGACCACGAAATGGGCGTACATGCCCGCGCTCGGCCAGGGCGAGACCCACGAGAAACCGAAATAATGAAAGTGGAACGGGGGGGTGATGTAAAAGTCGCGGATCCAGCCGTTCGCCCAGAACCGGACGATGCTCACGAGCATGAGCGCGCCGAAGAGAATACGGAACGCGGCGAGGGACGCGATGTCGACGGGGCGGAAGAGCCTCTCGACGAGGCTCTCCCGCGGCGCGCCGTCAGTCGCCGTCATTGTCGCTCAAGGTGACGGCGACACCGAGGACGCTGGCAACGTCGGTGGAGAGGAGGCGCCGCACGACGCGCAATGCGTCCTGCGCCTTGGTGACGGCCGCGGGATGGTCCGTGATCGCGGTGCGCAGGGGCGCCGGGACCGCCGAGGTCGCGGCCATCGCGTCCGTGAAGGCCTTCTTGACGGAGGAATCGATGGCAGGGCTGCGCGCGGCGACGAGCTCCGAGATGCCACGTCCGCTGCGATCGCCGTGGCGGCCGAGGTAGACGTCCTCGACGCCGCGGAGCGTGCCGAACAAGTCTTCGATCGAGTCGTCGCTGAAGCGCGATTCGACGAGCGTGGGATCCGGGCCGGTGCCACTCACGATGCCGAGCGGGCGCGAGACCCGGTTTTCGCTCACCGCGATCATGGCGGCGATGAGCAGGTTGACGACCCGCGCAATGCCGTCTTGCCCCGTCAGGAACAACGTGCTGCCCGAGCCAGCCTTCGCGACCTGATTCACGAACGCGCCGCCTTCGAGGCTCCACGCCTCCTGCGCTGTCGTCGTGTCCGCGGCGATCGCGTCGGCGAGCGCGCGCGCATAGGCGCAACGCTTTTTCCCCGCCGCATCTGCGCCCCCGAGGGACGCGAGGACCGCGGCATTGCCGCCCGCCGGATCAAAGAGCAGGAATTCGAGCGCGGGCAAGCCCTTCGTGCTCACGCCGAGCGAGGCGATGTGCGCGGTCGTGACGGGCTCGGGCGCGGCGGTGATCGCGGACTCGATGGAGTCGGTGCGCGCGGGCCAGAAGTCGATGGCGCTACCGATGCGGAGGTCCTCGACGGGGCCGAACCGGAATGCCTCGGCATGTTTCCACGGGACGCGCGCAGCGCGCCACGCCGCCTGCGCAGCCGTGAGCGTCGCCTCCGTCGGCCCGTCGCAGAACGCCGCGACGGCGGGCGGCAGCGGGAGCGCCCCTTGTTCGAGCTCGTCGTAGATCGGCAGCATCACCTCGTGGGCGAGGTCGTTCATCACCGCGCGTTGCGCCGTGTCGTCAGCCGTCGGCGTCCCGCACGAGGCGGCCGCGAGGGCGAGCGTGACGGTGAGGCCAAGGACGGACCGGGAAGGAAAGGCGGGCGGGGACAAGCTCATAACGACTCCAGGAACCGAACGAGCGCGCGGCGATCCTCGGCCGGCAGGGCGCGGAACGCCTCGCGGGAGCCTTCGGCCTCGCCGCCGTGCCAGAGCACGGCCTCGACGAAGCCGCGCGCGCGGCCATCATGTAGCAGATTTTCGTGGCCATTGACGACCCGCAAGAGGCCGATCCCCCAGAGCGGCGCCGTGCGCCACTCGCGCCCGTCCGCCTTGAAGTCGGGCCGGTCGTCCGCGAGCGCCTCGCCCATGTCGTGCAGGAGGAGGTCGGTGAAGGGGCGAATCGTCTGGCCCGAGAGCTCGGGGTAGCCGTCGAAGGTCCCGGTGTGAAACACGGGCGTGTGGCATTTGCCGCAGCCGAGATCCAGGAAATGCCGCTTGCCGGTGAGGACCACGGGATCGGAGACGTCGCGGCGCGCGGGCACGGCGAGGGTCGTCGAATAAAACGCGACATCCGCGAGGATCTTTTCGCTCGCCTCGGGGGCGCCGCCGGTCGGGGCAGCCTTGCAATCGGCCTGGGCGTCGGTGCAGTCCTCGGTCATGAAGAGCGACGTGGTGATGCCGATGTCGCCGTGGAACGCGCCCGCCGTCTGCTGCAGGAGCGTCGGCTGGTTCGACTTCCAGCCGAATCGACCGAGCGCGGTGGCGCCGCGCACGACGTCCCACACGTGGTTCGCCCGGCCCGAAATGCCGTCGCCGTCGGCGTCGTCCGGATCTTCGGCCCGGAGGATGTCCTCCTCGGAGACGGCTTCGAGCAAGCCGAGGCCGATCATCACGGGCGCGACGCGCGGCGAGACCCTCGTGTCCGGCTGCATGTCGCCGCGCGCGGCGGCGATCGTGTAAATGGGCTTGCGCAGGCTATACGTCTCGCCGTCCGGGAACGAGCCGGGCATTTCTTCATACGCGACGAACGCGTCGCCCTCGGGGAGGACGCCCGGGATCGCGCGCGGCTGGAGCTGGCCGCCATAGGTGGGCTCGGGAGCGGGGCCGCCCTGCGCGTCCGTGCCGGGGATGCTGAGCCGGAGCAGGACCGAGACGAGGGGCTCGGCCGGATCGTCCGGCGGGCTGCCGCGGCCGTCGAGGAGGTGGCAGGACGAGCACGAGCGCGCATTGAAGAGCGGCCCGAGCCCGTCCCGCCCCTCGGTGGAGGAGGGAGCGATGACCCAGTTTTCCTTGAAAAACGAGTTTCCCACGAAGAACGCGCTGCGCCGCTCGGACGTCATGTTGCGGGCCGAGAGCGAGTAGGCGTTCTTCGAGGTGTCGTGGACCGTGGTCTCGCCGCCGGAGAGCTCCTCGCCCGGCTCGGCCGAGGGGCCGGTCTCGTCGGGAGGAGCCTCCGCGCCGCAACCGACGACCACGAAGACGACAGGAAACACGAGCCATCGCATGGCGATCACTCCTCGATGTTGAGCTTGATGCCGAGCAGCGTCGCGACCTCGACGATCGTCGCCGTCTGCTTGCGGAGCGCTTCGATCGCCTTCTTCACCTTCTGCCGGCCGGGCGCCGTGTCGTCGCCGAGGATCGCCTGATCGAAGGGCTCTCCAATGGCCTTGATCGCTTCGATGCTCTCCTCCATTTCGGCCTGGAGGCGCGTGTCGAGCGCCGGATCACGCTCGCGCACGAGATCGTCGATCCCGGGCAGGTCGACCTGGCCGCGGCGGCCGAGGTAGACGTTCTGAATGCCGAGCGCGTTGTTCAGCAGATCCTTGTGCGTGTTGTCGCTGAAACAGGAGTGCTCGTCCTCCTGCTCCTTCGTGTCGTACGCGACCTGCATACGCTCGCCGGCGAGCTCGGCGCCGCTCAGGCTGCCGATGCCGAGCAGGATGCGGCGCAGCGCCTCCTCGGGCGGGAGCGCGACGAACGACGCCCGATAAGCTCCGCCTTCCGGCGTCCACTCCGCCATGACCGAGCTCAGGTCCTCGAGCACGAGTTTTCCTGCTGCGAGGAGGTACTGCCCGCGCCGGTCCTGGTTCGCGGCCGTGCCCATGTCGAGCACGTAATCGGTGTACGGCCGTTGTCCGGGGCCGTCGGCATTCGTGTCCTGCCCCCAGAGCAGGAACTCGATGGCGTGGTAGCCGGTCGAGATGTCCTTCTCGCCGGGATTCTCGTTCAGCGAGGCGATCGTGGCCTCGTCGATCGTCGGGTACTTCGCCGGGTCGTTGATGATGCCCGCATTCGGATCGCCCGCCACGTAATCGACGTGCGCTTCGTCCATCGGCCAGGCATTGATCTGGCCCTCGGGACCGTCGTCGTCGTCGATGGGGCCGCCGTAGAAGCGGAAGGCCTCGGTCAGGCCGTAGGGATCACGCGCGAGGAGCCACGCCTCGCGCGCGGCCTTGAACCTCGCCTCCGAGGGCTCCGCCACGAACTGCGCGAGCGAGGCGTTGAGCGACGAGGTCTCGTCGATGGCTTCGACGTACGAGCCATGCACGAGGTTCGCGTACGCCGCGATGACGGGCGGCGCGTCCTCGGAGAGGGGCTTCGTGCCGCTCGTCACGGGATCCGACCCGCATCCGGTGAGCAGCCCGGCCACCGCGCTCGCGAGGGCCACGGACTGCAAGATTCGTATCGTAGGCTTGGTCATGTTTCGGTACTCCAGAAATTGAAAGTGACTTTCACTTGTCACAAACGACCGAGCCCTGTCAAGCGGCAACGGGAGACGGCCCGTGTTCAGCGACCGGCCGGGCGGGCGATGCCTGCGGCGCGGAAGGCTTCGTCGAGGTCTGCCTGGACGTCGCCCGTGGGGAGCGTCGTGGAGCGACCGTCCTCCACGACCTCGAGCGCGGAGCACTCGTAACAGATCACGAGGTCGACGGAGTGGCCATCGCGCACGGCATGCACGCCGTGGCGAGGGTTGAAGCATTTTGCCTGTGTGCCGCCCTTGCGCACGCCGGCATTCACGATGCCGACGATCCGCTCGCGCGCCTTCGGATCGGTGACGTCGCCCTTCGCGAGGACTTGATATCCGTGGAAGCTCTCCACGCCCGGCGGCGGTTCTTCCCCGTGGTCGGGATCGAGGGCGAGGACCTGGAACGAATCGGCCCCGTCGAGCACGGCCACCGCGGCGTCCGGCAGCGAGCCGCAGCCGAGGACGGATGCAGCGGCGAGCACGAGGAGGGCCGTCGTGCGGGCGACGAAGAAGCATCGCATGACTGCGATCGTGTCTCGCAGATTTGACGTATCGGTGCAATTCGAAACGCGTGATATCCAGCCCGAGTCGCGTCCGTATCGGCGCGCGGAAGGAGGAGTCATGGATCGGTCTTTCCATTTCCGGCGCCGGCTCGCGGCGCAATTGCTCGGCGTGGCGCTCGCAGGGATCGGCGCGGCGGCCGCCCCGGGTTGCAGCAGCGACGTCGATCCGCAGGGTCCGGGAGGTCAGGGAGGCCAGGGAGGCGCCGGCGGCCTCGGTGGGTCTGGAGGCCAAGGGTCTTTCGACACGGTCACGGAGTGCTTCGCCTGGCCCCATGAAGGCAGCGGCGGCGCAGGGGGGAGCGGCGGTGCAGGCGGCGCAGGCGGGAGCGGCGGCGCAGGCGGCGCGGGCGGCTCGATGGTGCCCCCGTGCCCGCCGAAGGAAGACGCGCTCATGTACGTGGAGAACGACAACGCCCCGGGGTTCTGCAGCATCGTGGTGAACACCGAGGGGGCCTTCGATGACGGCCAGTGCTGCTACGAGGTGACGTACGAAGTCTGCGGCGCCGCCGGTCGGCCCTTCATCGAGGAAGGCCGCGCCCGCATGGCGTCGCGCGCGCGAGGCCTTTCGACCTGGATGGAAAGCGCCCTCCCCGCGCCCGATCTCGCCGGTTTGTCCCCCGACGAGCGCGCCCTCCTCGCCGCCGCCTGGACCCGCGACGGCCTGCTCGAACATGCGTCGATCGCCTCGTTCGGCCGGTTCGCGCTGGAGCTGCTCGCCGTGGGGGCGCCGGCAAACCTCGTGGCGCGCGCGCACGAGGCCGCGCTCGACGAGGTCCGGCACGCGCGCCTCGCCTTCGCCCTGGCCTCGGCCTACGCCGGAGAGCCCCTCGGGCCGGGCGCGTTCCCGTTCGTCGGGGGCAACCTCTCCGTGAGCGCGGACCTCGCGGACGTGGCGGCGCGCGCCGTGCGTGAAGGCTGCATCGGCGAGACGCTCGCCAGCCTGGTCGCGGCCGAGCAAGCCGCGCGGGCGACGGATCCGGCCGTGCGGGAGGCGCTCGCCGCCATCGCCGAGGACGAGGCGCGGCACGCGGAGCTCGCCTGGCGCGCCGTGGCGTGGGCGATCGGGAGCGGAGATGCGGCCGTCGCGCGGGCCGTGCGGGCGGCCTTCGCGCAGGCGCTCGCCGCGGGAGCCTCGTTCGAGGTGCAAGCGGGCGGAGCGGGCGCGCTCGAAGCGCACGGGCGTCCGGATGCGGCGGTGCTGCGGGCCTCGATGGCACGCGCGCTCGACGAGGTGGTACGACCGGCCGCGGAGGCGCTCCTCGGCAGCCTACCAGCGCCGGCTCGTGAAGGCCGTGAGCGCGCGGAGCACGGGTAGGGCCGCGAGACCCACGGCAAACGCCGCGGTCAGGCCGAGGACGCTGCGCGCCTTGGCCACCTTCGGCAGGTGCGCCGCGCCGGCGAGGGCCATTGCCGGCGGCGCGCTCCGCTGCGGCGATGACGCGGCCGGCGCCCACGGCCGCTCGGGTGTCGGCTTCGTCCCGGTGAAGAAGTCCACGAGCGCGCTCGTGAACACCGGCAGATCCTGCGGCCCGCGGCTCGAAATGATGTTGCCGTCCCGCACGACCGCCTCGTCGCGCCAGGTCGCCCCCGCGTTCACCAGATCGTCCCGGATCCCGGGCCACGACGTGATGTGCCGCCCGCGGAGAATCCCCGCCGACGCGAGCACCCACGCCCCGTGGCAGATCGCGCCGATGGGCTTGCCCGCCGCGTCGAAGGCCCGGACGAACTCCCGCACCTCCTGGCTCTGCCGCAGGAAATCCGGCGCGATGAAGCCGCCCGGCACGAAGAGCGCGTCGTACTCGGCCGGGTCCGCCTCCCGGATCGTCCGCTGCACGCGCACCCGCCGCCCTGGCACGTCGACGTTCATCCCCACGATCTTCCCGGGCCGGAGCGACAGCACCTCGACCAGGCCGCCCTCGGCGCCGATCGCCCGTGCCGGCGTGAAGAGCTCGACCTGTTCGAACCCGTCCGCCGTGAGCACGGCGATCTTCCGGCCCGCGAGCCTCCGATGCCGCGCGGGGCGCGCCGCGAAGAAGCTCGCAACTCCGAGGGCGAGGTACTTGGTGAGCGTGCCGGCCGTGCCCATCGCGCGGCGGAAGTTCGGGACGAGCCGCGCGGGCATCACCAGCGCGTCGAAGGCATATCCGCCGAGGGCCGAGAGCGCGCTGGCGAGGAGCACGCCTCCGGGCCGCTCGGGACGGGCCCGCGCGAGCACCCCTTGGTACGCGAGGCCCCAGCCGAGCAGGCCGCCGGTGAGCAGCAGGAACCCGAGGGGCGTGGCGTCGCCCTGGAACCGGAGGCCGACCCGCCGCGTCGGCAGGGCCGCCGTCGCCATCGCGTTGAGCCCCGCCCACGGCGCGCCCCGCTCGATCGTCGATGAGCTCATCATGGCCGTCGCGGTCGCCGCCGTCAGCGCGGCGCCTGTCCACAGTCCTCGCGTCACGATTGCTCGCATGGTCCCTCCTCTCGCGTCGTGCCCACGGGGAGAGCCGCGGATTGCATCACGAATGCCACGTCCGCGCGCAGCCGGGCGCTCTCGGCAGGGGTTTGGGCGTGACGGGCATTTGACGCCGCTCCGCTCGCCCGAGCGGCGCTCCAAACCGTTTGCAAGGGACGAAACTCCGGGCCATCGGTCGTCCGACCTGCTACGGTGCGGCCCTTTGCAACACCCGGGGGGCGCTGCTTGGACGAACCGAGCTCTGGCCCCCCGTTCCTTGTCCCCGATCCGATGACCGAAATCGACGCCCTTTCGCCTGCTCTCGCGGCTGCCTTCCAGAGCCGCGGCTACACGTCCCTCACCCCCATCCAAGAAGCCGTCCTCGACCCGGCCCACGCGGGGCGCGACCTGCGCCTCTTCTCGCAGACCGGCTCGGGCAAGACCGTCGCCATCGGCCTCGTCCTCGCCCCCGACCTCGAGCGCATCGTGGCGGAGCGGGCGAGCACGACCCCGCCTTCTGCGCCGTCCGCCGCCGCCACGCCGGCCACGATCGTGATCGCTCCGACGCGCGAGCTCGCCGCCCAGCTCGCCCGTGAGCTCTCGTGGCTCTTCCGGCCCCTCGGCGCCAGCGTTTGTGCCGTCACCGGCGGGACCAGCATTCCGCAGGAGCTCTACAACCTCCGGCAGGGCCCGCTCGTCGTCGTGGGCACGCCCGGACGGCTCGTCGACCACCTCGATCGCGGCGCGATCGACCCCTCGCGCGTCTGCGCGGCCGTGCTCGACGAGGCCGATCAGATGCTCGACATGGGCTTCCGTGAGGAGCTCGAGACCATCCTCGGCAAGATGCCCGAGGCGCGCCGCACCCACCTCGTCGCGGCCACGTTCTCGCGTGAGGTCTCGGCCCTCGCGAACCGCTACCAGAAGGACGCCGTCGCCGTCGAGGGCACGAGCCTCGGCGAGGCGAACCAGGACATCACGCACGTCGCGCACCTCGTCAAACCCGACGACCGCGACGCCGCGGTCGTGAACCTCCTCCTCCTCGCGCCCACGGACCGCGCGCTCGTCTTCGTCCGCACCCGCGAGGGTGCCTCCGAGCTCGCCGAGCGCCTCGGTCAGGCTGGTTTTACCGCGCGCGCCCTGAGCGGCGAGCTCGAGCAGCGCGAGCGCACCCGCACCCTCGCGGCCTTCCGCTCCGGCGCCGTCACCACGCTCGTCGCGACGGACGTCGCCGCGCGCGGGCTCGACATCCCCGACGTCAACCGCGTCATCCACGCCGATCCCCCGAGCGACCCGGAGACCTTCACCCATCGCAGTGGCCGCACCGGCCGGGCCGGGCGCAAGGGCACGAGCGTGATGCTCGTCCCGCCGCAGGCCCGCGACTACGTGGCGCGCCTCTTCCGCGGCGCCGGCATCCGCGCCACCTGGTCGCCCGCGCCCTCGCCCGACGACGTCCTCCGCGAGGCCGACGCGCGCCTCGCCGCCGAGCTCCGCGCCCCCGCGGCCGAGCCTGCCGATCCGCGGCTCCAGGCCCTCGCCGCGTCCTTGCTCGCCGACATGGATCCGACCGCGCTCGTCACGACGCTGCTCGCGCGCTCCCGCCACACCGGCCCCTCGGCGCCGCTGCCCGTCACCCCGCTCGTCCCGCACGAGCCGCTCCCGCGCCGCCCGCCGGAGCCTCGTGCCCAGCGAAACGCGCCGAACGCGGGCTCCTTCGTCCCGTTCCAGGTGAGCTGGGGCGGCCGCCACGGCGCCGATCCGCGCCGCCTCCTCGCGCTCGTGTGCCGGCGCGGCGGCATTCGCAGCGATCAGGTCGGCGCGATCCACGTCGGCGACTTCTCGTCGAGCGTCGAGGTCGCGACGCCCGTCGCCTCGGACTTCGCCCGCTCCGCGGCCCGCCCGGACGAGCGGGACCCGCGGGTCCGCATCCGGCCCATGCCCGAGTTCCACGGCGAGACCGCTCCCCGCTCGGGCCCGGCGCCTCGCCCTCGCGGCCGTGGTCCTCTCGGCGCCGACGAACCCCCGCGCCGCTTCCGCCATCCCTCCCTGACGCGCTGAACCGCGCCCCTCGAAAGCCTGGACACGCGCGCGGGCCGCGGCGAAAGTGGCCTTCATGCCGCGCGCGCGTTCGCCCGCCCACGCGTCTTTCCACGCGTCGCTCCCCGTGAGCGCGGCTCGTGATTGACGCCATGGAAACCCGCCAGCACCGCTACGACCGTTACCGGAAAGCCCTCGCCGGCGAGGCGTTGCCCGTCGCCCTCGTGGACATGGGCGCCGTCGACGCGAATGTCGACGCCGTCGCCTCGCTCGTCTGCGGCAGCGGAAAAACCCTCCGCATCGGCACGAAATCCGTTCGCTCGGTCGATCTCCTCCGGCACATGCTGAACCGCGGCGGCCCCTCGTTCCGCGGCCTCATGGCGTATGCCCCCGCCGAGGCGCGTTTCCTCACGGCGCAGGGCTTCGACGACATCCTCGTCGCCTACCCCACGGCCCAGGCGTCCGACGCGCGCCTCCTCGCCGAGGCGAACCACGAAGGCAAACGCGTCTCGATTGCCGTCGAGGAGCCCATCCACCTCGACCTCCTCGAAGCCGCGGCCGCGACGTACGGCGTGCGTATCCCTGTCGTCGTCGACATCGACGTCTCCCTCCGCCGCCTCGGCGGCCGCGTACACCTCGGCGTCCGCCGCAGCCCGCTCCACGAGGCCCGCGGCGTCGCCGATCTCGCCGCGCGTGTCGCTTCCTCGCCTCACCTCGAATTCGCCGGCCTCCTCGGCTACGAAGCGCACATCGCCGGCACGCCCGACCAAACCCCGCTCGGCCCCCTCCCGCCCCGCGCCAAGCGCGCCTTCAAGCGAATCGCCTGCGCCGCCGTCACCACGCTCCGGCACGAAATCACCACCGAATTCGAGCGCCGCCGCCTCCCCCTACCCCTCTTCAATGGCGGCGGCACCGGCAGCGTCGCCTCCTCGCTCCGCGACCCTTCCCTCACCGAAATCACCGTCGGCTCCGCCTTCCTCGGCAGCCACCTCTTCGACCATTACGACGATTTCCGCCCCGCGCCGGCCGCCTTCTTCGCCCTCCAGGTTACGCGCCGGCCGGCGCCCGGCTTCGTCACGTGCCAGGGCGGCGGCCTCATCGCCTCGGGCGCCGCCGGCCCGGATCGCCTCCCGATGCCCTACCTCCCCGAAGGCCTCCGCTTGCTCGACCTCGAAGGCGCCGGCGAAGTCCAGACCCCGCTCGCCGTCCCGCTCCACGTACACCTCGCCCCGGGTGATCCCGTCTTCTTCCGCCACGCCAAGGCCGGCGAGCTCGCCACGTTTTTCCGCGACTACCTCCTCGTCCGCGGCGACCACGTCGAATCCCGCGCGCTCACCTACCGCGGCGCGGGCGAATGTTTTCATTGAAACCGAAAGCTCATTCGAGCACGGACACCAAAACACAACGCTGCGGCGCGACCTGCCAGCGAAGGGATTTGCCTTCCTCGCCCTCGCCCTGGTGAGGTGCAGGCGACCGTGGCCGCGAGCAGATGGCTCCCCATCCATCGGCCCCCTGATCCGCGGGCCTCACGACGAGCTGACTCCAGGTCGGACCGGCGTCGAGCTGCGACAGCCATCGGATGTCACCACATCCGTCGAGCCCGGTGGTGACCTCAGGGAGAGCAGGTCCGGTGGGCATGGCTGATTCCCATTTGTAGACGGAACCCGGGACGGCGTGCAGGGCTTCGGACGTCACGCGGGCTCCCACGAGCGGCGCCCCTTTTTCATCCACGAAGCACATGTGCACAGGGGGCGACGACAGGACCGCGGTCGTCGCGTCGTCGGCGGAACGTGGTGACGTGCAGCCAAGAAGCAAAACTGCGAGGCCGACGGACAACAGGCAAACGTTCGTGCTCACGTCGTTCCCTGACGTGGATTGCAGACGAACATTCAATCCGACCCCGGAAGGACCCGCCGGAGGCTGAAAAACCCCCCCGGGCAGGCCGTCGACGGGCGTCTCGGGGCTCCCCAACCCCCTCCCCGGCCCGGGAGCAGGCGCCGGAGGGCTGAAAAACCCCCCCGGAGGGGCTGCGGGCAGCTTCCGGGGGCTGAGAAACCCCTCGGGCGAAGGGAGCATGGGACCAAGGTCCCATACCGGGACGCGCCCGCTTCCGGCTACGGTCTGCCGCGCGGAGCCAGAGAGGGCTCCCCGAACGCTTCCCTCACCCTGCACCGGAGGTACCTCATGACCGAGACGACGAAAAAAGAGCGGCCTTTGAGCAAGAAAGCGACCGAGCGCGCGAACAAGCTTCGCGAGAAGCTGTCGGGCGCGCGCGAAGGCTCCCTTGGTGCGCGGAGGATGCAGAAGAACCGCGCGGCGAACCCCCTCTTCGGGGCGGCCCTTCATGCCGCGGCGCGCCTCGAGGCGGGCCACGAGCTCAGCGATCTCGAGCGAACCCTCGTCGATGCCCTCGAGAAAGGGATCAGCCAGGAGGAGATCAAGGCGTGGGGCAAGGCGTACCGCGAGACCAAGGGCGCCCGCGCGAGGGAGATCTTGCCCGACGTGATCGCCGATCGGCCGATCGACCAACCCTTCACCATGAGGGACCTCGCCGACGCTCTGCCCGCGCAGGTCGAAGCGGTGAAGGCCCAGGCGAACGTGCGCGTCGTGGACATCGCCAAGCTGGGGCCGGACCAGGAGCTCGATCAGAGGGACGAGGCGTTCCTCGCCGCCGCGCAAGAGTACGGCTCGAGCTTCGTCTACTTCACGAGCAGCGCGCCGCAGCCGGAGCCCGCTCCGACGTCCGCCGAGGGCTCAGGCGAGGCGCTCGCCGCGGGCGAGGTCTTCATCATCCAGCCGTTCAAGATGCGGACCATCAAGAGGTCGGGCGATACCGCTTTGGGACCTTCCGACGAGATCTTCTGGTGCTTCAGCGGCGGGAGCGACGAAGACACATGGACGTTCACGTCCAGGGAGTTCGGGAGCTGCGACGACGGGGACTGGGACGAGCGCTTCGACCCCAGCGATTGTGCCTTCATCGGACGGGTGGGCGACTCGCTCGCCCTCACCATCGATTGCTGGGAAAAAGATGCCGGAACGATCTTCGGCAATACGTCGGAGTACCTGCGCAAGGCGGCCGACCATTGCCTGAGGGCTTGCCAGGAGCTTGAGGGCGATCCGGAGAGCAAAGCCGAGGACTGGGCTGCTCTCCTCTACATCACCTTCAGCCTCGTGGCAGAGCTATTGGACCTCTTCAACAACGAGGACGATTTCGTGCAAGGTCTCCGCTTCGGCTGGGACAGGGCCGCCCTCCTGGGGCTCGACAACCGAGAGCTCTCCTTCCGCTTCGATGGCGAAACCGAACGCGGCATGGGGATCCAGGATCTCTACCTCAGGTTCAAGACAATCCCCACGGGGAGGCCCGTGGGGATCCGATCACGGAATGGCCAAAAGGCCATCTCCATCGAGAACGAGGACACCGCGAACGGCGCTCGGGTCCTTCAATGGTTCTGCGACAACACCCCGCCCCCGCACCAGCAGTTCCGCCTGGAGTGGAAGGGCTGGAGGTATTTCCAGATCGTTGCGGTGCATAGCGGGAAGGTTCTGGACGTCCCGGGTAGCTCTCACAACTCCGAGGTCCCGATCATCCAGTACCAATCGACCGGAGGCTACAACCAGTGGTTCCGTCTGGATCCGGTGGGTGAGGGTTGCGTTCGGATCGTCGCGAAGCACAGCGGGAAGGTGCTGGATGTTCATGGGGGGGGCATAGAAAATGGGGCGGTGATCCAGCAACATCATTGGCTCGGTGGTAACAACCAGAAGTGGTGGATCTCGCCCGTCTAACCGAACACTCGCGATCGGGACCTGCACGTGTCCTCATCGACGCTGTACAAGCTTCCGGCGTTCGCCCTGGGCCCTGCCAGCCAAGACGGCAGCGCTGACCTTTCAACCGGCAACGCGGCCCCACCGGCCTGTGGGAAGAACTGCGCATCGCGTAGTTCTTCCCCCTGAGGTCCAGGGCTGGCCCTGCAAAGGGGGGCGGACAGCTACAAACAATTTCCCCGCATCGACTGCGCGAAGCGCAGTCGATGCCCAGAGGTCCAGGGCTGGCCCTGGTCCGGGTCGAGGGGCGGATAGCCCCCGCGGGGCCCGGGGCAGCGCCCCGGCACGGCGGTTCCGGATACACACTTGCCCGCGCGCGCGAGCGAGCTAGCCCCAGCAGGCCCCGCCGGAGGCTGAGAACCCCCTCTCAATCGTCGCCCGCGCCGCGTTTTTTCGTGCGCAATGTCCCGATCCCTGCCCCGACGAACAGGATCCCCACGGCCGAGAGCCCCAGCCAAAGCCCGAGGCTCACCGAGGGCGGGCGCTCTGCACGTGCTTGGACGAGCAATGCGTCCGTCGGATCGGCTGGATTGTACCAGCACGGCACCCGCTTGCCGGGCAAAAGCTCGTGCTTCCTCCACGCCGCGTCGGCGTTGGCGACTTCGGCCCCTTCCCAGGAGAACCCGCTCGCGATGAACGTCCCTGCCTGTCCCGGGACGTGCACCTGATAGTCGACCGAGAACCGCGTCTTCCCGGACTTCGGATTCGGATCTCCCCAGACGATGTCCTTCAGCGTGCACGTCGCCTCGGAGAACGTACGCATACGCGCGAGCCGCTCCGCCCGCGTCTGCGCCTGGCCCCGGAGTACCCACGGCAATACGAGGAGAATGCAGCCGATCACGGAGATCATGATCGCAATCCCCGGCGAGGACCGCGACATCACTGCACCTCGATCGGCATCGGGACCTTGTACGCATGGGGGCAATCCTCGTGCAAGATGCCCACCTGCGCCACGACCGTCACGAGGGTCCCTGGAGCGACGTCACTCGCGATGTTCACGTGGCCCTGCACGGGCACCGTGTCGCAGGCGGAGATGCCATACAACCAGAATGGCTCACCCACCTCGACGCCCGGGTCCGGGCTGGTGAAGACCACACCGGGATATCCGTAAAAACCCTTGCCGGTGGTCTCGACGAGATTCGCCGAGATCACGGTGCTCTCGCCCGCCTTCAAGCTGCCGTCCTTCACGGTGACCTCCCGGAGCTCGAGCCCCGCGATGTCCGCGCAGCTCGGCTGAACGGGCGAAGGCTCGTCCGGCCCCGGCACGCACATCTCGCCGCCGCTTCCGCCACTTCCGCCGCCGCCGCCGCCGCCGTCGCCGCTCCCGCTTCCGCCGCCGCCTCCGCTCCCGCTTCCGCCTCCGCCCTCCACGACCTCGCTGCCGCAGCCCCCCATCAGCAAACACCCCACAAGCAAGAGAATCGCGCGATGCATGCCTCCATGATGCGGCAGTGCTTCCCCGATTTCCATCGCCGCAGCTTGACCTCCGTCGCATCCTCGAAGGAAGCTCGCCCCCGATGTCCCTCGCGCCCCGCTTCCTTCCGCGCCTGCTCCTCGGCGTCCCACTCCTCGGATGCGCTACGCCTCTCCCGCCGCCGGCGGCGCCCGCGTCCACCCCCTCGCACGGGGCCTCCCCGACGACGCTCGAAATCGCCGGGGACGAGGCGCCTCCGCCTCCGGAGTCGAGCACCAAGCAAATCGCCGCGGCCGATTGCACCGCCTCCCCTGCGCTGCCAGGACTTGCCGCCTGGTATCGCTTCGAGGAGACCGAGGGCCCCGTCCTCGACAGCTCCGGCTATGGCCATCACGGCGAAGCGACGAGCTCGGGCCTCGTTCGCGGCGCCCCCGGGCGCGTGGGACAAGGGCTCTCGTTTTCCGGCGGCCATGTCCGCGTCCCTTCGTCCCCGTGCCTCGACTTCACGACCGCCGCGACCCTCGAGCTCTGGGTCCGCATCCCCCCCGGGTTCGGCGGCGTCGGATCGACCGTCAGCCGCGGGACCGGCAACATGGACGACAACGTCCTCATGAACACGAGCTGCGGCAACATGCAGCTCATCTTCTCGCGCAAGGACGTCCAGAATTCCACGAACCTCACCAGCGCTTGCGGCGTGATCCCGGCGGGCCCGTGGACCCACATCGCCTACGTCAACGATGGCCGCACCCTCACGCTCTACATCAACGGCGCCCTCACCAGCACGGGCCCAGGCGGCTTCCTCGGCCCGCTCCGGTCCGACCTCTTCATCGGGCGCCGGGAGCAGGGCGTCTTCCCCTTCGCCGGCGCGATGGACGAGATCCTGTGGTGGCGCGAGGCGCGCACGCAGGCGCAGATCTGCGGCGATGCGGGCGGGTCCTGGTCGGGCGGCCGTTGCCTGCTCCGTCCTTGACAACCCCTGGAAATCCCCTTTGCTTTGAGGCGTGTCATCGGCAGACGTGCGAGAGGTGTACGCGGAGGGCGGCAATTACAGCATGACCCTCGGAGACGGGGTGGCCACGTGCCGCGTCTGGCGCCGGCCCGACGTGAGCCGCGACGTCGGCGCGGCGTATGCGCGTGAGATGGTCGGGATGTTCCAGCGCGTCGCCCGCGAGCCCGCCCTGCGCGTCCGCGGCGCCGTCATGGACCTCCGCGAGGCGACGCTCTCCTGGGGCCCCGTCACGCAGGCCGCGCTCGGCGAGATGTTCACCACGCTCGAAGCGGCCTCGCGGCGGATCGCGGTGGTCGCCGCGGACAACGCCCTGCAGATGATGAGCATCTCGAGCTTGCTCAAGGCGCACGCGCCGAAATTCGGCCGTGTCTTCGGCTCCCCCGACGACGCCTTCCGCTGGGCCGGCATGAACCGTCACGCCTTCGGCTGACGGCCCTCGAAGATCGTTTCGAACGTCCGCGGCGCCCTCCGCGTGCGCATGCACCGCGTCTCGCCGCGCAGATAACACACGGTCACGGCGCGCCGCGGCTTGTCCGTCGTGTTCGTCCCCGACCGGTGCCACACCTCGTTGTGGATGAGCATCGCATCCCCGGCGCGCGCGGGCGCGAGCACGGAGCGCGCCTCGGCCTCGGCCGCGCGCGTCACCTCCGCCGGGATCACCCCGCCGAGCGGCGTCGCGAGCCCGCCTTGATGCGATTTCGGCACGATCTCCACGCACCCGGCCTCGGCCGGCGCGTCGTCGAGCGCCGTCCAGATCTGCACGAGCGGCGCCCGATCGAGCCCCCAAAAACTCCCTCCGTCCTGGTGCCAGGGCAGCGCCGTCCCCGCCCGCGCCGCCTTGTTGAACAGGACCGCGCGGTACAACGTCACGGACCCGTCCGTCAGGGCCCGCGTGATCCGCTCGAAGAGCGGATTGCCGAGGAACGCTCGAAAGACGGGATCCTTCTCCAGCTTTTCGAGCTTCCGATAATGGATCGAGGGCCCGACCCACCCTTTTCGGTGCTCGAGATCCTCGTACCGCCCGCTCTCCGCGTCGTGCTGGAAAAACAGCCCTTCGTGCACCACGCGCCCCAGCATGAGGTCATCCGCGCGGGCGGCGAGCGTGGCGATCCCCTCGTCCGAAAGCACACGCCCAAGCCGCGCGAACCCGGACGTCGCGAGCTCGGCGAGGGCCGCCTCCACCTCGACGGCCGAGGCCTCCGGCGCGAGGAACTTCATCGCGCGTAACTCGCGTTGGTCCCCTGGAAATCGCGATAGAGCACGTCGATCCTTTCCCACGCCTCGTCGGGCAGCACCTTCGCGCAGGCGTCGATCGCGGCGTCGAGGTGCTCGATCGACCCGGGCCCGACGAGGATCGAATCCACGCCCCTCGTCCCCACGAGGTAGGCATAAGCGAGCTCCACGAGCGTCATCCCCTGGCTCTCGGCGACCTCGCGGTAGGCGGAGACGAGCTCGAAGAACCGAGCGGTCCAGTACCGGCGCTGATACAGCGGATTCTTCTCGAACCGCGACCCCTTCGGCGGCTCGGCGGAAGGCGCGTGCTTGCCCGAAAGCAGCCCTCCCGCGAGCGGATTGTACACGGTCGAGTGCAGCTTGTACTTCCGCGCGAACCGGAAATACTCGATATCGAGCTGCCGGATGAGCACGTTGTAAAGCACCTGCGACATCACGGGCCTCGGCATCCCGCGCTGGTCGGCGAGGTGGAACATTTCGAGCACCTGCCACGACGCGTAATTCGACACGGCCCACGCTCGGATCTTCCCCGACGCGAGCAGCGTCTGCACGGCATCGAGCGTCTCCGCGAGGGGCGTCCCGTAGTCCGGCACGTGGAGGTAATACACGTCGACGAACTCCATCCCGAGCCGCCCGAGGCTCTCGTCGATCGCAGCGAGCACGCGGGCCCGCGAGAGCCCCTCGGGCTTGCCGGCGATCCGCCCGAACCCGACCTTGGTCGCGACGAGCGCCTTGTCGCGCCGATCGGCGAGCGCCTTGCCCAGGATCCGCTCGGCGTTCCCGTCGACGTAGGCGTTGGCCGTATCGAAGAGCGTGAGCCCGCGATCGAGCGCGTGATGCACGAGCCGGATGCTCTCGGCCTCGGGCGTGCGCTTGCCGAAGTTCATGGTGCCCACGGCGAGCAGGGGTCTTTCCGAAGGATCACGCGGGCGGGTCCAGGGCGCGAGCAGGGAGGACATGGGCGGGAGGCGTAGCGCAAGGGAGGCGGAAGGGAAAGTGCGCCTCAGCGCCCCCCCAGCCCCCGCCCCCCCGGCCGAAGCCCCTCCCGCCCCCGCCACGGCGGAACCCTCCGGTCCCGCCACCCCGGCGGCGCGCACCGGATCCGCGCGCAAATGGGCAAACACCTCCCCCGCGCACACGTCCGCCTGCAAAGCTCGCAAATCCCCTGCGTGAAAAGCGCCTCCGACGCCTCGTCCACCGCCGCGCTCTCCTCGCCCCCGTCCTCCACATCCTCCGCGCGCGCCTCGCCGCCCGCGCCGACGACCATCGCCCCCATCACCCAGGCCAGCACCCCCGCCCACGGACGCACGCGCATCGGCCACCTCCCCTCGGGTTTCCTGGGGCCCGGCCGGCCAGCGTCAACCGCCCGCTACTTCCATTCGACGATGCTCGCCTTCCATTCCCCGTCCTCGAACCAATGCCGCTCCGCCGCCGTGACGAACGTGCCCATGGCCCGGCGGTTCACGACCAGCGCCGGAGGACGGCCCGCCTGCGTCTCGAAGCTCGAACCCTCGTAGCAACCGTGCGTGACCGGTTTGACCTTCAGGATCGCGCCAACGCCGGGCGTCCCCGCCGCGGGCCGCCGCTCCACCACGCGGCCCTCGTGCGGCACGAGGCGCCCGCCCTGGATACGCCAGAACGCATGCGAATCGCCGCACCAGCAGCTCGCGAGGCAACGAATCCGCTCGATCATCTCGATCAGGAACGCCCCCGGCCCCATCGTTCGCAGCTCGACGTCGAGCTCCGGCGAGAAGCGCTCGACTTGCACCGTCGCGCCCTTCTCGTCGATCAGCTCCACCCGGCTCGGGAGCAAATCACAAGGCGGCAGCGACGGATGCGTGCCAGCGCGCGCCGCCCCGGGCCGCGTGACGCGCGCATCCTCGAGCACGCGCAGCTTGCCCGCGCCGCCGTGCGCCCCGAGGTCCACGGGGAACGTCCGCCAGACCGCATAAAGCCGAAGATCGGGCGAGGGAATCGGCGGAGGTTTTTCAGGGTCGCAGTATCCAGTTTCCGTCGCATCCGCGTCCACGCCCGGAGGATCGGCGCTCGGCGAAGGCGCGGGCGTCGGCGCCGGCGCCACGACGGCCGCAGGAGGACTGCTCGGCGGGGCCACCGGGGCATCCCCGGTCGTCGAAGCGGGCGCGTCCCCGCGCGTGCAGGAAAGGAGCAAAAGCCCCACCGCCGCGAGGAAAGGCCCGACCGGGAGCGTCATCACCACCCGCACGATACGCCCGAGCCCCACCCGTACATCCAAAAATCTCCCACGTCCCCACGACGCTTCCTGCGCGCGCAGTCCCGTTCGGCCTCATCCTTGCAATCGCCCTCGACATGTCCCCGCGCGCGCTCGTGCTCGTCTCGCTTTCCGCCGCCGCCCTCGCGCTCCTCTCGCCCCATCACGCCCGTGCCTACGCGCCGGACGACTCGTGCAACCACGATAACATGGCGGTCTATTTCCCGTCTCCACTCCCCGAGCGCTTCGATTTGCTCCTCGATGGCAAGCCCTGCGTCTCGGTCACCTCGTCCCAAGGGCAATGCACGGTCACAGCCGCGCCGCAATCCGCGTGTTACGAGCTGGGGCAGCTCACGCACGCTCCAAGCGGCTGCTTCGAGGACGAGGGCGGCAAGTTCGTGGCATTCCAGGTTTACCCCGGGCATCAACCGCGTCTCGGCGTCCCCTTCACAATGGTGGCGCGCATCTGGACCAAGGAGGGCGTCACGGTGCGCGAGGGAAAAACTTCCATGGACTTCTGGGTCCCGCCGTACACGGAATACGAGCGAGGGCACGAAGTGCGATGTTACTACGGCGTCGTCCACTTCTGACGCCCCCCTCCCCCAAACACAACCGCCACGCTTTTTGGATAGCCCTCCCGCCCCCTCCCGCGCGACGATGTCCCGCCATGTCCTCCCCCCGCCTCTACGACGACCTCGCGTGGGTCTGGCCCTTCGTCAGCCCGCCCGAGGAATACCCCGAAGAGGTCGTCACCTTCCGGCGCCGATTCCAGCAAAAAGGCGTCCCCGACGGCGCCCACATCCTCCACCTCGGCTCCGGCGGCGGCTCGATCGACGTCCACCTGAAGCAACCCTACCGCGTCACAGGCGTCGACCTCAGCGCACCCATGCGCGCCCACGCAGCACGGCTGAACCCCGACGTCGAATACCTCCCCGGCGACATCCGCGACGTGCGCCTCGGCCGCACCTTCGACGCCGTCCTCCTGCACGACGCCTCCGCCTACATGACCTCCCTCGAAGATCTCCTCGCCGCCTACCGCACCGCCGCAGCCCACCTCCGACCCGGCGGCGTGATGGTCACACTCCCCGAGGAAATCCGCTCCTGCTTCGAGCAAAACCGCACCACCTGCTCCTCATACACCCAGGGCGATCGCACCGTCTCCACGATGTACATCGATCACGACCCCGACGAGACCGACACCTGGTTCGAGAGCACCTTCGTCTTCCACATCCGCGAAGGAAACCGCATCACCGTGGAGACCGACACCCACCGCGTCGGCCTCTACCACCTCGACGACATGCTCACCGCCATGCGCGAAGCCGGGTTCGACCCCGAAGTCTCTCGATGGGAACTCCCAGACCTCGACCCAGACGAAGACCGCCCCCTCGTGACCGCAACCAAGCAGGGCTAGCATCGGGAAACCGTTGCGCCGGGGCGCTGCCCCGGACCCCGCGGGGGCTGTCCGCCCCTCGACCCGGACCAGGCACGGCCTGGACCGAAGTGGAAGAACTGCGCAATGCGCAGTTCTTCCAACGAGCCGGTGGCAAGACCATGAAGGTGGGTTTCAAGCCGGCGACGCGTACGCTGCCCGTTGAAACGTCAGCGCCGCGGCCTTGGCTGACAGGGTCGTCGCCGGCCTTGACCCTGGCTGTTCGATGAACTGCGCATCGCGCAGTTCATCGACCCTGGGTCCAGCGCCTCGCTGGTCCGGGGTGGAGGGGGCGGACAGCCCCCTCCTGGGGCCTGGGGCAAAGCCCCAGCTCCGCGCCCCCTCAGAAAACGCCGAGCAACCCGATCTGCGTGTACAGCGCCGTGAGTCCGAGGGTCTCGCCGTTGTCGGTGCTGCTGTCTGGGTCGAGGATCCTGTAGTTGCCGGAGATGCCTGTGACGAGACTCATGGCCACGTGCGGATGGACCCAGTAGCGCACGCCTGGCGCTACGCGCCACCGTACACGAAGGCGCAACACGTCATCGAGGGGGACTGGCTGTGGATTGATGTCGGGGTCGACGGTCGTCACCGAATCCCAGGTCCCGAGGCCTATGGACACTGCGCCGAAGAGCTCGGCTCGACGGTCGGCGGATCTTGCGAGGGCCACCTGGAGTTCGGGCGCCACGATGAATGAATACGAGGTTGTCGTCCGCTCGCCGAGGACCTCGTTGCCGGTGTTGGGATCCGTCACCCGGAAGTCTTCGGCTTCGCTCCAGTTCGAGAAGTCGAAGCCGATGCCGAAGACGAATCGATCGTACTTGTAGCCGAAGGCGAGCCCGCCCTCGAAGGACGGGAACCCGGAGAAGTCGTTCCCGACCATGAGGGGCGTGCTGACGAGGCTCGTCTGGAGCGCGAAGCCGCTGTGCACGGGCCGCCCCTCGGGTTCGGCCGATGTTTGCGCGGCCGCGACCTCGGCTGTGAGGACCGCCGAGAGGGAGGCCACGAGGGCGAGCAGGGGTCGAAGCTTTGTAGGCATACGTGGTGTCTCCGGCAAGAAAGGAGACACCTGTATCATGGAACGTTTCAGCCGGAAACGAAGCGGCGACGGCCCCGCGCGGGGGGCGGCGGTCAAACGGGGAGGATGCCCGTGCAGAAATAGGAGATGTCGCGCTCGGGCACGGCCGGGAGCGTCGCCATGCCGAGGTCCCGCCAGATGGGGTGCTGCCTGTAAGGGCAGACCGCGCGCATCTGCCCGCCTCGCGGCTCGGCCACGCCCCTGCCGCGGAAGATGATCCCGCGGTACTGCAAGCGCGGCGGCGCCTGGTTCAGCCGGTGATGAACGGCCATTGATACGAGGTACTCGGCGAGCATCTTGCCGTTCTCGATCTGCTGCCGCGCGCCGCCGCTGTGGCTCGTCTTCAGCTCGCACAAGAAGACGTACACCGTCGGCGTGCGCTCGTCGTCGGGCTGGTAGAAGACCAGGTAGTCGCAGGCGCTCGTGAGCCCCTCGGCGTCGCTTCGGAGCAGAGGGATCCGCGCCAGCGGCACATCCAGCTTGAGCACCAGCGCCGGGCCGCGTTTTTTGATCACCACGGGCGGGCACGCGCTGCCTGGATCGGCTTCTTCGAGCCGGATGACGGCAGGGACGGTCCCGAACTCCGGGCGCACCACGTCACAGAGGGCCTGGAGGAGCGGCGACAGGGCCATGGCTCAACCGAAGCGCGCGGCGTAGATGGCTTGGGCGTCGGCGTTGAGGGCGGCGATTTCGTGTTCGATGGTCTCCACTTGGAATCCATCGACAGAAACGGGAACCAGTTGCGCAGTTTGTTCCTTGAACAGGTACACCCCGAGCTTTTCCGGCGGGAGGATCGAGGCGCGGTCGTAGCCGAGCTCGTCGATGACCTGGGCGACGCTCTCCTTGGGGTCGGAGAGCATGACGAGGTGGTTGAGCTCTCGCAGCACGTAGTCGCTGTGGGTGCTCATCATGATCTTGAACCCGCGGTTCACCGCCTTGGCGAGGACGCGGGCGATCTTGCGCTGGTTGTCGGGGTGGAGGTTCAGCTCGGGCTCGTCGATGATGAGAAAGTCGCCCGGCTTCGCCATGTGGCGGAAGTAAAAGACGAGGCTCGCCAGGGACTTCACGACGGAGGCCGTGAGGTGGACGGGCAGCGGGCGATCCCCGGCGCCATCGTGCGCAAAGGAGAGCTCGCCGAGGTCGGAGACGGTCACCTTGCCTCCGAGGACGGCGCGTTCGAGGTCGTCGGCCAGGTCGGCGAAGGAGCTCTTGTCCTTAGCGATGTTGGCCAGATCATTCGCCACCTGGAGGCTGTCTCGGATGGGCCAGGCATACCGGCCTGCGCGCCGCTGGAGCACGTCGGCGGGGTTCGTGCCCGCGTCGATCTCCAGCAGCTCGCTCACGAGCTCCGTCCGGTTGAGCGCGAGCTCCTTGGCGAACATGTTCACGGCGATCCGCTCGGCGGGAAATAGGATGCAACGGGGAAAGAGCCACTCCCACAGCGACGACACGAAGACGACTTGCCGCGCGGCTTGCGTGACCAGCTCGTCATCGTCGGGACCTACGAAGCGCGCGAGCGTCTCGCGCAGATCCAAGGTCGCTCGCTCGGCCGACCTTCCTCCGAGCTCCTCCTGCCCGAACAGAGACACCTTCGCTTGTTCGAAGGGCTCGGGGGCGGAGGCAAAGACGCGAGGGAGCGTCGATGCGCACGTTCGTGCGATTCGGCTCAGGATGGCATCCCAATCTGGCCGTGTGGCGGCGAGATCGATCTCTCCTCGGTCCGAGTTCACGAACGCTTCGAGGGCCGGGTCCTCGAGGAAAGCCGTCCGCTTGTCCCTCCGGAGACGATGCAGCCCGTACACGCTCCACGCGAGGTACGTCTTGCCGGTGTTGTTCGGCCCGGTCAGGACGATGAGGTCCTTCCCGAGGTCGATCTCGGCCTCGCGCAGCGGCCCCAGGTTCTCGACGTGGAAGCGCATCGGGTTCTCCTCGTCGCGGAGGCTACCCGCCGGTTCCCGTGCGGGCAAGTGCGGCGCCCCCACCTCCGCCCCCTCGGAACCCCCCGCCCCGTCCTTGTTTTCGCGTTCCACCTTCTTGCAACCACCCTCCCCGCCGCCGACACGCCTCCTCCGCACACGTGGACCTCTCCGCGCGGCGCAAGCGCGACCGTTCCGACATCTCGCAACGCTCCCCGCTCCGCCGCCGCGACGTTTCCGCATTCTCGCAACGGCCCTCCTTTTTGCAGAACCGGCGGTTCCGACATCGCGCAACGCCCCTCCCGCCGCTTCCGCCCTCGTTCCCCACGCGCAAAACCCCTCGCCCTTGGCTTCCGCGGCGCTTCCTCCTTCGCGTACCGCTCCCGCCGGCGGTTCCGCGCCCCTTCCGCTCTCGTGGAGGCGCGTTTCTCCGCATCCCCGCGCGCCTCCTTGCTCGTTCACGGCTGCCGGGAGGTCTCCTGCGCGGGTCCCGAAGGCGCGGACGAGCTGCGTTGCCGGCCGGCGGCGCGCACGCCCGAAGTGATCCCGGAGGGACGCGCGCGCGTCGGGCTCTCCGCACACGAAAGCCTCCCGTTGGCCGCGGCGGGGGAAGCATGCTACGCGCCGAAGAGGCAGACATTCCGTTTGTCGCCGGGAGATCCATGTCGATGGTACGAGTGTATGGTCACCCCTTCGCCGCATTTTATTGGAAGGCGCTCATTGCTCTGTATGAACGCAACGTACCTTTTGCCTTTTTGATGGTCGACGCCGAACACCCGGAGAACGTCGAAGCCGTTCGTCGCCTCGCCCCCACGGGCCAGTTCCCCGTCCTGGTGGACGGCGATCGCACCGTGATCGAATCGGCCGCCATCATCGAGTATCTCGACCTTCATCACGGCGAGGCGCCGCCCATGGTGCCGGCGGATCCACGCGCCGCCATCGAGGCGCGGCAGATGGACGGCGTGTTCGACGACTACGTCTCGGCGCCGCTGACACGGAGGGTCCTCAATGCCTTGCGCGAGGAGGACAAGCGGGATCCGTACGTGGACGCCGAGGCGAAGGCGACGCTCGACAAGAGTTATGCGTGGCTGAACCGCTGGATGGAAGGCCGCACGTGGGCGGCGAACGACGCCTTTGGCCTCGCCGACTGTGCGGCGGCCCCGGCGCTCTTTTACGCCCACTGGGGGCACCCGATCCCGGCGTCGCACACCGCGCTCCGGGACTATCGCGCGCGTCTGCTCGCGCGTCCCTCGATCGCGCGGGTCGTCGACGAGGCGAGGCCGTGGCGCGAGAACTTTCCCCTCAAGGCGCACACGCCGGACTGACGGCGCGCACGCTCACCGGTTTCGGATGGCGTGGACGGTACGCGCGAGCTACCGCACCGCCATGACGACGATCACCGCGCAGAACGTCAAGAAGACGGCGGCCGCCTTCGAGAAAAAGAGCCCCAAGAACTCGCTGCTCATCGACCTGATCGTCGCGAGCCGCTTCGCCGAAGCGCGGATCGTCGCGGACGCCGGCATCCACCTCGACCGGGACGAGAGCAGCTACCACTGCGGGCCCCTCTACGAAGCCCTCCGCCGCGCGGCGCCGAGCGAAAACGCGAACGCGCAACGCCGAACGGATCTGCACGCGCTCATCGAGAGGCTCTTCGAGCGCGAGGTTCCCTTGGCCCAAGGGAACGCGAACAGCTTCTTCACGTTATGGAATCCCGAGGACGAGGCCGCGGCGATCGAACGGACCCGGGACCTCGTCGCGCGCGTCGGCATCTCGTTCCGCTTCGGCAAAGGCATCTTCGGCGTCGTCGGCGACGGCGGCACCTTCCTGCACGCGGCGGCGGCAGCGCACTACCCGCTCCTGATCGAAGACCTGCTGCGCGCGGGTGTCGATCCGACTGTCGAGAGCTGGGACGGGACCGCGGCGCACCTCGTGGTCAAGCGCCTGCATCACGGCGCAGACCGGCTCGTCGCCTGCCTGCGCCCGCTTTTGGCCTCCCGCAAGCCCGACGCCGACCTGCTCGGGACGCTGCTCGATCAAGTCGTCACGCCCGAGGTGGGCGAAGGCGCGGCCAAGCAAGCCAAGGGATTCGAGAAGCTCTTGCCCGGCATCCTCGCGGCCTGCGCGCTGCTCGTCGACGCCGGCGAGCGCGTCGATACCCCCGACGCCCGGGGCTACCTCCCCATCGACCGCTTCCTCCTCGCCATGCAGCAATCGGGGGCCGCGCTCGCCCCGGGCTGGGAAGATCACGTCGACGACGACGGCCTCGAGGACGATGTGTATTTCGAGAAGCTCAGCTTCATGGGATCGGCGTCGGCGCAGACGTATGCCCGCGAGGTCGTGCGTTTCCTCGTCGAGCGCGGCGGCGCGAGCGGGCGCATGCTCTCCTTGGCGGCCACGGCGCAGCTCCCCTTCGCGCTCGCCTTCCTGCTCGAGCACACGAAGGCCGACGCGACGGCGCCGGTGAACGCGGAGGGCGACACCTTGTTGCATGCGGCGTTCACGCCCCACGAGAATCGGCCCCTCTTCAGCAGCACGATGACGGCGCGTATGCTCGCGTTCCTCGTCAAGCGCGGCTGCGACCCGGAGCAAAAAAACGCGGCGGGCAAGAGCGCCATCGACCTCTACGCCGTCGCGAAGCAGAACATCCCCGCCCCGCGCCGCGCGCAGATCGAGCGCGCCTTGGGCATCCGCAAGGGCGCGAAGAAGGCCCCCGCGGCGAAGAAGGCCACGAAGCCGGCAAAGAAGTGAGCCGAGGCGGAGTCGAGGGCGGGAAGGTCGTGGTGGGTCAGCCCCCGTGTGGAACGGGGGCCCGGGGGACAGGGGCGAGTGATCAGCCCCGCAGGTTCTTCGCGACGAAGTCCCAGTTCACGAGGCTCGTCAGGAACGTCTCGATGTACTTGGGACGCAGGTTCCGGTAGTCGATGTAATACGCGTGCTCCCACACGTCGATCGTGAGCAGCGCCTTCTGGCCGTGCTTCATCGGCAGATCCGCGTTGCCCGTCTTCGTCACGGCGAGCTTGCCGTCCTTCTGCACGAGCCAGGCCCAGCCCGACCCGAACTGCGTGGCGGCGGCGTTCGAGAACTCCTCCTTGAACTTCTCGAACGAGCCGAAGTCGCGCTTGATCGCGTCGGCGAGGTCGCCCGTGGGCTCACCGCCGCCACCCGGCTTCATGCTGTGCCAGTAGAACGTGTGGTTCCAGACCTGGGCCGCGTTGTTGAAGACGCCGCCGTCCGAGCGGAGGATGATCTCCTCCAGCGAGAGCGACGCCTCGGGCTTGCCGTCGATGAGCTTGTTGAGGTTCGTGACGTAGGCGTTGTGGTGCTTGCCGTGGTGGTACTCGAGCGTCTCTTTGCTGATGTGCGGCGCGAGGGCATCCTTCGCGTACGGGAGATCGGGGAGCGTGATGGCCATGGTCGCGTTTCCTCGTGAAGTCTCGTGGTTCACTTGTTCGCCGGCCAAAAGGCCAGCAGGCGGCGAGACTCTACTGACCCGGTCGTCCCTTAGGAAGTCAGAGAGTTCGGAAGGGTCGAACTTTCACAGGCATCGCCCCGGACGCACGAAGCCCTTGCCCCTGCCCCCCCGCTCCCCCTACGTTCCCCGTCCGTGAACGAGCTCGTCCGCTTCGCGCTCACGGCGTATTACCCACGCGTGGACGATCTCCCCGGCCTCGCCGAGCTCGGCGTGGACGAGAAGATCCAGCGCCTGCGCCGTGAATCCACGCTCCTCTTCTGGACCGGCATCGTCGCCGCCTCCGTGGCGTTCCAGATCGCGCCGCTCCTCACGATCCGAAAGCCCCTGCTCGCGAGCTGGCTCTCGGCGGAAGACCTCGACCAGCACGCCCACAAGATGGCGACGCACCCGGGCTACCTCGTCCGGCAGGTGACGTTCCTGATCAAGCTCGTGGGCGGCATGTTCTGGGGGCAGTCGGCAGAGATCCGCGCCTTCCTCGACCTCACGCCCTACCCCGAGGACCCCGGCACCCGCCGCGTCGAAGCCTTCGTCCCGCGCCAAGGGCCGCTGCCCGGCGGGGCGCCGGACAAGCTCTTGTCGCTCGGCAAAAAAGAGCGTGATCGCGGGCGCGACAAGGATCGCGGCAAAGGACTCCAAGCATGAGCACCGCCCCCCCGACCGCACCGAAACAACACACGGGCACGGCGCACGGCCGCCACGCGACGTTCACCTCGTTCGCGCAGGCAGGCCTCGAGACCGAGGTCGACTTCGTGGTCGTCGGCAGCGGCGCCGGCGGCGCGGCCGCGGCCGTGGTGCTCGCGCGGGCCGGGTATCGGGTCGCGATCGTCGAGGCCGGCCCGTGGCGCGCGCCCGAGGATTATCCTTGGACCACGTACGGTACGATCCGGGATCTCTTCCCCGACTGGGGCTCGCTCGTCACGCAGAGCCGCGCGCTCTGGCCCATCGTCCAGGCCTCCTGCGTCGGAGGCTCCACCGTGATCAACAGCGCCATCGTGGTCCGCACGCCCGGCGACGTGTTTACGCGGTGGGAGCGCGAGTACGGCATCGATGGACGCGCGCTGGAGAAGCGCGTGTGGGAGCACCAGGACCGCATCGAGCGGGAGCTCTCGGCGACGGTCGTGCCGCCCGACGCGCGCGGGCTCTTGAACACGCTGGCCATGGATGCGGCGGAGAAGCTCGGCTGGTCGTCGCATTACATGGTGCGGTACGCGAAGGACTGCGAGGGCGCAGGGCAGTGCCTGCAAGGCTGCCGCAAGGGCCGCAAGCAAAGCACGAACGTCAACTACATCCCCGAGGTGCTGGAGCGCGGCGGCTACGTGCTCTCGACCGCGCCGGTGAAGGATCTGCTCTTCGACGGGCGGCGCGTGATCGGCGTGACGGGCCGCTTTCAGGACCCGGAGACGCGCAAGTTCGGAGCGCGCTTCACCGTCCGCGCCCGCAAGGCCGTGTTCGTGGCCGCGTCCGCGACGCAGTCGCCGATCCTGCTCGCGAAGAGTGGCATCAAGAGCCGCGCGCTCGGCACGCTCTTCCGGGCGCACCCGGGCACGGGCGTGTTCGGCGTGTACGACGATCCGGTCGATCAGAACATCGGCGCGACACAAGGCTGGGCCTCGACCGCGTTCCGGCAGGATCCGGGGCTCAAGCTGGAGACACTCGCGATCCCGCCGGAGATGGTGGCGGGGCGGCTGCCGGGCGGCGGGGCCGAGCTCATCCGGAGGTTCCGCGAGTACCGGCACGTCGCCATGTGGGTCGCCGCCGTGCGGGCCGAGTCCGTGGGCACGGTGAAGCCAAGCCTCTTCGGCGGCCCCGTCGTGAAATACCAGCTCGACGAGGCCGACATGCGCAAGCTCCGCAAGGGCCTCTCCATGGTGACGCGGATGCACTTCGAGGCCGGCGCGCGCGAGGTCATCCCCGGGATCTTCGGGCTGCCCTACAAGATCGGCCCGGACGAGATCCACCTCATCGACGAGGGCCCGACCGATCCGCGCTGCTACGTCGCCATCCTCTCGCACCTCTTCGGCGGCTGCCCGATGAGCGCGGACCCGCGCCAAGGCGTGGTCGACGAGCGCGGCAAGGTGCACGGCTACGAGGGGCTCTACGTGGCGGACGCGTCGGCCATCCCGACGACGATCGGCGTGAACCCGCAACACACGATCATGGCGCTCGCCTCCGTGTGGGCGGAGAACCTGGTGTCCTGATCGCGCGGCGGCGGCGGCGGCGCGCCGATGTCGCCCGCTTGGCCCACGCCCGCGCGGGTCCGTACGCTGGGGGCATGCCTGGATTGCCCCGCAACAGCCGTCCCCCGCACCCCGCCACGATCCAGCGCGCCGAAGCCCCGCACCCCGCGAGGATCGTCCAGTCGAAGGCCACGCCCGCGCCCTCCGCGCCACGCGGCCCGCACGCCGCGAAGGGCGCCGTGGTCCAGCGGCAGGTGGCCCTCGACGCCCTGCAGGCGATGTGCACGACCCTGTTCGGCTCGTACACGAGGGCCGTCGAGTTCCAGGCGATGAGCATCGACAACACGGTGACCATCGCCGGCAACAAGTACACGGGCGGCGTGGCGGCATTGGCCGCTGACATCCCGGACTGGGATGGGCCCAAGACGACGACGATGCTCGGCGCGACGGTGCTCGGAGACACCGGGGTGACGAAGGGGAAGAACATCAAGACCGCCGCGGACGCGACCGCCGCGGCCACGAAAAACACCCAAGCGGGCGTGATCCTGCTCCTGAACGACCTCGAGGCCGGCGGGAACGACCTGCACGCCGAGCAGAAGCTCCTGCACGTGGTGGCCGAACGGATGCGGATCGAGCGTCCCTTCGGGATGAACGTGCGTATCGCAGGAAGGAACCCGCCGTGTGATTCGTGCCGGGAGGTGCTCATCGCCTTCGCGAAAGCTTATTCGGACTGCGGATACGGGACGCTCACCTACGACACCACGCGCGGGCAAGCGCGAGGGCCCGCGCAGCTCGATCTCGCCTCGTTGTACCCCGACGCGGAGTTCCGGTTCGGGGACTTCGTCGGCCAATACACCCGCGCGCTCGGCTGACGAAGGGCCGCGGCTTCAGAACCCGATTTCGAGCCGCGCGCCCGAAGGCCCGATCGACACCGTCACCGCCTTTTCGGGCTCCGGGGTCTTCGGTTTGCTCTTCGCGAGCTGCATGCCCGGCAGCATCATCAGGAGCCCGAGCCCGGCCATGCCGAGCCCCGAGAGCGAAACGACGGCGCCCGCGCCTCCGCTCATGTCCTTGCTCGTCAGGCCGAGCGCGCCCATCACCACGCCGCTCACGAAAAACGGCATCCCCGTCCCGACGAGCACGCCGCCCGCGACGCGGTCCCGGACGAGGTAATCGTCGTACGAGGCGCGGACCGCGGTGATCTCGGCGAGCGGGATCTCGCGCTGGTCGTCCCGCGTGCGCACGACGAGCCGATCGCCGAGGGTCGCCGCGCGGATCGGCGCGGGATACACGAGCGTCGACGCGCCCTTGCGCAGGACGGTGACGGTCGTGAGGTGGCCGTAGACGACCTTCCGTTTGCCGTCCTTGGTGGGGATCGTGGGAAAGGGTCCGGAAGGGCCGGGCGAGGCGTTGGCGAGCGCCGGCAGCTCCGCGGGCGCGAGCGTGACGTGGCTCGTGCACGCGGCGAGCCCGAGCGAGCTCGCCACGGCCAGCGCCACCGTCATCGCCTTCGTTCGCGCCCGGGACATCATCCTCCCCGAGCGCGATGCTTTCACGGCCCGTCGCCGCCGGCAAGAAAGCTCCTGCGGGCGGCAAGGTCCCGTCTCACCCTGTGGGCCGCGTCTCCGGAATCGGCACCCGTCCGATCGCGTAAGGCAGGATCCGCGCGATGTTGCGCGCGTCGTCGATGCCGCGATGATGCGTCCCGAGGAGCGGGAGCGCGAGGCGCTCGAGCGCGCTCGCCATGCCGTAGCGCGTCGTCTCCCCGAGGGCCGCGGAGAAGCGCTTCTTGATGTTCATGTGCCCCTGGAGCGGCAAGGGCACGCCCCAGCGGTTCGCGTCGATCTCGAACTGCTTGCGGTCGTAGTCGCCCCACGAGCCGAAGAGCGCGTCGCGATCGCCGACGAAGCGCCCGAGCGCCTCGATCGCCGCCGGGAACGTGGGCGCGCCGTCGACGTCCGCCTGCGTGATCGTCGTGAGCTTCTTGCAAAAATCCGTGAGCGTCGGCCGGATGACCGGGCGCACGAAGGTGGCGAACTCGCCGACCGGTTCGAGCGTCGCGCCGTCCACGAGGACCGCGCCGATCTCGATGATCTCCATGATCTTCTCGGGGATACGCCCCTCGTCATCACACGTCGCTTCCAGATCGATCACCAGGAAAAATGCAGGTTCCTTCGCCATCGCCGTCCTCCTTGTTGGTTGTTCGGAAACCTTGATACGCTCCCCGCGACGAAAATGCCCGGACACGAACCCGGACACGCTGCTCCCGCAGGCTTTTCCTGGGAGGATTACGTCGCCTGGCTCGTCGCGCAGCACGGCTCGCTGACGGCGGTCGCCGAGCGGCTCTCGTCGCTCCGCGGCTACGAGGACGACGTGTACTCGATCGAGCGCGCCTTGCGCCGGCTGCGGACGCGCGGCCAGCGCGACGGCGGGACCTGGGGGGCGCGCGCGCTCGCGGCCTTTGGCCTGCCGGACGCGCTCACCGAGCGGGCCCGCTGGATGGGCGCGTATCACTCGCGCTTCACGGATCTGCCCCTGCCCCTCGCCCAGGATCTCCTGCGGTTATGGGATCGCCCTCCGGTGAGCGAAGAGCCGACCTCGCACGTGTTCCTCGCCCTTGCGCACGCGACATGCGTGCTCCGCGCGGACGACCGCGACGCGGCGCGGACCCACCTCGCCCGGATCCGCCCGCTGCTCGGCAAAGCCCCGCCGGAGGCGCGGATCGAGGCGCTGCTCACGGAGGCCTTCGTCGCGAGCCGGGAGGACGTGGCGCGCGTGCCCGGGCTGCTCGAAGAGATCGAGCCCTTGTTCGAGCTCTCGATGCCCGCCCACGACAAGGCCTGCCTGTTCGCGCGGTGGATCGATCAATGCGCCTTCGAGCGGAACCGCTCCTGGGGCGGCAAGCAGCCGGATCCAGCGGCCGCGGAGGCGCTCTACCAGCGCATCCCGGAGGACGGTCCGGCGTTCGCGCGGGCGCGGCGGGCGAACGGGCTCGCGTATGCGCGCTGGAAGCAAGGATTTCTCGAGGAAGGCGCGGCGCTCGCGCGGGAGGCGTGCCGGCACGCGGGCGACGGCGGGCACATGCGGATGCGCGCGATGGCGCTCAACATGCTGGCGCGGATCGTCGGCGGCGAGGAAGGCGCAGACGCGAAGCGGCGGGCGATGGCGATCGCGAACGAGCTGGAGGACGAGGTGCTGCGGCTCAGGTTCGAGCGGCGGGGCGGGAGCAAGGGGAGCAAGGCGGAGGGGTAATCAAGCCGCGGCCTGCTCGACCTTTTCTTTCTCGGCCACCGCCGGGACGCCGGGCAGCGGCTTCTGATCGTCGTGTAGCTTCTCCACGAACACGTTGAACACCTCGGCGGCGTGCTCCCGCGCCGTCTCCGCGCGCCAGCCGGACGTATCGATCGCCGGCAGGACCTCGATGTCCACCGTGGTCGGCTGCACGTAGAGCGTGTGCTTCACCCAGTTCTTGTGCACGCCGTGGAGGACGACCGGCACCACGGGCAGGCCCGTGGCGATGGCGAGGTGCACGAAGCCGAGCTTGAGCGGCCGCAGGCGCCCGTCGCGGCTGCGCGTGCCCTCGGGCATGATCCAGATGGAGAGACCGTGCTTCTTCACCGTCCTCGCGATGCCGGACATCGCCGCGATGGCCGATCCCTTGTTCGCCCGATCGAGCCAGAGGTGCCCCGACAGGAGGTAGAGCTGGCCGAAAAAGGGAATCCGGAGGACCTCTTTTTTCATCACGCCGCACCCGCCCACCGGGCAGAGCCAGATCGAGAGAAACGCGTCGAGCGTGGAGGTGTGATTGGCGACGTAAATGGCGGGGTGATGCTTGCCGATGCGATCGCCGTCGTGGAGGACGGGCGTGACGCCGGCGATTCTCGTGATCGAATAGCCGATGAGCTTGCCGTAATAGTTGCAGAGCTTGATGCGCAGGACCCGGAACGGGAGGAGCAGCAGCGCGATCAGGATGGTCACGGTGGACGCCACCGCGACCAGCGTGAAGCCGACGACGAAACGAACGGCCGAGGAAAGCGCGGCCAGGGTCGTTCGCCCCGACGAGGAAGCATGGTCCGACATGAAGAAGCGGTTCTCCAGAAGGGAAACGTGCGCACCGTACCACGAACCCACGTTAGGATTTCGTCATGATTACGTCCGAGGCCGTCGAGCGAGCCCTGCACGAGCTCTTCATCGTCGCGGAAGGCACGAAGCTCCGGCGCGAGGACAAGAAGAAGTCGGTCGAGGTGGCCGCGCTGCTCGGTGAAATCGAGCGGCACCGCAAAGATGCTCTCCTCGTGGACGCGGCCGCGGGCAAGGCGTACGTGGGGCTCGTCGGCGCCGCGCTGCTCGGGTTCACGCGGATCCACGTGATCGAGCGCGAGGCCACGCGGATCGCGGCCTGCGAGGCGGCAGCCGCGCGGCTCGGGGCGGGGATCGAGCTTCGGCTCGCGGCGGGCGATGTGGGCGATGCGGCGTGCTGGCCCGAGGCGCCCGCGGTCGTGGTGGCGCTGCATGCGTGCGGGGCGGCGTCGGACGTGATCCTCGACGCGGCGAGCGGCGCGGGCGCGAAATGGATCTACCTGGTCCCCTGCTGTTATGCGGCGAGCGTGCCGTTCGCGGCGGCGGCCGAGGCGAAGGCCGACGCGCTCGGGATGCCGCGGCAAGCCGAGGTGCGGCGGCGGTTCGTCATGTCGCTCGTCGATGCGGAGCGGGCGCTCCGGCTGGAGGCGGCCGGCTACGAGGTGACGATCGCGGCGTTCGTGCCGCCCACGGTGACCCCGCACAACCTGCTCTTCCGCGCGCGGCGCGTGCGCGAGCCCGGTCGCATGCGCGAGGCGGCGGCGCGGCTCGCGCGCCTCCGGGCTTGAGCGGCTACTTCGCGTCCCAGTCGTTGATCCCGCCGAGGTTCGTGACCTGCGTGTACCCCGCGTCGAGCAGGATCTTCTTGGCGCGCGCGGCGCGCGAGCCGGCGGCGCAGTGCACGACGATCGGCTTCGTCTTGTCGCCGCCCGTGAGTTTTTCGACCTCGGAGAGGCGTGTTTCGAACTCACCCACGGGGATGTTCGTGGCGTTGTCGAGGTGGCGCTCGGCGTACTCGTCCGGCGTGCGCACGTCGATCAGGACGCCGCCCTCGGACACGAGCTTCCGCGCGAGCGCCGGGTCGCGGTCCGGCAGGCCCGTCTGCGCGGACGGTTGTTGCGACGGCCCGGGCGGCGCGGCCGACTCGTCCTTCGAGCAGGCCGGGAGGGCGGCGAGGAGGGAAACCAGGACGGCGGCGGAAAACGCAGGGGTTCGCATGGCTCCCGACTCCTGCCATCCCGCGCGCCGAGGCGCAAGACACGCCTTGACGCACGCCCGCGGCGTCGTATTCCGTCGCTCGCCCGATGTATCGCCTGCTGTTTCGCCTGGTCCTCCGCCGCATGTCCGCCGAGACGGCCCACCACCTCGGCTTTGGCCTGCTCCGGTTCTTGATGGCCCTGCCCTTCGCGCGCGCCCTCGGGAGGCGGCTCTTCGGCCCGCGGGATCCGCGCCTCGGGGTGCGGGCCTTGGGCCTCGATTTCCCGGGCCCGCTCGGCCTCGCCGCCGGGTTCGACAAGGACGCGCGTGGGTTCGAGGCGCTCGGGGCGCTCGGGTTCGCGTTCGTGGAGATCGGGACGGTCACGGGCGAGGCGCAGGGAGGAAACCCGAAGCCGAGGCTCTTCCGGCTTCCGGCGGATCGGGCGCTCGTGAACCGCATGGGCTTCAACAACGAGGGCTCACGCGCGGCGGCAGAGCGGCTCGCGAAGCGGCGGCCGGGCGGCGTGATCGTGGGCGCGAACATCGGCAAGACGAAGGTCGTGCCCGAATCCGAGGCCGCGGCCGATTACGTGGCGAGCGCCGAGCGCCTCGCCGCGCATGCCGATTACATGGTGGTGAACGTGAGCTCGCCGAATACGCCAGGCCTGCGGGATCTGCAATCTGCCGAGAAGCTGCGCCCGCTGCTCGCCGAGGTGCGCACGGCGCTCGATCGCGCCTCGCCCGGACGGCGCGTGCCGCTGCTCGTGAAGATCGCGCCCGACCTCGCGGACGAGGACATCGACGCGATCGGCGACCTCGCGCGGGAGCTCGGCCTCGACGGGATCATCGCGACGAACACGACGATCCGCCGGGATGGCCTCGCGACGGACGCCGCAGAGGTCGCGGAGATCGGCGCGGGAGGGCTCTCGGGGAAGCCCGTGAAGGCGCGGGCGTTGGCCGTGCTCCGAAGGCTCCGCGCGCGGGTAGGCGATTCGATGGTGCTCGTGGCGGCCGGGGGGGTGGAGAACGCGGACGACGCGTGGGAGCGCCTCGCCGCGGGGGCGACGCTGGTGCAGGCGTACACGGCGTTCATCTACGAAGGCCCCGCGTTCGCGCGGCGGATCCACGAGGGGATCCTTTCGCGGATGCGCGCGGAGGGGATCGGCTCGATCGCGGAGCTCGTGGGCAAAGAAACGCGTGCACCGAACCCCCCCTTTCGAGGCTGAGCATTGGTCTCATCTCGGGGCCGCCTCGCTGGGGCGTTGCCCCAGGCCCCACCCGGGGCTATCCGCCCCGGGACCCGGACCAGCGAGGCGCTGGACCCAGGGTCGATGAACTGCGCATCGCGCAGTTCATCGAACGGGCCGAGTCAAGACCACGAGCGACCCCGCCAGCCAAGACGGCAGCGCTGACGGTTCAGCCGGCAACGAACGGCCTGTGGGAAGAACTGCGCATCGCGCAGTTCTTCCCCAAAGGGTCCAGGGCTGGCCCTGGTTCGGGTCGAGGGGCGAACAGCCCCCGCGGGGCCCGGGGCAGCGCCCCGGCGCGGCGGCTTGCGATGAGACCAATGCTCAGCTTGCAAGCTGTGTGCTCTCCCTGTGGAACTGGTAGGTTTCCGCCATGCGTCGCAGGTCTCTCTCCTCCGCCCTCCCCTGGCTCGCCTCCGCGCTCCTTGCGGCGTGCACCGGCAGTGCGCCTCCGGCGCGCGAGGCCTCACCTGCGTCGATCCCGAACTCGCCGCCTCCGCCCGCGGCTCCTACGCTCCCGCCGGGCGTGCTCGCAGAGGGGGCCGGCGCGCAGGGAGTCGTACGCGTCGAGGAGCGCGATGGACTGCGGCTGCTGACCATTGACGGCGTCGTACAAGCAGCCGTACCGACGGGCAGGCGGGATATCGTCGCGTCCCCAGATCCCCTGGTCAAGCTGGTGCGCGCGGCCCGGCCAAACGCGAGGACCGTGTTGGTCATCGGGCTCGGGAGCGGGCGGACCGCCGCCGCGCTCGCGGCCGCGGGGCTCGAGGTCGAGGTCGCGGAGCTGGAGCCCGCCGTCATCGATTTCGCGCGCCGGTTCTTCGGCTATCAAGGGCACGCCGTCGCGTCCGATGGTCTCGACTATCTCGCGCGTGCCCGCAAGACGTACGATATCGTCGTCGTCGACGCATTCAACGGGAAAGAGCCGCCGCGGCGCTTTCTCACGCGCGATGCGCTCGAGAAGATGGGTCTGCGGAGCGGCAGCGCAACCCTCATCGCCGCGCGTTGGCGGGGCTCGCCCCACGGATCGTCTTCCCCCGCGGTGCCCCATCTCATGGGCAATACCCTCATCTTCTCGCAGCTATTCGGCAGCGGTGTGGGGGACGAGGAGCAAAATCTTTATCTCATCGCGTCCGCGACCCCGGCGAACCTGATTGGCCCGCAGGGGATCGCCGCCTGGCCGATCCCCGGAGCCTTGCCGGAGCACGCGCGCCCGGCCGCCACGGCTGTACCCGGCTCGCCAGCGTCGCGCCGGGTGACATTGCTCGGTTATCTGGTGCGCGCGCGAGAGGACGGAGCGCTTTGCATCGATTTGCCGCACTACGAGATGGGAGCGCAGCGCTATCGGCTCTCCGGCCCCGCCGTCGATGCGCTCACGAAGCTCCTGCCAAGCGGCGAGGCTGCGCCCACCGACGGAGATATCGGATCCGACGGCGATACGAAGGCGACGCTCCGTGATCTGCTCGGCGGCGGAGGGTTCAAGCGTTCTGACGTGAGGTTCTCGTCCGTGGTTGTCGCGGTCGAGGGAGACGCAGCGCTCGCCGCTGTCGTGCACCCGGACGCTGCGAGTGGCGTTCCGAAGGAGATCCGCGGGGACGCCCCAACCGACCCCCGCCTGCCCTTTGGCGGTGCACTCTACGATCTGGTGGTCGACAAGGTGCTTTTCACGTTCGATCGCTCTGCGTGGTCGAAGCAAAAAACAAAGCTATCGCCCATCGCCGCCCGCGCTGTGAAGGCGATCGGGGCGCATGACTTCGATGCCGCCGGAAAGAGCATCGTCGAGTACCTCGCGATCTTGCGGCGCGACCTCGGCCCGTTCGCGGAACAGCTCGCGGCCTTTGCGGAGGTGTCGCGCGTGCAGAGGCAGATCGAACGCGAGAGCGCGGCGGTGCGGGCGGAGTCTGCGTTCGTGATCGCGAAGGCGTGCGACCGCGCCGGTCACGCCGCCGGGATCGATCGATTCACGAGCGCGAGCGAAGACGCGAAGGCGTTCGTGAGCGCGCTGCGTGGCTGCGCGCGGCGAGGCTACCGAGAGGCGCGGCAAAAGGAGAGCGGAGAGGGAGCGCGTACCGCGACGGCGCGGCTGTACGCGTTGCTGCAGGACGATATACTCGAGGTACAACCGAACTCGGTGGATGGGCGCCGGATCGAGGCCGAAATAGCCGCGATCGAGAAGAGTGTGCCCGAAGTTCAGCCATTGCAAGAACCGCCCAGGGAGACATTGGGCCCGTGAGTCACCGCCCGTGCTTGCCGGATTTGCTAGGGCCGGTTTCCTCGGCCTGGCGAAGCCCGGCCGATTCACCCCCGAGGCAAGACCACTTCGCGATCTTGCAGAGCGCCCAACGGCGCTCTCGTCAGGCCTCGAACCGCTCGCGCGCGAGCAGCCGTTCCGCCATCCCGCGCGGCTCCTCCCGAAGCGGCGCCGTCGTGCGGAGCAGGCCCGTCATTCCGAAATCGACGCCCTTCATCGCCCATTCCGGCCCGAGCCCCGCCGCGAGCTCATGGCGGCTCGGCGCGGAGATCACGGGCCGCACGACCGTATCGGCCCAGGCCCAGCGCGGCATCTCGTACCGATAGCGGAACGATCCGTCCGGCTCCTCGAATGCAAGGAGCAGCCGGCGCACGCCCTCCCCCGTCGCACCGAGCTTCGCAAGCACGGCGCCCGGCGCCTCGGGCACGCCCGGCCCGTGGTGGAACACGCGGATCGGGCCGACGGCATAAGAAACCACGTCCCCCGCGTTCGCGCGCCGCTCGGCTTCGAGCAACGCGGAAAACGACGTCCCCCAAAGATCCTCGCGCGCATCGATGGTGCGCACGAGCTCGCCGAGCGCGGCGAGCGCGATCGGATACGCGCTCGCCTCGGGCTTCAGCGTGACCAGACGTCGGATCGCCATGTTGAGCCAGATCCCCCGCGTATCGGCCGGCCATTCCTCGAAATCGCCCGCCTCGGCCGCCGCGACGAGGAGCTCCGCGTGCGCCGCGGCCGTCTCCGGGTCGAGCAGCGACCAGACGGCGAGCACGCCATCCACGTCGAAATGGTTGTTCACGACGATGGCGGGCCCGTCGGCCGGTGAGGCCTCGCGGACGAACGCGAGCGCGATTTCGACGGAGGTATCGGCCTTGAAGGCTTTGGGCGTTCGATTCTTCGCCCAGTGGCTCAGATCGAGGGCCGCGCCCGCGACGAGCCCGTCGCAGGCGACCGCGCCTTCGGGCGCACGCTTGCCCATGGGGACGAACTCGAAATGTCGCGCGACCATGCGCGAAGAGTAGCACGGAAGGCGCGACCGAGCGGGGACGCAGGCGGACGCACGGGGGCGCCCGATTGACGGGCGCGCTCGTGGGCTCGACATCCCCCGAGAGAGCCGCGGGCCTGCGCGGGAGGAGAGCGCCCATGAATCACGCATGGACCACGTCGTTGTTCGCGGCCGGCACGATCGCCGGGATGCTCTGGGGCGCGCCGGTCGCCGCGGAGGTCGAGGACGTCGTGTTGCCGCTTCGGGGGAGTGATGTCCGCCTGAGAAACGTCGCGACGGGCCTTTGCATCGCCCTCAACGCAGAGCACCAGGTTCGAACCTTGCCTTGCTCCGCGGACGTGTCCCGGCGCTGGAACCTGATGCCCCTCCGCAACGGCATGACGCAGATCCGATCCTGGAGCCCTGGGCGCACGGCCATGTGCCTGCATTCCCCCCCCGCGCCGAGCGAGGACGACCCGCTCATCTCCCTGGCCCCCTGCTTCGTCCCGCAATCCATGACCCTGTGGGAGATCCCCTTCTTCATGGATCCCGCGAGGATCTGCGTCCCGGATCAAACCCCGATGCTCTGCCTGGAGAGCGGCGACCCTGGCGAACCCCTCCGGTTGCGACACGCGGGGAGCGGCGCGGAGCAGCTCTGGCAGGCCGTGCCTTGAGGGCTCACCCCCGCCGCGGGGCGAACGCGAACCCGACGAGCGGCGCGAGCGCGGCGAGGCCGAAGAAGAAGAACCCCTCGCCCCACGAGGGAGCGGTGAAAAAAGGCTTCGGCGAGAAACGGAGCGAGATGCCGAGGACGAGCCCGCAGAGCCAGATCCCCCCGACGACGTGGCTGAAGCGCCGAAAGCCTTTGCGGAAGAACCCCCGCACGAGGCAACCGAGCGCGGCGAGGGCGACCCCGAGCCCGACCCAGACGAAGGGCTGGTAGCGGGACGTCGGCTCGATGAGGAGCAGGAGCGTCACGACGAGGACCATCCCGAGGGCGACGAGCGTCGACGCGACCGCGGGCACGCCGAAGAGCCACCGGCCGGGGGCCGCCCGCCTGGTTCCCTGCACGAGCCCGACGACACCGGCGACCAGCGGCGCGAACGCGAGGCACGCGAGGAGGACCACCGGCGCGGTGGCTCCGTCCGCCGCTTCGAGCAGCGACGCCGGGCCGCCGAACGGCAAGACGATCGGCGCGCAGAGCAGGAAGAGCGGCACGCCCGCGGCCATGGCCACGAGGCGATGGCGCTCCTCGGAGCGGTCGTTCGGCGCGTCGCGCGCGTCTCCAGGGCCGGTGTTCATCGGGGAAGCGGGGATGCTACCACCCAAGCCGACGACCGGAAGAGGCGGGCGAAGGCGGAGGCGAAGGCGACGGGCACATTTTCCGCGCCGTCCAGACTCGACTCGGGTCTTCCCATCGACGCGTTGCGTCTGGTAAGTGATAACTTATCACTCCAGGAGGACGCGCTCATGCACGCCATCACGCACAACCCGCTGACCCTGCTCATCCTGCAGATGACCATGGTCGTCGCCTTGTCACGGCTGCTCGGCGCCTTCCTCCGGCGCATCGGCCAACCCATGGTGGTCGCCGAGATCACCGCCGGCATCCTCCTCGGCCCCTCGCTGCTCGGGTGGCTCGCGCCGGGCGTGATGGACACGGTCTTCCCCAAGGCCTCGATGTCCCTGCTCGGCATGCTCAGCCAGGTCGGGCTCGTGCTCTTCATGTTCCTCATCGGGCTCGAGCTCGATCCGAAGCTGCTCAAGAACCGCGGCCACGCCTCCGTGGTCATCAGCCACACGAGCATCATCGTCCCCTTCGCGCTCGGCGCCCTCGTGGCCCCGTGGCTCCGCAGCCGCCTCTCCGAGCCTGACGTCCCGTTCAGCTCCTTCACGCTGTTCATGGGCGTCGCCATGAGCATCACGGCCTTCCCGGTCCTCGCGCGTATCCTCGCCGAGCGCCGGCTGCTCCGGAGCAAGGTCGGCGCCCTCGCCATCACCTGCGCCGCCGTCGACGACGTGACAGCCTGGTGCCTCCTCGCCTTCGTCGTCTCCGCCGTGCGCGCGACCGGCATCGACGGCGCCGTCCGCACGACCGTGCTCGCCCTCGGCTACATCGCCGTGATGCTCCTCGTCGTGCGGCCCTTTCTCGCGCGGCTCGGCGCGCGGAGCGGGACGCAGCCCGTCAACCAGAACGTCGTCGCCCTCGCGCTCCTGCTCCTGCTCGTCTCCAGCATGGTCACCGAGGCCATCGGGATCCACGCGCTCTTCGGCGCCTTCGTCCTCGGCGCCGCCATCCCCAAGGACGGCGGCCTCGCCGAGGCGCTCGCCCACAAGCTCGAAGACCTCGTCGTGGTGCTGCTCCTGCCGCTGTTCTTCGCCTACAGCGGCCTGCGGACGCAGATCGGGCTGCTCTCGAGCCCCCAGCACTGGGCCATCTGCGGCTTGCTCATCTTCCTCGCGTGCGCCGGCAAGTTCGGCGGCAGCGCCCTCGCCGCGCGCTTCACCGGCCTCGGCTGGCGCGAGTCGAGCGCCATCGGCATCCTCATGAACACGCGCGGCCTGATGGAGCTCGTCGTCCTCAACATGGGGCTCGATCTCGGCGTCATCTCGCCCACGCTGTTCACGATGATGGTGCTGATGGCGCTCTTCACGACGTTCATCACGACGCCGCTGCTCCAGTACGTCTACCCGTTCGAGCGCTTCGCCAAGGAGGTCGCGGGGGCCCCCGAGGCGACGCCGATGCCCGTGGCGCAGGCGCCGGTCTTCACGATGGTCATGTGCCTCGCCGACGAGCGGACGGGGCCCGGGATGGTCACGCTCGGCAGCGCGCTCGGCGGGCCCGAAGCGGCCGAACGGCTCTACGCCCTGCACCTCATCGAGCCCGATGATCGCGCCTCGTTCCTCCTCCGCCAGGAGCACGGGGGCGCCGCGGGCGAAGGCAAGGTGCTCGAACCGCTGCTCGCGCGGGCCAAATCGCTGACCTTGCCCGTCAAGCCCCTGAGCTTCGTCTCCGGCGAGCCCGCCGTCGACATCTGTCGCGTGGCCGAGGCCAAGCGCGCCGACCTCCTCCTGCTCGGCTGGCGCAAGCCGCTCATCGGCCGGTCGGCGCTCTCGGGGACGGTCGCCGAGGTCATGAAGCGCGCGCCCGCCGACGTCGGCGTACTCGTGGATCGCGGCCTCACGCAGATCCGCCGCGTCCTCGTGCCCTTCCTCGGCGGCCCGCACGACCGGGCGGCCTTGCGCCTCGCCAAGCGGATCACGCACATCGCCGGGGCCGACGTGACGGTGCTGCACGTGGTCTCGCCGGAGCGGAGCGGGGGCAAGGGGCTCGGGGGGAAGGCGCGCATGGAGGAGGTCTTCCGCGAGCCCGGCGCCTCGGGCCAGGTGAGGTTCGAGGTCGTGGAGCACGACGTCCCCTCCCAGGCGGCGCTCGCCGAGGCCAAGCGCGGGTACGACCTGGTCATCGTGGGCGCGGGGGCCGAGTGGGGCCTGGAGGAGCGCCTGTTCGGGCTGCACTCCGAGCGGATGATCCACGCCTGCCCCGTCTCGCTCCTCGTGGTCCGCCAGCAGGGCGACGCCCGCGCGGCCGCGAGGGCCTCGCGCGCCGTGGTGGTCCCGGCGACGCAGGAACAAGCTCCCTCCTGAGCCTCCAAGAGAGAACGACATGCACCTCGGAGCGACGATCCGCCTGCTGCGCCTGGACGCAGGTTTCTCCCTGCGGGACCTCGCGCAGCGTATCGGCGTCTCGAGCGCGTACTTGAGCCGCGTCGAGCACGGGCACGACGCCGTCCCGACCCCGGATCGCCTGGAGGCCATCGCGCGCGAGCTCGGCGTGCCTCCGCATTTGCTCGTCGGGGCCGCGCACAAGGTGGGCCCCGCCATCGAGGGATACGCCGAGGAGGTGCCGAGCGCGGGCATGTTGTTCCTGGACATCGCGCGAAGGAGGCTCGGGCCGGCGGAGATTGCGCGCATCCGGGCGTTCGTGGCGCGGGAGTTCCCGGCGCCCGAGCATGCCGAGGCGCGCCCGTCGATCGCCCGGCTGCTCGCGCCCGAGCGCGTCATCCTGCAGCTCACCTGCCCCGGGCTCGAGGACGCGATCGAGATCGCGGCGAGCCGGCTGCCGCGTCCGCCCGGCGGGCCGAGCGTGCAAGAGCTCGTGACGGAGATCCTCGCGCGGGAGCAGGCGGCCTCGGCGGCGCTCGGCGGCGGGGTGATGCTCCCGCACGGGGTCTTTGGATCGATGCCACCGTCTGCGGTGCTGGTGACGCTGGCGCGGCCGTTCTCGCTCCGCGAGGCGCCCGACGGCGTGCCGATCCGGCTGCTCCTGGTGCTGGTCCTCGGCGAGCCCTGCCGCAGGCACCTGGCCTTGCTCGCGCACGTCGCGCGCCTGTCGAGCGACGGCCTCGCGGATCGGATCGCCGCGGCGAAGAGCCCGGAAGAGGCGATCCGGGGCGTCGAGGAGATGGAGGACGGGGGCTAGGGCGCCGACCCGTTCGGCGCTCTGCGAGATCGCGAAGCGAGCTCGCCTCGGGGGGGTGAATCGACCGGGCTTTGCCCGGGCGAGAGGGGGGACGCGAGGCGTCCCCCTCGGGACAAAAGAGCGAGAACATCGAGCGGTTGTCAAACCGCTCGATGTTCTCGCAGGGCCCTCCGCCTCCGCCTCCGCTTCTGGTGATGCAACCTCGGCCGGATGGCCAGTTGATTGGCACACAAAGGGTCTATCTGCCGCGGCGGAAATCCAGGATCATGCCCCCGACGCACGCGCCTCACGCGCGGACGATGCGCTCGACGGCATCCGGATGTTCGCTCCACGATTCGAATGACCCTCATGAAAAACCTTATTGGAACCTGGCACCTCGTCTCCTTTGAAGTCCGCCGGATCGACGGCTCTATCGATTCCCCCATGGGCCCACACCCGCGAGGCCTGCTGATCTATACGGCGGATGGTCACATGGCCGCCCAGCTCTCGCACGCAGATCGCGACCCTTTTTCTTCGGGAGACATATGGTCTGCGACGCCGGAAGCGTTTCAAGCGGCATACACCAGCTACGTCGCCTATTACGGCCGGTACGAAGTGGATGAAGAAGGCGGTGTCGTTCGCCATCTCGTCGAGGGGAGCTTGTTCCCCAACTGGTGCGGCGGAGCGCAAGCAAGACAGGTCGCGCTCGACGGCGACCATCTCGTGCTCTCGTCTCCCTTCATCCGACACAGCCACCCCCAGGGATTGTCCGTGCTGCGCTGGAGGCGTGCCTGAGCCTTTGGTTTCAGGGCATCCCGTACTGAATCCTTGAAGGAAATGAGCCCCATGTCTGGATGGCTGGAAGACGACAGCAGGTGCATTCACCACCTCTTCTCCGAGCAAGCGGCCCGCTCCGGTCCCAGGGTCGCGCTGGAGTATGGCGACGCGCGCATGACGTACGCGGACCTCGAGGAAAGCTCCAACCGATTGGCGCAGCACCTTCGCACGCTGGGCGTGGGTCCGGACGTGTTCGTCGCCTTGTGCGTCGAGCGCTCCCTGCACATGCTGGTGGGCATCTTTGCGATCATGAAGGCAGGCGGCGCCTATGTGCCGATGGATCCTGCTTATCCGGACGAGCACTGGTCGTTCGTGTTCTCCGACATGAAGCCGCCTATCGTGCTGACGCAAGCCAGCCTGTTCTCCAGGGTGAGCCGGTACGGGGCGCACGTGATATGCCTGGACGAAGAGTCGTTCCGCTGGGCCCCTCTCCCACCGACGGTGCCCCGGAGTGGCGTGACGCCGGATCATGCGGCGTACGTCATCTACACGTCGGGATCCACGGGGCGACCGAAGGGCGTCGTCGTCGAACATCGTGGTCTGGTCGGGCGCATCTCGACGCTGCAAGCCGCGCTCCCGGTCACCAGCGAGGATCGCATCCTCCAACATGTTTCGATCGCGTTCGATGGCGCCGTTTACGAGTGGTTTTGGGCGCTCTTCGGCGGGGCCACGCTCGTGCTGCGATCGCCGTCGCGTGGTGTGGACGAGCTCCTCGCGACAGGTGGCATTTCGGGGGCGTTCCTGCCGCCGGCCATCGCGTCGGTGCTTCCATGCCGCGCCCCCGCCTTGCGACAGCTCGTCTTTTCGGGAGATCGAGCCCCCATCGACGTCGTCAAACGATGGGCCGTGGGCCGAAAGCTGGTCAATATCTATGGCCCCACGGAGTTCTCCATCTGGGCAACCTCCTACGACTACGACCCGGCGAGCCCCGACGCCTTCCCCATTGGTCGTCCGCTCCCAGGCGTGCGCGTCTACCTCCTGGACGATGCGCGCTGCGCTGTGCCGCCCGGGGCGACAGGCGAAATCTGTCTCGCGGGAGCAGGGATCGCCCGGGGTTATCTCGGTCGGCCCGACCTGACGGCCGAACGTTTCCCCCGAGATCCATTCTCGAACGTCCCGGGAGCGCGGATGTACCGCACCGGCGACCTGGGCCGCTGGGACGACCGAGGCGAGCTCGAATTCCTCGGGCGTACCGATCATCAGGTCAAAATAAGCGGCTTCAGGGTCGAACTGGCCGAGATCGAGTCGGCGCTCGAGGCGCACCCGTCCGTGCGCGCGTCCGCCGTGATCGTGCGTGATGACAATGCCGCGGGAAAACACCTCATCGCGTACGTCGCTGCTGAAAGAGATCGGTGTACCCCCGCCGCGTTGAAACAGTTCCTTCGAACGAAGTTGCCCGAGCACATGGTGCCGCGTTCCTTCGAGTTTCTCGACGCGTTGCCGCTCACGGTCAACGGCAAAGTGGATCGCGTGACGCTCTCCGCGACGGCTTTGGCCGGTCCCACGACGCTCGTCCGCGGCGAGCACCAGGCGCGTGGCACTGCCGTCACGCAGACCCATGCGCAGGATCGGCGAATCGCAATGGTAAGGCACGTGCTCGAGCAGGTCGGGCAACTGCTCCACGTCGAGCCGTCGAGCCTCGATCGCAACACGCCCATCAAGGAGCTGCTCGATTCACTGCTGATCCTCAAGCTGCGCGCGCAGCTCGAAGCCAGCGTGGCCGTCCCCGTTCCGATGAGCGCGCTCTTCACGTATCCCACCCTCGCCGCGCTTTCCGAATACCTCGTCCTCCGCGCCCACCCCGACGCCCGCGCCGCGGACATGGACGTCGGGTCCACGAGCGAGGCCCCGAGCACCACGCCCAGCGGGAGCGCACGCACCGAGCCCATTGCGATCATCGGCATGGCGAGCCGTTTCCCGGGCGGCGGCGCTGGGCCCGAGGCATTCTTCCTCGCTCTTCAGGGGGGCATGGACGCGATCCGCCCCCTTCCGCGCGAGCGGTGGCCCTCCGAGGCGCTCGCCGAGGATCCCTCGGTGCCCCCCTGCGCCGGGCTCCTGGATGACATCGACAAGTTCGATGCGGCCTTCTTCGGCATCTCGCCGCGCGAGGCGGTGCAACTGGATCCTCAACAGCGCCTGCTCCTGGAGGTCGCGTGGGAGGCCATCGAGCGTTCCGGGCAGCCTGCCGAGCGCCTCTTCGGCAGCCGGACAGGGGTGTTCATCGGCCTGAGCTCGGCGGACTACGAGCAGCGCATTCGAGAGGCCGGGGACGTGGATGCATACAGTGGAACAGGGAACGCGGCCAGCACGGCGGCTGGGCGGATCTCCTACGTCCTCGGGCTCCAGGGTCCGAGCATCTCCGTCGACACGGCGTGCTCCTCGTCTTTGGTGGCGGTGCATCTGGCCTGCCAGAGCCTCCGGGCAGGCGAGAGCGGACTGGCGATTGCCGGAGGCGTGAACGTGCTCCTCGATCCGGTGCGTACGCGGATGATGGCTCGCATGCAGGCGCTCTCGCCCGAGGGCCGGTGCAAGACGTTCGACGCACGCGCGGACGGGTATGTGCGTGCGGAGGGGTGCGGCGTCGTGGTGCTCAAGCGCCTCTCGGAGGCGGAGCGGGATGGAGATCCGATTCTGGCCGTGATCTTGGGCTCCGCCGTGAACCAAGACGGTCGTTCGTCCGGATTGACGGCGCCGAGCGTGCGCGCACAAGAGGCGATGCTGCGACAGGCGCTGGAGCACGCGCATGTCCCGGCGGAGGACATCGGGTATATCGAGACCCACGGGACCGGCACGCCCCTCGGGGATCCCATTGAATTCGAGGCCCTGCGGGCCGTGCTCGGCGCCCCGCGTCGCGACGGCGCGCCTTGTCATCTCGGCGCCGTCAAGACGAACGTGGGGCACATGGAGAGCGCCGCTGGCATCGGTGGCCTGATCAAGGCGGTCCTCTGTGTGCGCCAAGGGATCCTACCGGGCAACCTTCATTTCGAGGTCCTCAACCCGCAAATCTCCCTGGAGGGCACGCCCTTCGTGATTCCCACGAAAACAGTGGAATGGGACACGAGAGGCAAGCCCCGCCGCGCTGGCGTGAGCGCGTTCGGGGTGAGCGGCACCAACGCCCACGTGGTGATCGGAGAGGCCCCGCGCGCAGCGGAGCCCTCGGCGCAGGCGTGGGAGGACACCTGCCACCTCCTACCGATCTCGGCGAAGACGCCGGAGGCGCTTCTCGCGCGCGTGGCAGCCTATCGGGGTTGGTTGGTCGAGGCCGACGCACCTCTTTCGGACATCGCCTATACGGCCAGCGTGCGGCGCAGCCATCATGAGCAAAGGCTCTCGGTGGTCGGTACGTCGCGCCAGGAGATCGCAGCGGCCCTGGACGCATACGTGCGTGGAGAAAGGCATGCGGGCCTCCTGGAGGGCAGGGCGCCGGCCGATCCGCCGAGGATCCTCTTCGTATTTTCCGGTCAGGGATCCCAGTGGGTAGGCATGTGCCGGCAGCTCCTCCATCGAGAGCCCGTGTTCCATGAGGAAATGGCTGCATGCGACGAGGCCCTACGCCGCGCGGCCGGGTTTTCCGTCATCGAGGAGCTTCATGCGCCCGAAGATCGCTCGCGGCTCGGGCAGATGGACGTCGTGCAGCCGGTGCTCTTTGCCATCCAGGTAGCGCTCGCTTCGTTATGGCAATCGTGGGGCGTCGTGCCCGAAGCCGTCGTGGGCCACAGCATGGGCGAGGTCGCCGCGGCGCACGTGGCCGGGGCGCTCTCGCGTGAAGATGCGGCGGCGATCATCTCCCATCGCAGCCGCCTCCTGCGCAAGGTGCGGGGCGAAGGGGCCATGGCGCTCGTGGAGCTCAGCGTCGCCGACGCTGAGCGGGCGCTCGGCGGACATGCGCCTCGGCTGGTGGTCGCGGCGAGCAATGGGCCTCGTTCCACCTTGATCGCTGGGGAGTCGACGGCTCTCGCGGAGGTGCTCGCCGGGCTCGAGGCGCAGGGTGTGTTCTGCCGCATCCTGAAGGTGGAGGTGGCGTCCCATTCTCCCCAGGTGGATCCTGTCCTCGACGAGCTCATCGCGACGCTCGCGGGCGTGTCACCCAGGCCCACGCGGATCCCCATGTGGTCCACCGTCACGGCTGCGCTGGTGCGGGGGGATGAGCTCGGCGCCGAATACTGGGCGGCCAATGTGCGGCGCCCCGTCCTGTTCTCCGACGTCGTGGCGCAATGCATTCGCGGAAGGCAGACGCTCTTCCTGGAGATGAGCCCGCATCCGATCTTGTGCCCCTCGATCGAAGAGCAGCTCCGCGTGGACCGGGCGGACGGCGCGGCCCTCGCATCGCTGCGACGGGGACAGGATGAGCGTGCGTGCTTGCTCGGGTCCCTTGGAGCGCTGCACGTGCGTGGCCAGCCCATCGACTTTCGCCGGCTGTATCCCGGCGGGCGGGTGACCTCGCTGCCCACCTACCCATGGCAGCGAAAGCGATACTGGATCCATGACGGTGTTCCCCAACCGATCCCGCCCGCGTCGCGTGTGAACGGCGCCTCGCCCGACCCGGGTTCCTCGCCGAGCCCCAGCACAGCTCCGTGTACGCTTGGCGAACAGGAGGCGCCACGCGCGCCCAGTTCGCCCCTCGATGCGCTCGGCGACATGCCCGCTGACGAGCGGCGGCGTCGACTGGAGGATCACCTCGCGGAGTACGCTGCGATGGTCCTGCGCATGGACGTTTCGGCCATCGACCGCGACGCGGCGCTGCCGCGGCTCGGCATGGATTCGATGATGAGCCTCGAGTTACGCAACCGGATCGAGGCGAGCACGAAGGTACGACTCTCTGCCGCCATGCTCTTCGCGTATCCGAGCGTCCGCGAGCTCGCCTCCCATCTCCTGGAGAAAGCGCTCGGCCTGCCCCGCCTGGAGACCGCTTCGGGGCCAAACGAGGTGACGTCGGGCCACCATGGCCCCGGCGCCTCGTCACCATGGATGCATGGGCCGAGCCCCAGGACCGACGCGCGTGTGCGCTTGTATTGCTTCCCCTATGCCGGCGGAGGAGCGTCGTGGTACGCGCGTTGGCCCACGCTTTTGCCCTCGTGGATCGAGGTATGTCCGATCCAGCTTCCAGGCCGGGAAGAGCGCATCCGTGAACCTGCGCTCTGCGACGTCGAGCGCCTCGTGGATGCCTTGGTCGACGTGCTCGACGGCTCCGTGGAGCGCCCTTTTGCGCTCTTCGGCTACAGCGTGGGTGGCCTGGTTGCCTTCGAGCTCGCATCCAGGCTGTGCAAACGACGCGGGGTGACCCCGGCGCACCTGTTCCTTGCGGCGATCGCCCCGCCGGACCGACTCCCCCCGACGCGGCACAGGCTGGCCGAATTGATGTCCACGGAGGAGACGGAACGAGAGGCCCTGCACATGATGCAGAAAATGGGAATGTCATCGCCATCCTTGTCGACCAACCACGAGGACTGGGAAGCCGTGCGGCCGGCGCTTCGCGCAGACCTGACCGCATTGTCCAGGTATCGATCCGGGAATACCAGCCCCCTTCCCTGTCCGATCACGGCCTTCGGAGGTCGTGAAGATCCCATCGTCAGCCGGGAGGATTTGCTCGCCTGGCACGCGCTCACGACCAATGCGTTTCGGCTGGTCACGGCGCCTGGTGCTCACCTGTCCCTCGACATCCGGACGATGGGTCTGCACATCACGCGGGATCTGTTCCATGGCAGCTAGCCCCCTCGGCCGCCCACGGCCAAAGCCCAAAGGGCCCTAGCGATCGATGCAACCAAGCCCCAAAAGCGTCGCCCGCACCGCCTCCTCCAGCGGCGTGTGCGGCTCGCTGCCCAGCACCACGCGCAGCCGCTGGTTGTCCATGCGGATCGGCTGCTGCCACAGGTAGCGCATCTCCTTCAGCTCGCGAAACAGCGGCACGAAGGGCGCGGCGAGCCCGAGCGCCCACCACGGGAAGGCGCGAACCTTCGGCGCCGCGCCGCCCGCCTCTGCCGCCACCACGCGGCGGATCGCATGCACCATGCGCGTCCCGTCCTCGTCCCAATGGCCGGCCATGTGGTACCTCGCGAAGGCCGGGAGCGCCTCCTCGCGCTCGATCAGCTCGACCATCGTCTTCGCCACGTCGGGCAGATAGGACCACTGGTGCCCGATGCCACGGCGGCCCGGGTCCTGGATCGTCCGGACGGGCTTGCCCGGCTGCACGAGGCCTTGCGAGAACCAGTTGTTGCCCGCCCGCGGGCCGAAATAGTCACCGGCGCGCACGATCAAGCTGCGCACGCCGGAGGCGGACGCGGCGCGCAGCCTGCGCTCCATCTCGACGCGGATCGCGCCCTTCTGCGTGACCGGGTCCTGCGGTGAATCCTCGTCCAGCACCGGGAACGCATTGGGCCCGTAGTTGTAGACGGTGCCGGGCAGCACGAGGCGCGCGCCGACGGCCCGCGCGGCGGCAAGGCTGTTCTCCAGCATCGGCAGCACGAGCTCGCTCCAGCGCCGGTAGCCCGGCGGGTTGACGGCGTGCACGAGGATCGACGCGCCCTCGGCCGCCCGCAGCACATCCTCGCCGCGCATCGCGTCGCCTTGCCTCCACACGAGCCCCTCGTCCTGCGCCCCCACGCGCGCCGCATCCCGATGCAGGGCCCGCACCACAAACCCCCGATCGCGCAGATGTCGCGCCACTTCGCCGCCGATGCCGCCGGTCGCGCCCAGCACGAGGACCGTCTTCTTGCTCGCCATGATCTCCTCCTCGGTGTCGATGGCTGCAAGTGTGGGCTCCGAGCGCTCCTATGAAAATGGCACGAGGTTATGCATCGGCTATACGCTTTTGTATGACGACTGCGGAGCCCGGATGGGAGCTCTATCGCTCGTTCCTCGGCGTGGTGAAGGAGGGCTCCTTGTCCGGCGCGGCGCGCTCGCTCGGGCTCACGCAGCCGACCGTCGGCCGGCACGTGGAGGCGCTGGAGCAGGCGCTCGGCCTCGCCTTGTTCACGCGCTCGCAGCACGGCCTCGCGCCCACGGAGGCCGCGCTCGCGCTCCAGCCTTACGCCGAGACGCTGGCCGCGACCGTGGCGGCCCTGCTGCGCGTGGCGTCGAGCCAGGGCGACGGGGTGCGCGGCACCGTGCGGATCACGGCCAGCGAGGTGGTCGGCGTCGAGGTGCTGCCGCCCATCCTGGCCGCGCTGCGGGAAGAACACCCCGGGCTCCGGATCGAGCTCACGCTGACGAACCGCCTCGAAGACCTGCTGCAGCGCGAGGCCGACATCGCCGTGCGGATGGTGCGCCCGACCCAGGACGTGCTGGTCGCCCGCCGCGTCGGGGACATCGAGCTCGGCCTGCACGCGCACGAGGACTACCTCACCCGCCACGGCACGCCGCGGAGCTGGAGCGAGCTGATGAGCGGCCACGCGCTCATCGGGTTCGACCGCGAGACGGCATTCCTCCGCAGCGCGCGCGAAAAACTCGGCCCGCTGCGCCGCGACACCTTTGGCCTCCGGGCCGACAGCGACCTCGCCCAGCTCGCCGCGATCCGCGCCGGCTGCGGCATCGGCATCTGCCAGGTCGGCCTCGCCCGGCGCGACGCGCGCCTCGTCCGCGTAATGCCGAAGGCCTTTTCGATGCCGCTCGACACCTGGGTCGCCATGCACATGGACCTGCGGGACAGCCCGCGTTGCCGCGTCGCCTTCGAGGCCGTGGCGGCTGGGCTGAAACGTTACATCGAGGCGTGAATCGGCCGGGACGGCGCGGGCGACCGCGCAGAATCCTGGGAACTCGCGCCGCCTCCCAGGCGTCTGCCCCCTCCCGCGAGGTACCGCCCATGCTCCCGTCAAACGCCGCCGCTCCCGCTTCCGCCGCCGCTCCCGCTTCCGCCGCCGCTCCCGCTTCCGCCGCCGCTCCCGCTTCCGCCGCCGCTCCCGCTTCCGCCGCCGCTCCCGCCCACGCTCCCGGCCGTGTCCCTCGCCTCTCGCTCCCGTACGCTGTCCTCGGCGCCGTCGGCGGATGGATGGCCGCCGACTTCTTCCGCGTCGGCGCCCTCAAAGCCATGGATGCCGGCCTCCGCCCCTCGTTCGTCGTCGTCACCCCGCTCTGCGCCCTCCTCCTCGGTGTCCTCGTCCAGCCCACCGTCCAATGGCCCCGCCGCGCCGCCGCGTTCTTCGCGGCCGCCGTGGGCGTCCTCTCGGCGGGGCTCCTCGGCGGCGCGCTCATCGGCGTCATGCGCTGGTCGCGCTGGGGCCTCGGCGAGGGCGCGGCCACGGGGTTCGTCTGCGCGCTCGGGTTCTTGCCCGCCTTTGCCCTCGTCCTCGCCGCTGCCCGCCGCGTCGGCCGCGCCCGGCCCGGCTCCCTCGTCGATCGCGCCGATCGCCGCGCCGTCTGGCTCGCCGTCGCCGTCAGCGTCGCCCTCGGCACCCTCGCCGCCCTGCCCGACTGGAACGTCTTCCCTACCGGCGTCCGCCCCTCCCTCGAAGTCTCGCGCACCTTCGGCCTCGCCGCGGTCGCCGCCATCGTCGCGCTTTGCCTCGGCGACGCCGTCGCCCTCGTCCGTGCGCTCCGCGTCGAGCGCCTCCTGCCCGTGATGCGCTCCGCGTCCGGGGACGACCCGCGTGTCGCCTGGTCGCCGCGCAAGCTCGATCTCGGCCTCGGCGACGAGACGCGCGCGTCGGTGCTCTCGGCCGCCGTCGTTTATCGCGAGCACGACCGGGTCCTTTCCGTCGTCCGCGGCAATCCGCGGGACGCGCGCCGCGCCCTCCTCGGCGCGTTTGCTTGTGGCGTCGTCGCCCTCGGCGTGGGCGGCGCTTGCGTCAGCCTCACGGGCGCGCGCACCGCGAGCGCGGCCGAAACGCAGGCGCCCGCTCCGATTGCCGCCGAAGCACGATAACCTTTCGTGCACCTGCCTTGCGCCTCCCGGATCCTCCGTGCCACCTTCGTGCCGGAGGATCCTGATGCCTGCATCCTTTTCCCCCGTCCGCCTCGGCCGTAGCCCCCTCGACGTCGTGCCCCTCGGGCTCGCGTCGGCGTACGGCGCCAAAGGGAGCGACGTCGAGTACGCCTTCGAGCGCGGGCTCGACTTCTTTTACTGGGGCTCCTACCGCACGCCCGATTTCGGCGCGGGCTTGAAGCGCCTTGGCAAGCGCTCGCGCGAGCGGATGAAGGTCGTCGTCCAGAGCTACGCGCGCTCGGCTTCGGGCATCGGCCAATCCCTCGAAAAGGCGCTGCGCCAGCTCGAAATGGACCACGCGGACGTCCTGCTCCTCGGCTGGTGGAACCTCCCGCCGAAAGAGGAGATCCTCGACGCCGCCGCGGATCTCGTGCGCCGGGGCCGCGCGCGTGCGCTCATGATCTCTTGCCACAACCGCCCCGCGTTCAAGAACTTCGCCGCCGATCCGCGCATCGACCTCCTGATGGTCCGTTACAACGCGGCGCACCCCGGCGCCGACAAGGACGTCTTTCCGCACCTGCCGGATCCGCGCCCTGGCATCGTCACGTACACCTCGACCTCGTGGGGCCAGCTCCTCGACCGCAAGCTCGTCCCCGCGGACGAGCGTTTGCCACGCGCGGCGGATTGTTACCGGTTCGCCCTCTCGAACCCGAACATCGGCGCCTGCTGGGCGGGCGCGAAGGACGCGGCGCAGCTCGACGAGGCCCTGAAGGCGCTCGAAGAGGGGCCGATGAGCGAGGAGGAGCTCGCGTGGATGCATCGGATCGGGGCGCGGGTGCGGGAGACGACGCAGCTCCAGGCGCGCGGGATGGGGATCGCGGATCGGCTGGTCAACCTCTACTCGGGTTTTGGATTCCGCACGACATCGGAACTGGGCGAACGCTGACCGGACCGTGATAACGTGGGGGGCATGAACGACTGGTTGCATGCGACCCCCTCGGCGCTGCGCGGCAAGCGCGCATTTCGGCTTGGCCTCGCGGCGAACTACGGCATCGACGAGGACGGCGTGCGCGCCGCGATCGATCGGGGCGTGAACGTCTTCTTGTGGACCACGGGAAACAAGGGGATGCGCGCGCCCGTCAAGGCGGCGATGGGCACGCGGCGCGACGAGATGTCCGTGATTGGCTTCGCGAAGATCGGCTGGTTCGGCTGGGGCGTGCGTTCGGGCGCCGAAAAGCTCCTGCGCGAGCTCGGCACCGATCACCTCGACGTGTACCTGCTCGGCTGGCTCGGCACGGGCTCGGCGTGGACGGAGGCGACACAAAAGGAGCTGCTGCACCTGCGCGAGAGCGGCAAGGTCCGCTCGATCGGCGTGAGCATTCACGACCGCCCGCGCGCAGGGACGCTCGCCGCGGACTCGCCGCTCGATCTTTTGATGTTGCGTTACAACGCGGCGCACCCGGGCGCCGAGCGCGACGTGTTCCCGCACGTGAAAGACCATGCGCCCTCGGTGCTCGCGTACACGGCGACGGCGTGGCGGAAGCTCTTGAAGCGCCCGAGCGGCTGGGACGGGCCCGTGATGAGCGCGGGTGACTGTTATCGATTCCAGCTCTCGAGCCCGCACGTGGACCTGGCGCTGACGGGGCCGAAGAACCGGGCCGAGCTCGAGGACAATCTCGCGGCGGTCGAAAAAGGGCCGCTCAGCGAGGACGAGGCGAAGTGGATGCGGGAGTTCGGGCGGAAGGTGCACGGGTAGGGGCGCACCGGCTGCTGTCGCGAGAGTGTGCAGACAAACGAAAGTACAAAACGAAGCTGCAACAAAGCTTGTGCCGTGGGGCGGCATCGGAGGAACACGGGCGTTGCTTGAAGCAATGTAACCACAACAAGTGAACACGGAACATCTCGACCGCTCGCAAAACCCACACCGGAGCAAAAAGCAACGCCATGACAGCGACGCCCCCCATCGCTCTCGAACCCATCGCGGAACGCGAACTCGAGTATCGGGACACGCCCGACGCTCCTGCGCGCAAGGCTGTCATCAGGATCGGGAGGCCTCGACACGTGCCACCACCTCCAGGGGAGGAAGACGTGACGGCTGACTACTGGGTTTGCCCCTACGAGATCACGATCGAGGAGGGAAATGACCGCTCATCGCACGCCTACGGCGCAGATTCGATCCAGGCATTACAGCTTGCCATTTCCAAGATCGGAGTGGAATTGCGGCATCTTTTCCCCGGACATTTCACGATGGACGGCAACTCCGAAATAGGCTTTCCGGTGACCGACAATGGCGTGACGTAGGCTGGGCCCGCGCGCAGGCGCGCTCGCCGCGGACTCGCCGCTCGACCTCTTGATGCTGCGTTACAACGCGGCGCACCCGGGCGCCGAGCGCGACGTGTCTCCTCACGTAAAAGACCATGCGCCTTCGGTGTTCGCGTACACGGCGACGGCGTGGCGGAAGCTCCTGAAGCGGCCGAAGGGCTAGGACGGGCCTGTGATGGCGCGGGCGACTGTTATCGATTCCAGCTCTCGAGCCCGCACGTGGACCTGGCGCTGACGGGGCCGAAGAACCGGGCCGAGCTCGAAGACAACCTCGCGGCGGTCGAGAAAGGGCCGCTCAGCGAAGACGAGGCGAAGTGGATGCGGGAGTTCGGGCGGAAGGTGCACGGGTAGACGGTCTCGCGTCCGAGCCTTCGGCGTTCGTGTCCGAGCCTTCGGCGTTCGCGTCCGAGCCTTCGGCGTTCGCGTCCGAGCCTTCGGCGTTCGCGTCCGAGCCTTCGGCGTTCGCGTCCGAGCGGGACCCCCTTCGCGTTCTAGCCCTCGGCGTTCGCGTTCTAGCCCTCGGCGTTCGCGTACGAGCCCTCGGCGTTCGCGTACGAGCCCTCGACGTTCGAGTACGAGCCCTCGACGGGTACTGGGCAAAGTTGACCAACCCCCTCCGATCGACCCCCCTGGAGTCCCTTCAAACTTGACCAGTCGTAAGTCCTCGCCGCCCCCCGTCCTGACGTCCCGTGGCCCCCGTGCCCAGGCTCCCAACCGGAAGGAGCCTCAACATGCATACGGAACAACAAGCGGCGGCCATTCGTGCGGAGGTCTCGCGCATCG
>NZ_JARZHI010000064.1:0-59119 GCF_029946465.1 Polyangium sorediatum
GTGCCGCCGATGCCGCCCGTGCCGCCGACGCCGCCCGTGCCGCCGACGCCGCCCGTGCCGCCGACGCCGCCCGTGCCGCCCGTGCCGCCCGTCGCGCCCGTGCCCCCCTGACCTCCCCCGCCCGTGTCGTCCCCGCAGCCGGCGGCGAGCGCGCCGAGCAGCACGCAGGCCGAGAGGGGCACGAGGTACGTGGTTCGCGCCCAAGCGCGGCGGATGGCTCCCGTATTCGCGTTCATTTTATGCTTCTCCTTACGTTATTTTCCAGTCGAGTCCGATGTGGCGCCCAGCAACTACGTGCGCTCACTTGAAATAGAAAATGAAAAACATTTTCAACAGCGAGGGGTGGGTAATGCACGGCCTGCATGGTGTCAACCGGAAACCGCACCCCGATCTCTGCTCGATCCGCGGGAAGCAAGCTGTTCCACACGGACCGCGCGTTTCTTTGTGCTCAAATTAACAAAATCTACCACGCCCCCGAGGATCCTTGGTGCCCCAACGAACCAATCGTCTTCGACGCCACCTCGGTTTCCATCCGGGGGTCATCTTTCAGCACGAGCGAAGTTGAAAGTAGTTTTCAACTTCGACAAGCGTGCTACCATCCGCCCCCCTGCTCGGGACCAAGCTTCGGATAGGGAAGAGGATGTCCATGCAGAATCATTCGCAGGTGAGCCCTCCGCCTCCCAGGAGGTGGCTGCAAGGCGGGAGCGTCGCGCGCGCGCTCCTCGGTGGTCTTTTCGCCCTCGGCCTCGTCGCAGGCTGCGAGCGAATCGCCTTCTACTCGACGGGCCGCCCCCCGCCCGATTCGAATGAAGGCTCCACGACCGCCTCGTCCTCGAGCGGCGGCAGCAGCGGCGATCCGACGGGCGGGATGGGGACCGTCACCCGCGCGACGCTGATCGACGCCATTGCCACGTGCAACCTCGAGCTCCTCGACACCTTCCAAAAGGCCGCCCAGGAGCTCTCCACCGCGGCGGCCAAAGCCCAGACCGACCCCCAGGCCCGCGCCGAGGCGCAGGCCGCCTGGAGCAAAACCATCGACCTCTGGCAACGCGCTGAGCCCTTCCAGTTCGGCCCCGGCGGCCCCACGAACACGCCCGGCGGCCAGGGCCTGCGCGACACCCTTTACTCCTGGCCGCTCGTCAGCCGCTGCCTCGTCGAGCAAAACATCGTCTCGAAGGCGTACGAAGCCGCTGATTTCGGCACCACCGCGCTCATCAACATGCGTGGCCTCGCCGCGGCCGAATACCTCCTCTTCTACACGGGCACGGACAACGCCTGCAACCCCGCGTCCGCCATCAACACCTCGGGCTCGTGGGCCGCGCTCAGCGCGGACGAACTCGCCTCGCGCAAGGCCGCGTATGCCTCCTCCGTCTCCTCGGGCATCGCCGCGATGGCCGGCAAGCTCCTCGGCGCGTGGCGCCCGGGCGAGGGGGATTTCGACACGCAATTCAGGAACGCAGGCAAGAGCGGCTCGGCGTACACGACGGAGCAAATGGCCCTCAATGCGGTGAGCGACGCGATGTTCCACGTCGAGATTCATGTGAAGGACCAGAAGCTCGCGCGCCCGCTCGGCATCCTCGATTGCGCCAACGCGACCTGCCCGGAGGCCGTGGAATCACGCTTCGCCGGCCGCTCCAGGGTGCACGTGCGGAACAACCTCGTCGGTTTCCGCATGCTCATGAGCGGATGCAAAGACGGCGAGGGCGTGGGCTTCGACGACGTCCTCACCGCGCTCGGCGCGACCGCGCTCGCCGAGAAGATGAGCGCCGACGTCAACGGTGCCATCGCTGCGGCCGACGCCGTCCCGAGCGACGACCTCGCCCAGGCCCTCGCGCAGAACCCCGAGAGCGTCAAGCAGCTCCACGACGCCGTGAAGCGAATCACGGACAGCCTCAAGACCGAGTTTGTCACGGTCCTGGATCTCGAGCTCCCGCAGACCGTGGAAGGGGACAATGACTGAACGAGCCGACGCGGCCCCCTCGGGCCGCCTCGCGCGGCTCGCGTCGCTCCTCCTCCGCCGGGAGGACGCGGCGGCGCTCGCCGCGTTCCGCTTCTGCTTCGGCGTCCTCGGCTGCGTGAGCGCGTTCCGCTTCCTCGCGTATGGCTGGGTGGACGAATTTTTCGTAAAACCCCGGTTCTTCCTCTCGTACTGGGGCTTCGACTGGCTCGCGCCGCTCTCCGCCCGCGGAATGCACGCGCTCTTCGTGGCGCTCGCCGTCGTGAGCGCGTGCGTCGCGGTCGGCTTCCTCTATCGCGCCGCGATCGTCCTCTTCCTCGTCGGCTTCACGTACGTCCAGCTCCTCGACGTCACGAATTACCTCAACCATTACTACCTCGTCAGCCTGCTCGCGCTCCTCCTCTCCTTCATGCCCCTCCACCGCGCGTATTCGGTGGACGCGTGGCTCTTCCCCAAGCTCCGCAGCGCGACCTTGCCCGCGTGGTGCACGTACCTCCTCCGCTTCCAGGTCGGCGCCGTCTACTTCTTCGCGGGCCTCGCGAAGGTCAACAGCGATTGGCTCCTCCACGCCCAGCCGCTCAACATCTGGCTCTCGTCGCGCACCTACCTCCCGATCGTCGGCCCCCTCCTCGGCGAACGCTGGGTCGCCTTCGCCATGAGCTGGGCGGGTTGCCTCTTCGACCTCACGGTCGTGGCCTTTTTGCTCATGCCGCGGACCCGCGTCGCGGCCTATGCCGTCGTCCTCCTCTTTCATACGGCGACGAAGCTCCTCTTCCCGATCGGCATGTTCCCGGTGATCATGGTCGTCGCCGCGCTCGTGTTCTTCTCGCCGAGCTGGCCACGCAACCTCGTCGCCTTCTTCCGGCGCCGCGCCCCCGCGCCCGCCCCCGCCCTGCCCGCGCCCGCGCCCACGCCCCTCCCCCGCTTCTTCGGCGCGCGTCTCGCCCTCGTCGCGTGTTATTGCGCCTTCCACCTCCTCTGGCCCCTCCGGACGCACCTCTATGGAGGAAACGTCCTCTGGCACGAGCAAGGCATCCGTTTTTCCTGGCGCGTCATGCTCCGCGAAAAAAATGGCAGCGTCACCTACCTCGTGACGGACCCTCGGACCGGCCGCACCCAGGAGGTCCCCCCGCGCAAGTTCCTGAATGGCCGCCAGGAGCGTGATTTCTCCACGCAACCGGACCTCATCCTGCGGCTCGCGCACCAGATCGCGCGTGATTTCGAGGCCCGCGAGGGCGTACGCCCGATCGTCCGGGCACACACGCCCGTCTCGCTCAATGGCCGTCCGGCGGAGCTGCTCCTCGATCCGACGGTCGACCTCGCAACCATCTCCGACGGGCTCGCCAGGGCCACCTGGATCCGGCCCGTCCCGCAAGCACCTCCCATTCACCTCGAGTCCCTGGCATGGCATCGCCCCTGATTCGACGCTCGACGCTCCCCACGCTCCTTTTGCTCTCGCTCTCGCCCGCGGCGCTCGCCCAGACCGGAGGCGACCCGCCCCCGCCGCCCGCCGCCGCGCCGCCGCCCACGGCGACCGAGGACGCGAACGCGAAAAGCGAAGAGCCCCCTCCCCCCATTGAAATCTCGGTCGTCGGCACGCGCCTCCAGCAGACGAGCGGCTCGGCGCACGTGGTGACGACGAAGCAACTCCAGCGCTTCAAGTACGACGACCCCCACAAGATCCTGCTCGGCGTCCCCGGCGTCTACGTCCGCGAGGAAGACGGCTTTGGCCTGCGCCCGAACATCGGCATTCGTGGCGCCGTCTCCGACCGCAGCAAGAAGATCACGCTCATGGAGGACGGCGTCCTCCTCGGCCCCGCGCCCTACTCCGCGCCCGCCGCGTATTATTTCCCGCTCATCGGCCGCATGGATTCCGTGCGCGTGGTCAAGGGCCCCTCGGCGATCAGTTACGGCCCGCATACCGTCGGCGGCGCCATCGACATGACCACGGCGGCCATCCCCTCCGAGCGCCGCGGCATGCTCGACGTCTCGTTCGGCCAGTACATGCTCCGCAAGGTCCACATCCGGCAAGGCCTCGCCGACGACAAATACGGCGTCCTCCTCGAAGCCGTGCACCTCGCGAACGACGGATTCAAGGAACTCGACGGCGGCGGCGACACCGGGTTTGCCCGCACCGACATCATGATGAAGGGCCGCTACACCTTCGATCCCGTCGGCTCCGTCGTGAACGAGCTCGAGCTCAAGGTGGGCTACCAGAACGAAGGCTCGAACGAGACGTACCTCGGCCTCAGCGACGAGGATTTCCGCGCGACGCCCTATCGCCGGTATGGAGCGAGCCGCCTCGATCGCATGGACTGGAACCGCACCCAATTCCAGCTCACGCACCGCGCGCGCTTCAGCCCGAACCTCGATGTCACGACGACCCTCTATCGCCACGACCTGCAAAGGGCCTGGCGCAAGGTGAACGGGTTCCGCGGCACCTCGGTCGCGAACGTCCTCGCGAACCCGGACGACCCGCGCAATGCCCTCTATTACGGCGTGCTCACGGGCACCGTTTCCCCGAGCACGGACGCCGAGACGCTCATGATCGGCCCGAACGACCGGTCGTTCGTCTCGCAAGGCCTCCAGTCCACCGTCTCCTGGCGCCCCAAGACCGGCCCCATCTCCCACCGGATCGAGTATGGCGTCCGGCTCCATTACGACTCCATCCGCCGCCTGCATACCCAGGACGGCTTCCTGATCGAAGGCGGCACGCCCATCCCCGAAGGGCGCCCCACGGAGACGACCGCCGACAACAACGCGTACACCCACGCCATCTCGATGTACGCGACCGACGCCGCGACCTGGGGCCCGCTCACGCTCACGGCCGGCGCCCGCCTCGAATCGATCCGCAGCGTCCTCGAGAATCACCTCACGGGCGAGCAAAACCTCACCATCCAGCAGGTCGTCGTCCCGGGCGCGGGCCTCTTCCTCGCCTTGCCGCGCGACTTTGGCCTCCTCGCCGGCGTCCATCAGGGCTTCTCGCCCGTCCCGCCGGGGCAAAACGACATCGTGCGCCCCGAGAAGAGCTGGAACTACGAGGCCGGCGTCCGCTGGTCGCCGAAGCGCGTCCGCGCCGAGATCATCGGCTTCTACAGCGATTACAAGAACCTCACGAACCTCTGCTCCTTCTCCACGGGCTGCGTCCAGGAGAACCTCGACCAGCAAACCGACGGCGGACGCGCGCGCGTGCTTGGCTTCGAGGCCTATGCCGAGAGCGAGATCAAGCTCCGAGACAACCTCGCGCTCCCCGGGCGCGTGAGCTGGACGTACACGGACGCGCAGTTCACGAACAGCTTCCCCTCGGCCGATCCGATCTTCGGCGACGTCGAGGCCGGCGACGAGCTCCCCTACGTCCCGCGCCACCAGGTCGCGGCCTCGGTCGGCGTCGAGACGCCGCGCTGGGGCGTGAACGTGGGCTGCACGTACACCAGCCGCATGCGCGAGGTCGCCTCCCAGGGCGACCCCGCGCCCGGGACGGCGACGGACGATTATTTCCTCCTCGACGCCTCCGTGAACGTCCGCCCCCTCAAATGGCTGACGATTTACGCGCTCGGCCGGAACCTGCTCGACACCGCTTACATCGCCTCTCGCCGTCCTTATGGCGCGCGCCCGGGCGCGCCGCGGTGGCTCCAGGCCGGCGCGCGCGTCGACTTCTGACCGTCCCCGCCGACATCTTGGCCCGCGTCCGCGCCCCCTGCTAGGAGCCGTACGCCCCTTCATGTCGAGCCTCCCTTCGCCCCTCCCGCCCGCGCGCCGCGGCACGTATTTCGTCGGCGACAACCTCGACGTCCTGCGCGACCGCATTCCCTCTGCCTCGGTCGATCTGGTCTACCTGGATCCTCCGTTTCAAAGCGGCAGGACCTACCACCTCTACACGGGCGTCACCGCGGACGAACCCGGCGCCGTCGCCTTCGACGACACCTGGACCTGGGGCGAGACCGCCGCGCGCGCTCTCGCGGCCCTCGTCGCCCGGGACGAGCCCGTCGGACGCGCGCTCGCGGGCCTCCACGGCTTCCTCGGCAATTGCGACACGATGGCCTACCTCGCCATGATGGCACCCCGCCTCGTCGAGATCCGCCGCGTCCTCCGCCCCACGGGCAGCGTCTTCTTGCATTGCGACCCCACCGCCAGCCATTACCTCAAGATCCTGATGGACGCGGTCTTCGGCCCCGCGTGCTTCCGCAACGAGATCGTCTGGCGCTACCGCCGCTGGCCCACCCGCGCGCGCCGCTTCCAGCGCATGCACGACGTCCTCTTCTTCTACACGCGCGAGCCCTCGAACGAGCACACGTTCCACACGCTCTACGGGTACGAAGAGCTCGCGGAGTCCACGAAAAAGACGTTTGGCACGAAAAAGCAGCGCGCCGACTTCTCCGCGGGGCACCGCAAGCCGGGCACCTCGGACGAGGAGACGAAAGGCCCGCCGCTCTCGGACGTCTGGGAGGTCGGCGTCATCGCGGCGAAAGGCAAGGAGCGGCTCGGGTATCCGACGCAAAAGCCCGAGGCGTTGCTCGAACGTGTCCTCCTCGCCGCGAGCAACGAGGGCGACGTCGTCCTCGATCCCTTCTGCGGCTCGGGCACCACGCTCAGCGTGGCCACGCGCCTCGGGCGCCGCTTCCTCGGCATCGACCGGAGCCCCGAATCGAAGCGCGTCGTCGAGGAGCGCCTCGGGCGCGCGTTCGGCGAGGCGATCGATTGGGAGATCGTCGATTGCACGGAGAGCCGGCCGAAACCCCTCGCGCGCGCGGACGCGGCCCGAACGACCGGCGCGCGCGACGACCGGAGCCGCGTGGCCTGAGAGGCGCCCCCGCGCTTCAGCGCAGGATCCCCTCCACCTTCGATAACGAAAACATCCCCTGGGCCACGGTCTGCCCGCGGACCTCGACATCGGCCTCGAAATGCTGCACGTCCGCGCCCTCGCGGATGAGCCGGACCTCGTAGGTCAGCACGTCGCCCGGGAACATGTTGCGCAGGAAGCGGAGCTGGCTCGCGCCGAGCGCGCCCGTGCGCGCGGGCCCTGCCATCGTGATCGCGGCCAGGATGTCCTCGCCGAGGCCTGGCATGAAGCCGGGTTCGAGGCGGTATCCGAGGTCCGTGTTGCGCAGCGCCGACACGAGCTCGACCGGGTTGCGGCCGATTGCCTCGAGATCCCGCTGCACCGCCACGAAGATTTGCAGGATGTTCGCCGCTTGCACGATGCCCTCGAGCGCGAGCGCCCGCGGCAGCATGGGCGGCGTCGGCAGCTCCGCCGAGAAAAACGGCTCGTTCACGCTCACCGCGCGCGACGCGTGCAGCGTGGGGCGCGGCGTACGCGAATACCCATCGATCCGATCCACGAGCAAGAGCGGCGGCCGCTGCGGCAGGAGGAGCAGCACCACCGCCGCGCCGAGGGAAAGGGCGTCCGTTTTCGTCTGGCTCATGCGCACCGCGACTATCGCACAGCTCCTCGCCGGGCAAAAGCCCGGAGCACGCGGCAGCACGCGCCGGCCCTCCCCAACCCCGGGGAAAACCCCTATTCTCGCTTTCCCCTATGCCCTCCCGCTCGTTCGTCCTTGCGCTCGCCCTCGCCGCCGCCGCGTGCACGACGCCCCCCACGAACGCGCTTCTCCGCTGCCCCGACCCGACGAACCCTCGCGCGGCCCCCTCGACCCCAAAGCCCCTCCCCGCGCCTCCGGCGGCCGCGAAAGCGCCGGAAGGCCCCGGCCTCGACGTCACGATCCGCCCCGTCCTCGCGGCCGCCTCGATCGACGTCTCCCTCACGCTCCGCGGCGCAGGCACGTTCCCCGGCCGCGTCTTCTCGATACGCACGCCCGATCCGAAGGCCTTTCAAATGAAGGAGGCGCGCGACGCGCGCGGCACGATCGACACGCGCGAGGACACGCGCCCCGATCACGTCGCCGTCGAGCTCGCGCGCGCCCCCGAGGGCGAGCTTCGCCTCACGTACAACGTCGCGTCGCGCGTCACGCCGGGCAAGCTCCCTTTCCTGCTCTCGGATCCGGACCGGCTCGAGGTCACGGGCGACGCGCTCCTCCTGCCGGATGCCGCGCGCGCGCTGCGCTTCGCGGCGAAGCTCGACATCGATTTGAGCCCCTACGGAACGCTGGAGAGCGGCGCCTCCGTGAGCGGCGCGGCGACGAGCTTCGGCATCGGCGCGTCGCGCGAGGTGCTCGTCACCGTCGACGAGCTGCGCGGCGCGGTGATGCTCGCGGGCCGCATGGGCACGGCCGTCTTCGACACGCTCGAAGGGCACGACGAGGCCGCGTGGTTCGGCTACACGGCCTTTGATCCGCGCCCCGTCTCCGCGGACACGGCCGCGTTCCGCACCGCCGCGGGCGAGCTCTTCGGCGAGCGCAGCCCCACGCCGCAGACGTTCCTCATCGTGCCCGAGCCCGGCCCCCTCGGCAGGTTCGTCGCGGCGCGGCGCACGCGCAGCGTGCTCTTGCACGTCGCCGTGGGCGAGCCTTGGTCCGGGCCGCTGCGCATCGCGACCTCGGTGGAGATGCTCCGCGCGTGGGTCGGCGAGCGCCTCTGGATCGGGCCCGAGGATCCGGCGCTTCACGCCGAGGGCGCGTGGTTCGCCGAGGGCGTCGTGCGTCACCTCGCGCGGGACATGCTCTTTCGGTTTGGCCTCGTGACGCCGCTCGAAGTGGCCGACGAGGTGAACGGGCTCGAGTCCGTGATCACGACCTCGCCGCGCGGCAAAGAGGGCAACACGGCGCTCGCGAAGAGCTTCCGCGAGCCCGGCGTCGTGCCGCTCCTCGTCGCGCGCGGCGCGCTCTACGCGCTCCACGTGGACGCGGCGATCCGCGCGAAGAGCGGCGGCCAGCGGAGCCTCCAGGAGGTCCTGCGCGCGCTCTACACGAAGGCGAAGGAGCGGCGCGGGCCGCTGCCCGTCGCGGCGTGGATCGACGCGATGAAGGCCGAGATCGGCCCGTCCGAGGCCGAGGTCTTCGCCGAGGTGATCGAGCGCGGAGGGAAACTCGACCTGCCCGAGAGCGCGCTCGGGCCTTGTTTTCGCCGGGAGACGCGGCGCTACGAGCGGTACGACCTCGGCTTCGACGAGGTGGCCACGCGCGCGCAGATCCCGGCCATGCTCGTCGGCGTTCGTCCCGAGGGACCGGCGGCGAAGGCGGGCTTGCGCGAAGGCGACGAGCTCGTCGAGGCCTTGACCTCGGCCGGGCGGAGCGACGTGCCGGTCACGATCGTCGTGCAGCGTGGGGACGACCGGATCACGGCGAAATACCGGCCTGCGGGGCCCTCCGCGAGCGGCCGCGGCTGGTCGCGTCGCAAGGACGTGCCCGACGAGAAGTGCACCAAATAAAGCGGCCCATTTGGCCCGCCCGGTTGCGACGTGAAATCCTTCGTGGCCTGGAGGTCCTATGCGATCATCGACGTGTTATACGTTTGCCTCTTTTTTTGCCCTCGCCCTCGTATTGAACTGCGGGGCGTATGGCGATCCGAGTGACGCCGCGTGGGAATCCGAGGACGTGGAGCAAGCGGATCCCAGCGCAGCCGATTCGGACGAGGAAGCCGTGGGGACGGCCGAACAGGCCAGCACGACCTCGCGCTCCGACGTCGCCGCGACGTTGACGGTCAGCAGTGGACACTGGGGGATCTGGCGGCAGATGATGTACTGCCAGGCAGGCACGTGGGCCGTCGGCTACAACATCCGTTCCGAGGGGTCGCAGGGCGGCGGGAACGACGACGACACGGCCCTCAACTCGGTTCGACTGCATTGCGTCTCGAAAAACGGGACCTCCACCGACTCCGTCATCTCGCACGACGGGATCTGGGGCGAGTGGAAGACGCCCGATTCTTGCACGAACACGAGCACGTCGAACCGAACGAATTTCATGAAGATGGCGAGGCTCCGGGGCGAGGGCCCGAAGGGCTCGGCCTGGGGCCCCTTCAAATACGAGGACGACACCGGCGCCACGGACGCCGAATTCCACTGCACGAACGGCGAGCAACTGAGCGTGCCCGGCGCGAACGCGTGGGGCTCGTGGAGCGACTTCACGGAGTGTCCGGCCGGGACCGCGATCTGTGGGCTATCCGTCCGCTTCGAGGATTCACAAGGCGGCGGCTCCGGCGACGACACGGCGATGAGCGGCCTCAAGATCGCGTGTTGTGTCTTCGATGGCCCCGTCTGCGGCGACAACGTCTGTCAGGCGGGAGAGAACATGCAAAACTGCCTCAAGGACTGTGACTCCTGCGGGAATGGCTATTGTGGGCCCAAGGAGACCCAAGCGAGCTGTATGGCCGACTGCGACATCTGCGGAAATGGCTACTGCGGCCAGAAGGAGTCCGCCTCCTCGTGCCCGGCGGACTGCGATGCTTGCGGCAATGGTCTTTGTGGTCCCTACGAGGACATCTGCACGTGTCCCGAGGACTGCGGCACATGGCTCGGGTTCCAGAAGCCGATTTGCCTGTACGAGTGATGGGTGTGATGGTCCGCCGGCCTCGTGCATCGAGGAGGAGGGCGCGGCGAACGTCGCCCCCCTGACGCCTTCCCTTCCTGCGGGAGAGGACAGCCTTCGGACGGCCTCGAGGATCAGGTCGTCGCGCTCTTTCTTGGTGCGCATGTGGATCGGCTCGTCCGGATCGAGATGTCGCAGCGCGGGCGCACGTCCTCTCCTCCGCGTACGCAACCCTCGGAAGCCCCCCGGAAACAACGAAACGCTCGTTCCCGAACGTGGGAACGCGCCCCCTCCCGTGGCGGGGCACGTTCCCAAAGATGGGAACGTCCCCGGAAGCGGCTCCCGGCGCCTTGCACGGCGTGGGAAGAGGCACGGGGGCAGCATCGCTCTGCGTTGCGAGAAAGGGGAAGCTTCCCGGAGGCGAGGCGGAGGGGGTTCCGACAAAGGGGAACGACTCGAGAGACGGCTCCGCGCGCGTTCCGCGAAGGAGGAATCGACCTCGGCGCGGAGGCGGGGGACGTTCCAACCAAGGGGAATCGGGCGGGCCACGGATTCGGGCGCGTTGCGAGAGCGTGGAGGCGGTTTCGAGGACGAGCCCCGGACGAATCCGACGAAGGGACAGGAACGACGACGACCTTCCGGGGGTGATGCAGAACGTTGTCCGAGGGCGCGCACCGACCGACGGACGATGTCGAACCTTCGGAGGGGAGCCCGGCACGTGAAGGCCGTTGGTCCTGGACGAACCAAGCGTTTGCCCACGAACATCCAGAGTTCGTCCGCGGAGATGGTTCGTCTTGACCGACCGACGATCCGGGGTGTACGTTGGTGCGCATGAAGTACCGACACCTCGCAAGCACGGTCCTCCTCGTGGTTTCCGTCTCCTCTTCGGCGCGGGCGGAGGAGCCCTCTCCGGAGCCTCCCAAGCCCGAGTTCATCCACATCCCGCCCTCGTCGTACGCGTCAGCTCGAGCGCACGAATTGTTCTACCCGACGGTGATGCGGCTCCTCCGCGAAGCCCAGGCCCTCGAAAAGGAAGGGAAGGCGCAGGCGGCGCTCGACAAGTACCAGGACGCCTACGATCGCCAGCGCCTCTCCGACGTGCAAACCGAGCTCGCGTTTGCCCAGGCTCGCATGGGCCTCTACCTGCCGGCCGCTCGGAACCTGGCCGAGGTCCTGGCCCTTGGATACGCGAAGGACAGGACCGTACATACGGACGAAGAGATCCATGCCGTCCACAAGGCCGTAAAGGCTCGGCTCGGGACGATCCTCCCGCGCGTCAACATCCCCGGCGTTCGCCTCACCGTGGATGGCGAGCAGGTCACGGATTGGCCCTTTGCCGAGGAGTTTTACGTGGAGCCCGGAAAGCACACCATCAAGGCGATCGCCAACGGGTATTATTTCAACGAGACGACCGTCGAGCTCAAGGCGGGAGAGCAGAAGGTCCTCAATATTGCGATGCAGCAGCGGATCCAAAGTCATTATGTCGCGTTCCCGGCGGCGCCCATGAACGTTTCGATTCACGCGAACATTTCGACAGCGACAACAAACGACCCGCCCACGTGGCCTCGAAACCTCATGATTGCCAGCGGCGTCGGCATGGGCTTGGGGGTCGTGGGGCTCGGGACGGGTCTCGTCTTCGTGAACAACGCGGAGTCGAAGTCGGACGCAGCGACATGGACGGGGGTCGCCGCGACGGGAGCCCTGCTCCTCGGGCTGGGCGTGACGGGCCTCATCATCGGGCTCGCCAGTCGTCCCGAGCCGCCTCCCCCGAGTTTCGTCATCACGCCGCAGTTCGCGAAGGGCGCGGGCGGCGTGCAGTTCACCGGCACGATCCCGTGATGGTTCCGCGGTCAAGGGGAAGGCCGTGGGTCCTGGACGAACCAGGCGTTTGCCCACGACCATCCATGGTTCGTCCGAGGAGAGGGGTTCGTCTTGACCGACCGAGGATCCAGGGTGTAGGTTGGGCCGCATGAAGTACCTACAGCTCGCAAGCACGGTCCTCCTCGTGGTTTCCGTCTCGTCCTCGGCGCTGGCGGACGAGCCCTCCCTGGAGCCTCCCAAGCCCGAGCCCCTCGAAATCCCGGGCTCGTCGTACGCGACAAATCGAGCGCAAGATTTGTTCTTCCCGTCGGCGCTGCGGCTCCTCCACGAAGCCCAGGCACTCGATATCGCGATGCAGCAGCGGGTCCAAAATCACTACGTCGCGTTCCCGGCGACGCCCATGAAAACTCCGGTCCACGCATATATCTCGAGACCGCCGACGAACGACCCGCCCACGTGGCCCAAGAACCTCATGATGGCCAGCAGCGTCGGGATGGGCTTGGGGGGCAGTGCGCTCGCAATGGGTCTCGGCCAGCTGAACAACGGTGACTCGAAGTCGAGCGCAGCGACATGGACGGGGGTCGCCGCTGTTGGAGGAATCCTCACGGGGCTCTCGCTGACGGGCTTCATCATTGGGCTTGTCAGCCGTCCCGAGCCACCTCCACTGAATATCATCATCACGCCGCCGCTCGCGAAGGACGCGTGCGGCGTGCAGCTCATCGGCACGCTCCCCTGACGGTTCCGTCGTCGAGCCCGCGCTGCGTCGCAGCGGTTATTCCGGGCCGACGTGGGCACGTCGCGCGCTACCATACACGTGTGTGTACGGCATGTTCCCTTGACGGACACGCGTCAAACGTGTGAATCTCCGCACGGGCGTAAGAGATCGACCCATGACGGAAGGTGCCAAGAAGCCGCGTTCCCCGGTTCCTCTCCTTGCAGCGGCCGTTCTTTTGGTTCCTGTCTTCGGTGCTGGCATTTTCGCTGGCAGGTCGATTCCGGAACAAAGCCCATTGGGTGCCGCGGAGAAGCCCGCGGGACCGCCTGCGGATCGCACGACACAGGCAGAGCTTTCGGCGTGTCAGGAAAAACTGGCGGCACGTTCGAAAACCCGAGCGACCCCCTCGGACGCAGCGGCTCCTCCCGAGGACGGGAACCGAGACGCGGCCGAGAGGCCAGCCACCGTCGAGGCGCTGGAAGGGGAGCTTTCGCAATGCAAGAAACGCGAACTCTTGACCAGCGCGGAGGTCTGCGTCGCCGCGGCCCGTCAATTCCACGCGCTCCTGGCCTTGCCCAAGGATGGCTTGATGTGCGGGCCCAAATCGCGGGCCGCGGATCTCGTCGAGGAGAACTTCGAGCGCTGCGCCGTGTTTGCAGACGTTCCACCCGGTTCTGGCGCGGACGAGCTCACGAAGGAGCCATCGAGCCTCGTCGCGGAGGCGATCCGGATCCATCGGACGCTCACGGAGGACGAGCTGCTCCGTCGATTGAAAGAGTTCGTGTTCACGTGCACCGAGACGCCCCCGCAGTACCCGCCGGGGGTGAATGGGTCGAAACCGCGCAAGCGCGAGGAGGTGCCCCTATGAGCGAGCGCCCCGAGCGTGCTGGCCTCGTCCTTCGGCTCCTCGTCGCGCTGACCGTGGTCGGCCTCGTGTTCGGCGGTGGCGTGCTGGTCGGCTGGGCGACCCGGGAGCGAAGGCCAGCGGCCCGATCGAAGAGCGTGGAGCCTGTCTCCGCGAAGGAGGTGAAAAAAGAGATCGCGGCGTGCCGAAAGGAATTGCGACAGCTCGCGAAGGAGCAGATCGCCCCGCCCGTCGTCGTGACGCAAGACGCCGCGCCGGAGGAGGTGGCCAAGGTCGAGGCTCTCCGGCGAGAGGTCCAGGAATGCAGGGTGCGGGAGACGTTGGAGAATGCTTACGTTTGCGCAGCCATCAGTGATCACTTCAGCTTATATGACGTCTTGGTCTCCGGCAGGTCGTGCGTGAATCCTCCAGGAATTGGAGAACACCTTCTCGACAGCGTCGACAAATGCGCCGAGTTCCATGAGTTTCCCGCCCATCTGGACAACGACGAGCTGACGCAAAGTGAAAAGGATCGCGTTGCGCTTTCGCAAATGAGCTATGCAGCGCGGACAAGGGGAAATGTGACCGGATGGATGAAGAGAATACGCCTCGAGTGTCGTCGAATCTGGGCGCTACCCCCTGAATGAGCGGACGTGATCACAACGTCATCTCCCAGGCCGTCTGGGCGGGCGGGGCCACTTCGGGGGATGAACGGGCCAGGTCGACGGAAGGGGAGTGCGTTTGCGCATCGTGCACGCGGTCGATCCTGCCTTCGTCGACCTTGTCGAGCGCGAAGGTCAAGGCGCCCCAGAGCCGCCACCGAAAGGGGACCGGCCCGCCCGAGAGCTCGACGGGGGAGCGGATCTCGACGCCGATCGCCATCCTGTAACTCCATATCTCCAGATCGCTGACCCGGAACACGAGCGAGGGGACGATGTCGACGAAGGTATTGCTGCCGCCAATCATGACCCCCAGGTTCGCTTGCGCGTGCTTCGCGTAAAGCGCGTAGACGCGTACACCACCGAGATACGTGATCGACAGGGGAACGTCCGGGGATTGCGGTACGATGGTCACCGACGCCGCCCCCGTGAGCTGGATCAACGGCAGCGGTGTCCCCCAGAGGTTGAGGTGGCCGGCCGTGGCGGGCGCGCCCGTGACGAGGCCGCTCGCGGGCTCGCCGGGCCGCTGTGAGCCCTGCCCGCGCGCGGCCATTTGCAGGAGCCACCCGCCGCGCCGGTTGTCGAAGAGCGGCACACCCACGCTGATGCTCGCTTCGCCGACCCCAGGAGGAAACACGGGCGTGCCGGTGGCGCACGGCGTGTACCGTATCTGCCTGTACGAGATGCGTGTCGTGGCGAGGATCGGAACCCCCGCCACGCGTTCCCGCACCTGGACCTGCCCCCCGCCCCAGAACCCGTGGAAGGGCTCGGGGGCGGCGCAGGGCCCCTCCTGGGCGAAGACGTTCGACGCGAAGACGGAGGCGGAGGCGAAGATGGCGACCGCGGCAAGAAGCGCAGCCATGACCTCACTCCGTGTAAATGAACTCCAGATCCTCCAGGGGGTGCGCCGCCTCCTGCCCCCTGGGCGGGCAGACCGAAAAGCTCAACCCCGAGTGCAGCGGCTGGCCATCGGGGCTGAACTCTTTTATGGCGTCGGGAGGCTGGATGTCATAGCAGTACCCCGACTCGAAGTACTTGAAGTCGTTAGCGCACAGGTTCTCGGGCTGCCCCATCAGATAGATATACTCCGAGTAATCGGGATGCTTCTTCCTGACTTCCTCGCACACATGACCAGGCAAGTTTCCTCCGCGGAGACGCGGTTCCGGTTTGTAGGCCCACCCCTGGCAACATACGAACAAGCACTCCATGGGCACGCAATTGTCATCGATGAGCCCATCGACGCGGTATGCTCGCTCGGCCTCATCGCCGAAGGTGCAGCCCTCGAGGGCGATCACCGCCATGGCAGCGGTCATGATCACGGATGCTCTCCGAACCGCTGCCCGAACGATCCGGGCAACCCTCCCGTTCAGGCCAGTCATGCGGGAAACCTATCAGGGGCGGTTCCCCAAGGCGAGATCCCTGCGCGATCCCGCAGAACGCCGCACCGTCGAACGGTTCTGCGTCCTCGCGTGACCAGCCTCTGGTGGAGCACCATCCGTCCGTGCGACACTGCACGCGAGCTCGACCGCGTCCATGGCCCGCCTTATCCAGCACATCGTCGAACCGCCGCGCGCTTGCTCGTACATCCCGCCGGAGCGCGCCTCGCTCGAACATCACATCCTGCTCGACGTCGACCCCGAGGAGCTCGACACCCTGCTCGAACGTGGCGTCCGCCGCTTCGGCCCTGATTACTTCCGCCCCGTGTGCCCTTCCTGCGCGGCGTGCGTGCCGACGCGGATCCTCGCGGACGAGTTCAAGCCGAGCCGCAGCCAGCGCCGCGCGCGCAATCGCGGAGCTGCGTTTCGTGTCGTCGTCGGGCCGCCGCGCGTCGACGCGGAGCGGCTCGCCCTCTATCACACGTGGCACGGCGACCGGGAGCTTGCGCGCGAATGGACGCCGGGCAAGCTCTCCTCGCGCGATTATTTCTATCAATTCGCGTTCCCGCACCCGTCCGCGCGGGAGATCGCGTATTACGACGACGAGGCCGACGGGCGCCTCGTGGCGATCGGGATCTGCGACGAGACCCCGCAGGCCTGGAGCGCGGTGTATTGTTTTTACGACCCCGCCTACGCGTGGCGCTCGCCCGGCGTGGGCAACGTGCTCACGATCGTGGAGATCGCCCGCGCCCAGGGCAAACCGTACGTCTATCTCGGGTATCGCGTCGCGGGTTGCCCGTCCTTGCGTTACAAGGCGTCGTTCCACCCGCAGGAGGTCTTGCCCCGCTTGCCCGAGGAGGGCGAGCCGCCGCGCTGGATACGGGCGGACGAGGAGTGAATCCGGCGCCTCAGGGATAGGGGCTCGCGGCGGGGTCGGGCCGCGGCGGGAACGTCTTGCGCGTCAGGGGATCGGCGACCGTGAGCGTGACGAGCAGCACGATGAACAGGAACGTCAGAATGACGATGAGCCGGTTCGCGAAGCGCTGCTCGACGAGGTGCATGAAGATGAACAGCACGATGAGCGTCTTCACGACCGAAATCGCGAGCGCGATGACGAGCTCCGCTTCCCCGAGGCCCAGGCGCGACGTCCCGAAGGACAGGAACGTGAGCACGAGCAGGGCGAGCCACGAGACGACGAGCTTTGGGGTGGTGACGTGCGCGCTGATCATGTCGCCTCAATCCGTGAGGTAGAAGAGGGGCCAGAGGAAAATCCAGACGACGTCGACGAGGTGCCAGTAAAGACCGACGTTCTCGACGGCGACGTTGCGATGGGCGCCGTATCTCCCCTTCAAGCAGAGCACGGCCACCACGGCGAGCATGATCATGCCGGCGATCACGTGCAGGCCGTGCAGGGCCGTCATGAACCAGTAGAGCGTGTATCCGAGGACCACGCCGGCCGGCGGCTTGTCGATGAACGTGTACATCCCGCTCGGGAGCGCGTTCTCGTGAATGTGGTGGCTGTACTCGATGCCCTTCACCACGAGGAAGACGGCGCCGAACAGGGTCGACACGAGGAAGAGGCCGGCCGTGAGGCGGGCCTTGCTCTCGCGAATGAAATGAACGCCCAGGGCGACGGTGAAGCTCGACGTGATGAGCACGACCGTGTTCGTCGTCCCGAGCGCCACGCTGTTGTGGTGGAGGGCCTGGACGAATTCGTCCGGGTACATCCCGCGGTAGTACGCGTAGGCGGCGAAGAGGGCCCCGAAGAGCAGCGTCTCGCTGCCGAGGAACATCCACATCGCGAGCCGCGCGGCGTGGTCCTGCTTTTCGAGGGACTCGAATTGCTCAACGAGCCTTTGCGCGCTCACGGGCCACCTCCTCGGAGAGCGTGTAGTCGTAGGCCGAACGCTCGATCTCGGGCGTCTCCTCGAAGTTGTGCTTCGACGGCGGGGACGCGGTGATCCACTCGAAGCTGCGCGATCCCCACGGGTTCGGGCCGGCGCGCTTGCCCCATTTCAGCGCGATGAGCAGGTTGCCGAGCGCGAGGAGCAGCCCCGCCCCGAGCAGCCAGGCGCCGCCCGTCGAGAGCACGTTGAGCCACTGGTATCGCTCGGGATACGTGAAATACCGCCGCGGCATGCCCCCGTTGCCGAGGAGGAACTGCGGCAGGAACGTGAACACGAACCCGATGAAGACGGCGACCGAGGTCAAGAGGCCGACACGCTCGTCGTAGAGCCTGCCGAACATCTTGGGGAACCAGTAGTGGGCGGCCGCGAGGAACGACGTGAGCGTCCCGCCGACCATGATGAAGTGGAAGTGGGCGACGACGAAATACGTATCGTGCCAGTGCACGTCGAGCGATTGCGTCGCCACGGCCACGCCCGTCATCCCGCCGAACACGAACAGGAAGAGGAACCACAGGAAATACAGCATCGGCGTGGCGAAGCTGATCGAGCCGCCGCGCATCGTCGCGACCCAGGTGAAGACCTTGATCGCGGAGAAGATCGCGACGAACATCGAGAGCGCGCCGAAGACGCCCGCGTCGAACTCGCTGAGCCCGGCCACGAACATATGGTGGCCCCAGGTGAAGAAGCCGATGAACGCGATGCCGAGCGAGGAGTACGCGATGGCGCGGTAGCTCGCGGGCTGGTTGTGCGAGAACGAGCAGACGACCTCGCTGATCACCCCGAACGAGGGGAGGATCATGATGTACACGGCCGGGTGCGAATAGAACCAGAAGAGGTGCTGGAAGAGCACCGGGTCGCCGCCGTACCGAGGATTGAAGAGGCTCAGGCCGAACGCATGATCGAGCGCGAGCAGGATGAGCGACATGCCGAGCACGGGCGTCGCGAACAGGATGATGATGCTCGTCGCGTACGAGGCCCACACGAAGAGCGGCATGCGGTGCCAGCTCAGGCCCTTCGCGCGCATCGTGTGCGTCGTGACGATGAAATTGACCGACGTCATGATCGACGAAATGCCGTTCACGAAGATGCCGATCCCCATCCAGGTGACGGCCGTCGGCGACGTCGTGCTGTAAGGCACGTAAAACGTCCAGCCCGTGTCCGCGCCGCCCGCGAGCATGGCGCCGAGCAGGATGAGCGCGCTGAGGACGTAGACGTAAAAACTCGCGAGGTTGATGCGCGGGAACGCGAGGTCCTTGGCCCCGAGCATGATCGGCAGGACGAAGTTGCCGAAGACCGTCGGAATGGCCGGGATCATGAACAACCAGACCATGGTGATTCCATGGAGCGTGAACATCTGGTTGTAGGTGCTCGCGTCGATGAACGTCTGCTCGGGCGTGAGCAGCTCCGTGCGGAGCACGAGGGCGAAGATGCCGCCGAGCCCGAGGAAGAGGATCACGCCCACGTAAAACATCAGCGCGATGCGTTTGTGGTCCTTCGTGAGGAGCCACGAGCGCAGGCCGCTATCGGCGCGCAGATAATCGGGATGATCCGCGCCGACGCCGAGCGGATCCGGCTTCGAATCGGCGTCGATGGTCGCTTGGCTCATTGCCCCCCCTCCCGCAACTCCGGAACGGTGACCGTGCCCCAGGGCTCCGACGCACCGGGCTTCGGGCGCACGTCACGCAGGCTCTTCACGAGCTCGATGATGGCGCTCGTCTCGGCCGGGCGAATCTGGCCGAGGTAACTCGGCATGATGCGCTGGTATCCCGCGTGGATACGCGCGAGCGGATCCATCATCGATTCAGTGATGTACGCCTCGTCGACCTTCACGTTGCCCCCCGCTTCGAGCGGAACCATGGTGCCGTAGAGGCCCGCAAAGGTCGGGCCGAGGTGCGGCGTGCCGTCGAGGGTATGGCAGCGCAAACAGCCGTGCTCGGCCGCGGCGCGTTCGCCCTGACGAACCATGCTCAGGGGCTCCGGCGGCGCGTAGTCCGTGACGGCGGACGGGCGCAGGTCGACCGGGCCCGCGACAGCCGGCCCCGGCGATTGGCCTTGCAGCCAGCGCTCGTATTCCTCTTGCGGGAGCACGATGACCTCGCCGCGCATGGTCGAGTGGCTGACGCCGCAATACTCGGTGCAGAAAATGTCATGCCGGCCCGGCTCCTTCGCCTCGAACCAGAGCGTCGTGAGCCGCCCCGGGACCACGTCTTCCTTCAGCCGGAAATCCGGGACGAAGAAGCTGTGAATGACGTCGCGCGAGGCGAGGACGAGCTTCACGGGGCGCCCGGCGGGGACGTAGAGCGTCGAGATGGAGTTCGCGCCTTGGGGATACGCGAATTTCCACATCCATTGCTTGCCCGTGACGTAGATCTCGAGCGTGTTCTCCGGCGGGGTGCGGATGGCCATGAATTGCCGGAATCCGATCACCCACCAGACGATGAACATGCCGAAGAGGCCGACCACGACCACGACTTCGAGCCAGATCGCGGGCGTCGTCCCGGGCATGCGCCGCGCGGGCTCTTTCTGGACGGCCGTGCGGCGGTAGCGGACCAGGAAATACCCGCCAATGAGGGTCACGAGCAAGGCGCCCCCCATCGTCATGATGATGACGAAGTAATGGAGCGTGTCGATCTCCTCGGCGAGGGTGGACGCCTGCCGCGGCAAAAACAGGAGCGTGCGGAGTAGCTCGTTCATCGGGGCTCACCCCCTCGTCCCCGGCGCCGATCCCGGCGCCACAACATGCCCAGGGTCGTTCCGACCGTGCAGAGAATCAGGAGCGATCCAATCCGGAGAAACCCGGTGATGTACGGGCCATAGCGTCGGGTCGCCGGGTCGTAGCGATAACAGGTGACGAGCACACGATCGACGATCGTGCCGACCTTGCCCGCGGCGGCCTCGACGAGGGCGAGACGGAGATCCCGCGAAGAAGGCTCGAGCCCGTAGAGGTACCGCGAGATGCGGCCGTCCGGCGCGAGCACGGTGACGACCGCCGGGTGCGCATATTGATCCGTCGAGGCGTCGTAGCCATACCGGAAGCCCACGGCGTCCGCCACGGCGCGCGTCGCCTCGGCCGTCCCCACGAGGAACCTGAGATTCGAGGGCTTCGCGCCGAGTTTCTCGGCGAGCGCGTCCCTGCGCTTCGCGGCGTCGGTCGGGGTGTCCTCCGGATCGATGCTGACCGTGACGAGCCGATAGTCTTCGCCGGGCGTATATCCCGCCTCCGCGAGGCCCTTCGAGACGCCCGTCAGCAGGAGCGGGCAGAGCATCGGGCAGCGGTAATACGCGAGCACGAGGACCACGGGGACGTCGCCCGCGAGGAGCGCGCCCGTCTTCACGTCTTCGCCGCGCTCGTCGCGCAGGACGATATCACGCGGGACGAAGCCGCCGAGGCGCTCGTCGACGTCCGCCTGTTGCGCGGCCACGGGGAGCGCGCGAGTCTCCTCCGCGGCGTCCGCCGGCGCGCCCGCGAGCATCATGGAGAGGGCCATGGCCCAGCCGAATCGTCTCACCGAATGCTCCCCCCGAGCGTCGCCCCCCGAGGGCGCGGCGCTCCTTCAATGCCGTCAGCGACCCACGCCGCTCACGACGAGGTCCATGGCCACGTCCACCGGGACCCGCACTTTCCTGTGATCCTCGCCCAGCCATTCGAATTGCTGGAGCGATTGACGTTGCTTGCGTTCGAGGACCTGCCCCTGCCCGAGGTTCGAGAAGAGCTCCTCGTGCACGTTCGAGCGCTCCTCGATCGGCCCGAGCTTCATCTCGGGATAGACGCCGGAGGGCCGAAGCGCGGCCTCGCGGGACCGTTGAATGCCGTAGGAGATCCCCGAGAGCACGAGGGAAAACGCGATGGAACCGAGGACGGCATACAGGATCAGGCGCGGCGGGAGGACGTCCTCCTCTTGCTTCACGAATCCGTGGCGCTTGGGATCTGCGGGATGGCTCATGTCAAACGCTCCCGTAGCGGAAGGCGGTTTCGAGCGAGGGGTCGTTTTTCGGGACGATCGGGCGGCCACGCAGTCGGAACGTGCCGAACGCGAGCGCGGCCCCGCCGACGCAGACGAGCGCGGCCACGTCGAGCCAATGCACGACGGGGCCCTCTGCGCGCACGGACGGCATGACGAGCCATTCCATGTCGACCCAGTGCATGACGAGGATCCAGATCGCGATCGGCACGAGCGTGCCCGGCTGCTGCTTGACCCGGTAGGGCAAGAGCGCGAAGAACGGGACGACGAAGCGGCCCGCCGCGACGAGGATGCTCAGGGAGGCAAATTCGCCCTTCATGCGGGGCGCATAAAATGCCGCCTCGTGAGGCTTGTTCGCGATCCAGATCAAGAAGAACTGAAAATACGCGATGTAGGCCCAGAAGATCGTGAACGCGAGCAGGAGCCGGCCGAGCGCGTAGTAATGAGAGCTGCCGACCCGGGTGAGCATGCCCCCGCGCTGCAGGCCGTAGGTCGCGAGCACGAGCAGCGCGATCGCGCCGAGGAATCCGCCGGCGAACCAGTACACCCCGAACATCGTCGAATACCAGGTGGGCGTCAGGGACATGAGCCAGTCGAAGCCCGCGAAGGTGAACGCGAGCGCGACCGGAGGCAGCCCGAGCGCCGAGAACGCGCGAAACCGCGGTTTGTCCGTGGTCTCCGGGGCCCAGTCGCCGCGCAAGGACCAGCGCCGGAGGAAATACGAGGTCCCCAGCCAGACGCCGAAGTACAGGAACGCGCGCACGAAGAACGACGGCGTGTTCAGGTACGGGAGCTTGTGCTCGACGAGCCGCTGGGCCTCGTGATCGACGATCGCCGACGGCGACGTCCAGGGATAGATCGTGGAGACGCCGATGGCGATGGGGATGAACCCGATCACCGCGAGCGGCAGGACGCCCGTGACGCCCTCGACGACGCGCCGGAGGGCGACGGGCCATTTCGCGTCCATCGCGTGGACGATCATCAGGAAAATGAGCCCGCCGACGAGGAGCGAGACGAGCCACGTATAGGCCGAGAGGTACGCGTAGAAGGCGTCCCGCCCGTGCGCGGCGCCTCCCACGACGAGCGCGATGGCGCCGGCGAGGAAAGCGAGGACGCCTCCCATGATGAGCCGACCTCCTCCGGTGAATATGCTGGGTTCGGGGTTCATCGAAGCTCCTTTTGCATCCGCACGCGGACGGGCTCGGGCAGCGCGTCGACGGCGACGCCATTCGTACGAAGCTGGAGCGCGCGCACGTAGGCGACGATGGCCCAGCGCGCCTCGACGCTGAAGTCCTGGCCATAGGAGGGCATGAGCCCATAGCCCTGGGCAATGGCCTGGTAGATGCGCCCCGCGGGGTAGTCGAGGACCGGCGCCGCGACGAGGCTCGGCGGCTTGCGCAGCTCCATGTTGTGCGCGACGACGCTCACGCCGTCGCCGCCCACGCCGTGGCAGGGCGCGCAGAAGACTTCGAAACGCTTCCGGCCCTCGTCCATCCTCGGCCGCGAGAGCGGCACCGGAATGGCCTCGACGAATTTCCCGGAGGCCGTTCCGTGCAGAATCTCGGAGGGGCCGAGCCGCCGGTCGTTCGGGACGGTGCCGGGGGGCGGCTCGCGCATGACGCGGCGATCCTCGAAGAACGAGGTCTCCTGGTAATACCCGTAATGTGCCTGGTTCACCATGCGCTCGAAATCACGCTCGGTGCCCGAGCTGTTGCAGCTCGCGAGGAGAGGGCCCACGGCGAGGACGCACAAGGGCGGGAGCACATCGATGGGTCTCACGACTCCTCTCCCCCCTTTCCATTGAGCCGCTCGTCGAGCTCCGCGTCGGTCGCCGGATGCGTTCCGAGCAGCTCGATGCGGGTCGCGCCGAGCTCCGTGAGCCTGCGCGCGGTCGCCTCGCGGTCGAAGGCGGGGTCGCGGTCGGAGATGGCCAGGAAAAACTTGTCGATGCTGGCGCGGTCGAAGCCGGGCACCTCGAAGATCGGCTGCCAGAGGGCCGGCAGGCCCGACCAGACGGCGAGGATGACGCAGGCCGAGAGCGCCGAAAAGAGCACGGCCATCTCGAACGTGGCGGGGACGAAGGCGGGCGGCGCGTGCGCGGGCCTTCCGCCGGAGTTCAGGGGGTAATTGACGGCGTTCGTCCACCATTGCACGAGGTAGGCGACGGCCGCCGCCGCGATGGCGAACGGGAACACCACGAACCCGATGCGCGAGCGCCCGCGCCCGATGGCCCGTTCGAGGTCGAGGAGGGGATAGGGCGTGTACCCTTCGAGCCTGCGGTAGCCCGATTTGCGCAGCTCGTGGGCCGCCCGGATGATCGCCTCGGGCGTATCGAACGCGCCCACGATCCCGCCCTGTCGCGTCCTGCGCATTTTAATGTCCCTCCTCGTGCGAGAGTTCGTGCTTGAGCTCCTTCACCTCGGCGAGCGGAACGAACGGGACGAAGCGCAAGAAGAGCAGGAAGAGCAGCAGGAAGAACCCCATGGTCCCGAGGAAAATGGCCCAGTCGACGTACGTCGGGACGAAGACGTCCCAGGCCGAGGGCAGGTAATCGCGCTGCAGGCCCATGACGATGATCACGAAGCGCTCGGCCCACATGCCGACGTTGACGAGGAGCGAGACGGCCCAGAGCACGCCGAGGTTCGTCCGCGCCTTCCTGGACCAGAAGATCTGCGGGACGACCGCATTGCAGATGATCATCATCCAGAAGATCCAGGCCCAGGGCCCGAACGGGCGCGCCTCGAAGAACTGGTAGATCTCGTACTCGTCGCCGCTGTACCACGCGATGAAGAATTCGAGGATGTACGAATACGTGACGACCCAGCACGTCACGAGGACCATCTTGGCGAGGTTGTCGAGGTGCCTCTTCGTGATGACATTCTCCAGCCGGAACAGGCTGCGCACCGGGATCACCAGGGTGAGCACCATGGCGAACCCCGAGAAGATGGCGCCAGCGACGAAGAATGGCGGGAAGATGGTGGAGTGCCAGCCGGGCACGAGCGTGATCGCGAAGTCCGAGCTCACGATCGAGTGCACGGAGAGCACGAGCGGCGTGGAGATGCCCGCGAGCAGGCCATACACGACGCGGTAATGGCGATAGGAGCTCGACGCGCCGGTGAACCCGAGCGCGAAGATGCCGTAGAGGAAACGCTTCGCCCGCGTGGGCGCGCGATCCCGCGCGGCCGCGAGATCCGGGATGAGGCCCGTGTACCAGAAGACGAGCGAGACCGTGAAATACGTCGAGATGGCCGCCGCGTCCCAGGGGAGCGCGCTCTTGAATTGCGGCCAGACGGCCATCGTGGAGGGATACGGGAAAATCCAGTAGGCAAACCACGGCCGCCCGAGGTGGAGGACCGGGAACATCGCGGCCTGGAGCACGGCGAAGAGCGTCATCGCCTCGGCGAAGCGGTTGATGCTCGTGCGCCATTTCTGCTCGAAGAGCAGGAGCACGGCCGAAATGAAGGTGCCGGCGTGGCCGATACCGACCCACCAGACGAAGTTGATGATGCCGAACCCCCAGCCGACCGGGATGTTGTTCCCCCACATCCCAATGCCGTACATCACGGTGAGCGTGATCCCGGTAAAGAGGGACAACGTGCCGAGGATGGCGACGAGGAAGCCGATTTTCCCGAGCCTTCTCCACGGCCGCCACGCGGTCGAGAGGAGCTGGTCGGAGAGCTCGGCGTCCGTGGGGCGCCCGATGAAGACCGGCTCCGTGGCCATATCAACCCACCTCCGGGTTCGGGTTCTTGATCATGGCGAGGTATCGAATGCGAGGAATCGTGCCGAGCTCGTGCAAGACGCTGAAGCTGCGCGGCTCGTCGCGCCAGCGGACCATGTCGGTCTCCTTGTGCACGAGCGAGCCGAACCGGATGGCGCGCGTCGGGCACGCGGCTTCACAAGCCGTCGTGACCTCGCCCGGGCGAATGGCGCGGCGCTCGATGCTCGCGTCGATCTCGGCGCGCCGGATGCGCTGCACGCAGAAGGTGCACTTCTCCATCACGCCGCGCTCGCGGACCGTGACGTCGGGGTTTTTCTGGAGCGTACGGATGTCGGCGTTGTAGCCGGGCTTCTCCTCGATCCAGTCGAACCAGTTGAACCGCCGCACCTTGTAGGGGCAGTTGTTCGAGCAGAACCGCGTGCCGATGCAGCGGTTGTAGACCATCTCGTTGAGGCCGTCGGGGCTGTGGACGGTGGCGTTCACCGGACAGACGTACTCACAGGGCGCCTTTTCGCAGTGCTGGCACAACATCGGCTGGTGCAGGACCTCCGGCGCGTCGACCTCGCCCGTGTGATAGGTGTCGATCCGGAGCCAATGCATTTCGCGGCTGCGGAGGACGCCCTCCCTGCCCACGACGGGGATGTTGTTCTCGGCCTGGCAAGCGACGACGCACGCGCTGCAGCCCGTGCAGATCGACATGTCGATGCTCATCGCCCACTGCTCGCCCTTGAACTCGACCGGGGGCAAGATCGAGAGGACGGGGCCCTTCTGCCCGCGGGTGAACCCGGGGGTGTCGCGGTAGGCTTCGAGGGTCGCGGACAGGGCGATCGGCCGGTCGTGGAGCTCCCAGTGTTTTTGCGTCTGCGCGAGGACGTGTTTCTCGCCCGTGGGCCGGAGGGACGCGCCGTCGAGGAACGAGCGGCCCTTTTGGCGGAGGGGCTGGACGTTTTTCCCGACCCCCTCGGCGACGGGCAATCCCGGGCCGCGGCCATACCCGAGGCGCAAGGAGATGGCCCGATCGGCGTGACCCGCCATCACGAACACCGGCAAGACGACGGTCGTGGCCGGCGGCGGGCTCGTCGTGATCACCTGCATCGTCGGATCGAACCCGGGCAAGGTGATTTCGACGAGGTCATCATTCGCGACGCCGAGCTCGCTCGCCGTGCGGACGCTCATGAGCGCGGCGTTGTCCCAGGTGATCTTCGTCGTGGGATCGGGCAATTCCTGGAGCCAAGGGTTGTTCGCGAACCGGCCGTCGTGCACTTTCGGATCGGTGTAAAACCCGAGCTCGTACCGACCGGGCGCGAGCGCGGGCACGGCAGCGAGGGTCGCGAGGGCGGCGACGATTCCGGGCGGCGTGATTTCGGCCTGGACCCGCGGGGCCTCGGAGCCGGGCAACGAGCCACGGCGCAAGGTCGCCTCCCACTGCGCCTCGAAATCGGCCTCGCCGAGCATCGTCCGCCATTGGTCACGCACGAGGGCGTGCGCGCTCGGGTACGTGTCCCCGAGCATGGCCGCGAGGATCTCGGACGCCGCGCGCCCGCCGAAGAGCGGGCGGATGAGCGGCTGCACGACGGAGGCGGTGCCGTCCCCCGCGCGGCCGTCGCCCCAGGCTTCGAGGTAATGTGCCTCCGGGACGAACCAGGTCGTCTGCGCGCCGGTCTCGTCCCTATGAAGGCCGAGGGAAAAACTCTGCCGGACATGACCGAGCGCAGCGGCGAAATCGAGGTCCCCCGGCGCGGTGTACACAGGGTTGCTCCCCAGGATGACGAGCGTGTCGACGACGCCAGCGCGCATGTCGGCGACGAGCGCGGCGAGGTCCTGCCCGGCCGTGCCGGGATTCCAGAGAATGGGCTCGGTCATCGAGACCGTGGAGCCGGAGGCGCCGAGGACGGCATTCATGAGCGCGCCCAGGGCATGGACGGGCGCGGGTTGCCGCTCGCCGACGACGACGAGGCCGCCGGGGCCCGCGCGGACGAGGTCCCTCGCAATCGCGCCGACGAGGGCGCGCTCCTCACGGCCGAGGAAGGGGCGGAGCGCCGTGACGATCTCGGGCGAAACCGCCTTGGGCGGCTTGCCGCCGAGGAGGATCTCGGCCGCGAGGGCGGCGGCGAACGTGCCAATCTCGCTCGATCGCCGGCGGAGCTTGTGATCCGCGACGGTGCCCGTGCAGCTCGGCAGGCTCTCGACGACGTAGAGCCGGTTCATCGAGGGCTCGGGCCACCCCGGGCGGCGACGCTCGGCGAAATGGCGTGAATGCCGCAAATGCATGCCCTGCCCGTCGAGGAAATCCGAATCGAGCGAGACGATGACCGAGGCGTTCCGGAGGTCGAGCTGCGGGACGAGCGGGCGGCCAAAGGCGAGCGTGGACCCTTGCGCCGCAGCGCCCGTGTCGATCGCCGAATGCACGGTGATACGGGCGGCCGGATAGGCCGCGAGGAGACGGCCGAGCAGGCTCCCGAGGAGCGGCGACGCCGTGGGCTCGATCAGAATGCGGAGCCCGGCCCCCCGATCGGTGCGTGGACGTGCGAGCTCCGTCGCGAGCGCATCCCACGATTGCAGCGCGCCGAGGCGCGTGATGGCCCGCGCGCGGTGGGGATCGTAAAGCCCGAGGATGGACGCTTGCTCGAGGACGCCCGCCGCGCCGAGGCTGGCCGGATGCTCGGGGTTGCCCTCGATCTTGAGGGGCCGCCCTTCGCGGCTCGCGACGAGCAGGCCCGTCGCGAGTCCGTCGAGGGTCATGCTCGTCGCGTAATACTTGGACAGACCCGGCGTGACCTCGGGCGGACGGATCGTGTACGGCAGGATCTTCTCGACGGGATCCTTGACGCACCCCGTGACGCCCGCGAGCGCCATGCTGGCGCCGAGGAGCTTCAGGAAGCTCCTGCGCGAAGGTTCGTCCGGACGCTCGTCCGCTCCCTCGGGAAACTCCCTTTGCCTGTCCTCCGGAGGCGCCCCCTCGGCGACGAGCTCGGCGAGGCTGCGCCAGTAGTCGCGGCCCGTCTTGCCTGCGAGGATCTTCTCCCAGAGCGCGCGTACGTCGTTGCCCAAAGGTGCTCTCCTATCGATGGCAGGCCGAACAGTTGGTGACGCTTCGAACGCCGTATTCGCGGACCAGGTAGGGCCCGAGGGTGCTTTGATCCGCGGCCCTCCAAGTCATGTCGGTGACGCGATCGAGCGGCCGGACGTGCTTCTCCGGCTGCCTGTGGCAATCGAGGCACCACTTCATGCTCAGATCGGCGACCTGGAAGACGCGGCCCATCTCGTCGACGCGCCCGTGGCAACTGACGCACCCGACGCCCTTGTTGATGTGGATCGCGTGGTTGAAGTAGACGAAATCGGGGACGTCGTGGACGCGATTCCACGGAATGGGCAAACCCGAGAAGTAGCTCCGCCGGACGGGCTCGAGCATGGGGCTCTTGTTCCAGACCTGGTTGTGGCAACCCATGCAGAGGTCGGTCGAGGGGATGCCGGCCGTGGAGGATACGGTCGCCTCCCTGTGACAGAAGAGGCAATCGATCCCGTCGTCCTGCACGTGGTGCCGGTGATCGAACTCGACCGGCTGGTCGACCTGATCGAACTGCCTTCGCCAGTTCGGCGTGCGCACCCAGATCATGGGCGTGACGAGGAGCGCGCCGGCGCCGCCCACGAGGCCGATGAGCGCGATCCGGAAGGCCGTATTGGTCCAGGGACGAAAGAGAGCCGCCATCCTCGTGCCTTCTCGGACGTCCGCACGGCGAGCGCGCCGCGGGCGCATCCAGCAGCATTCGATGGGAATCGAGGGGGCGACGTTGCTGCCTTCCGAGGCAGCCGAGCGGCCGCTATGGGGAGCGAGCAGGCAGGCGGGCGAGCGGGGAGGAGCGAAAGCGAGCGGCGGGACGAACGGACGGACGCGGGGAAAACCCCGATCGCCGTCTCAGCCGACGAGGGAGGGCCAGTCGGTGTGCACGGCGCCGAGCTCGGGTTTGTCGATGCGCTCGTAGGTATGGGCGCCGAAATAATCGCGCTGGGCCTGGGTCAGGTTCTGCGGGAGGCGCGACGAGCGGTAGCTGTCGTAATAGGCGAGGCTCGACGAGAACGCGAGGCAAGGAATGCCGAGGCCCTGCGCGAACGCGACGGCCTTGCGGAAGCCCGGCTGCGACTTCGCCATGGCCTCGCGGAACCGATCGTCGAGGAGCAGGTTCGGCAGATCGGCGCGCTTCGCGTACGCCTCGCGAATGCCGTCGAGGAACTGGGCGCGGATGATGCAGCCGCCCTTCCAGATGCGCGCGATCTCGCCGAGCGGCAGGTCCCAGTGGAAGGTGTCCGAGGCGGCGCGGAGGAGGGCCATTCCCTGCGCGTACGAGCAGATCTTCGCGGCATACAAAGCGTCGTGCACGGCCGCGACGATCTCGTTTTCGTCGCCCTGGAACGCGCCGGCCCGGGGGCCTTCGAGGATCCTCGCGGCCTCGATGCGCTCGTTGTTCCGGCCCGAGAGGAGGCGCGCCATGATGGCGGCGTCGATCGTGGGAATGGCGACGCCGAGGTCGAGCGCGACCTTGGAGGTCCAGAGGCCCGTGCCCTTCTGGCCCGCCTTGTCGAGGATGAGGTCGACGAGCGGCGCGCCCGTCTCGGGGTCCTTGGCGCGGAAAATTTTCGCAGTGATCTCGATGAGGAACGAGGAGAGGACGCCCTCGTTCCAGCGGGCGAAGACCTCAGCGAGGCGATCGGCGGAGAAGCCGAGGCCGCGGTGGAGGATGTCATAGGCTTCGGCGATGAGCTGCATGTCGCCGTATTCGATGCCGTTGTGGACCATCTTGACGAAATGGCCCGACCCGCCGGGGCCGATGTACGTGACGCAGGGGCCGTCGTCGACCTTCGCCGCAATGGCCTCCCAGATCGGCCGGATCTCCTCGTAAGCCGCGCGCTCGCCGCCGGGCATGAGCGAGGGGCCCCATAAGGCGCCCTCTTCGCCGCCGGAGACACCGGAGCCGAGGAAACGAATGCCCGACGCGCCGAGCTCGCGCTGGCGGCGCTCGGTGTCCTCGTACCACGAATTGCCGCCGTCGATGATGATGTCGCCGGGTTCGAGGTGCGGACGGATTTGCTCGACGGTCCAATCGACGGGCGAGCCCGCCTTCACGAGGAGGATGATCTTGCGCGGACGTTCGAGGGCACGCGCGAGCTCGGCCGGGTTGTGTGCCCCGACGAAACGGAGGCCCTTCGCGCGCGTCGCGAGCAGGTGGTCCACCTTGTGGGGTTCGCGGTTGTAGACGGCGATGGGAAAACCATGCCGCTCGATGTTGAGGGCGAGGTTTTCTCCCATCACCCCGAGGCCAATGAGGCCGATTTTCGCTTGCGCCGCTTCCATGTCCGCCTCCGATTCCGGGTTCCCTCCCGGGCGGCGCTACTCTAGCAGGTCGCCCGGGAGGTGTCTCCGGTGGAGGACGGCTCCGCGACGAGGGCGAGGGGCGTCTACATGCCGTCGCAGAACGGAGCCGGAACGGGCGGGACGACGCAGGTGTCCGTCTCGGTGTCGCACTCCCCGCTCGTGCACTCGTCGTACGACATACACGCAGCGCCGTCGGCCTTCTTGGCCGTGCATACACTGGTCGTGGAGTTACAATACGAGTCCTTGCAATCGCTCCCGGTGCACGCCTCGCCGATGGCCTTCAGCTCTCCGCACGCGTTCGTGAAGTAGTCGCAGTACCCGGTGGTGCAGTCGTCCTCGAAGTCGCACGAGGCTCCGACCGCGCCGCGCGGCTGGCACTTGCCAAACTCGTTGTCGCCGCTATCGCCCACGCACACGGAGCTGGCGCCCGCGCACTCGTCGTCGTTCGCGCAATCGCCGCCGTCGGCGACCTTGCCGACGAAGATCTTGCTACATTCGGCATCATTCTTGAAAAGGTCGTCCTCGAACGCGGAGCAGACCCCCTTCAGCTTGGGGATACACTCGGCCACGAGCTCCCCGTCGTATCCGAGCCGACCCGCCGCAACGGCTTTCTTCTGCTCCCCGAGCACGAAGCCGTCAAAAAAGGTCGCGAAGGTCTGCACGCACTCGGCCTCGTTCGTGGGCTTGGGGGTCACCTCCTCATACATTTGGGCCTGCTCGGCCATGGTGCAGCAGGAGTAGATCAGGCTGCAGTACAATTCGGCCGTCTTGGTCCCGAGGTCGTCGAGGGCGACCGCGCCGCCGCCATTGTTGTTGCCGCCGCCAGTCGTATTGTTCGAGTCGTCGCTGCAGCCGATGAGGGAGCCTACGCCCGCGAGGGCCAGCGCAATCAAGGAAGTCACGAAATGTTTCATGGGTCATCTCCTGCCCGGGCCGCAGCCGAGCGCGGTCTCGCGGGCGACCAGGGGCTAGCACGCATGAGGTGTGATGGAAAGCCGAAGCAGGCACGACGGCGTGCTAGGCTGTAGCGGTAAACTTCCTCCTGCACAGGCACCTCGCGAAGGCGCATACGGGCTCACGCGCGGCCGGCGTGGGCGCAATGCTGCCGGACCTCTGGTGAATGGCAGACAGGCGTGTGTTCGGCGATCGACGGCAATGGGAAAACCATGCCGCTCGATGTGGAGGGCGAGGTTTCTCCGATCGCCCCGAGGCCGACGAGGTCGAGGGGCGTCTACATGCCGTCGCAGATCGGCGCGGGCGTGGTGCAGGTGCTCGTCGCCATGTCGCAGTCGTTGCCCTCGCACTCGTCGGGGCCCGTGCAGGACGCGCCGTCGGCCTTCTTGGCCGTGCAAACGTTCGTCATGCTGTCACAATACGAGTCCTTGCACCCGCCGAAGCCGCTGCACGCCTCGCCGATGGCCTTCGGCTCCTCGCACATGCTCGACGCGAAATTGCAGTAACCGGTAAGGCAGTCCTCGTCGAACTCGCACGCCGCCCCGGCCGCGCCACGCGGCTGGCATTTGCCGAGCTCCGTATCGGTATCGCCGATGCACACGGAGTCGTCGCTCGCGCACTCGTCATCGCCACTGCAATCGCCGCCGTCGGCCACCTTGCCGAGAAAGACGCTCTGGCATTCAGCGTCTGCCTCGAAAGGATCGCCGTTGATCGCAGAGCAGGATTTATCGAGCTTGGCGAGACAGCTCGCCGCGAGATATTGGTCGTATTCCAGGCGGCCCGCCCCGACGGCCTTCTTCAGGCGCGGGAGCACGAGCATGTCATAGAAGCCCTTGAAGAACTGCGCGCACTCGGCCTCGTTCTGAGGCTTGGGCGTGATCCCCTCGAGCGCCTTGTCCTGTTCGGCCGTGGTGCAACAGGAGTAGACCTGCCCGCAGTACAGGTCAGCAGTCGCGGTGCCGAGGTCGTCGATGGGGATGAGGACGTCGCCGCCGCCGCCGCCGCCGCCGTTGCCGCCGTTGCCGCCGGTCGTATTGTTCGAGTCGTCGCTGCAACCGATGAGGGAGCCAGCGCCCGCGAGGGCCAGCACAATCAAGGAAGTCACGAAATGTTTCATGGGTCGTCTCCTGCCCGGGTCGCGGCAAAGGCCGGCCGCACGGGCAACGAGGGGCTAGCACGCAGGAGGCGTGATGGAAAGCCGAAGCAAGAACGGAGGCGTGCTAGGCTGCACGGGTGAACTTCCTGCTGCACAGGCACCTCGCAGAGGCGCACACCGGCTCACGCGCCGTCGGCGCGGGCGCAATGCTGCCGGACCTCTGGCGAATGGCAGACAGGCGTGTGCGGCCACGCCACGCCGTCGAGGCCGAGGAGCCGCTCGGTGGGCGGCTCGCGGAGGTGCTCGTGGGGATCCGGCACCACGTGGCGGCCGACCATTGGTTTCACGAGAACCGGGTCTTCGTCGAAGGAGAGAAGCTCGTCGCGACGCGCATGCGGGAGGCGGCCCTCGGCGCGAAACGAATGGGGCTGCTCGCGCACGTCATCTGGGAGATGTGCCTGGACGGCGCGCTCCTCCGGCGCGCGGGATTCGAGGCGACACGCGCGGCCCTGGCAGAAGGGTTTTCAGCGGTCGAGGGCGATCTCGGTCCCGCGGCGACGATGCACCATTTCAGCGCGCTCGAGCGAACCGCGGAGGAACGCGCCACGTTCGATGCGCGCATGAAGCGGCTCTGCGCGGAGGTCGAGCGGGGGCCGTGGATCGAGGGATATCAATACGGCGAGGGGATCGCGCTCCGCGTCTCCGGGGTGCGGGCGCGGCTCGGGCTCCCGCCGCTCGACGCAGCCGATCACGCGCGGCTCGGGCAGGCGCTCGACGGCGTGGCGCGCGAGGCCGACGCGATTCTGGAGGAGATCCTTCGCGCGCCCTCGCTCCTCGACCCCTGACGTCATAGACGATCAGCGGCGCTTGCGCTTCGCGCCCGACTTCCGGAAGGGGAAACGGAAGCGCGGCTTTCGATCGATGGCCTCCCCCTCGCGCAGCCACGCGAACGGGTCGGCGAAGCCGACCATCCAGGGCAGACGCTTGTAGGCGAGGAAGACGAGCTCGCCGCAATGAATCCCGGCGTCGAGGCGATCCTGCCAGGCGCCGAGGAGACGCGGGTCGAGGTCGGGGTTCGTGGAGAAAAACGTCCCCTCTTCGATACGCGCGGGAAAACGGAAGCAGACGCCGCCGGAGACGCAGACGGGGTGGAAGAGGGCCGCGGCGACCCGCGAGATGGCCGCGGCGCGCTCGTCCTTGGGGAGCGCGAGGACGTCGAGGCTCGACCGCGCGAGGAGGACGAGCGCGAACGAGCGGCCCTCGACGATCGAGAGGCGGAGGCCGTCGACCTCGTATTCGTGGCGCAGGAAATCGGGCGCGGCCTTCGTGGCGTGGTGGACCTTGCGCCGGACGGGGCAGGCGGCGTCGTAGGGGCTTTTTCCTTGGGCAAACAGGGTGCGGGCCCAATGCCTCGATTCGGCGAGCGCCTGGCCGGGCAGGTCGTCGCGGCCGTCGAGATCGTCGAAGCCCTCGGATTGCGCGGTTTTGATGTCGTCGAGCCATTTCATGCAAATCGCCTCGCGAAACGACGGAGAAAGGAGCGAATGGGGTGGCGCCCGGACACGGCCTCGGGCGGCGCCTCGCCGCCCCGGTAACGCCGCACGATCTTCTCGACCCGAAAGCCCTCGTCCGGGAGGAACTCGACCCATACGAGGCCCCAGAAGACCTTGAGGATGTCGTGCTTGGAGGAGAGGACGCCGACGCCGCCGCAATAATAGCGGGTCATGCCACCGTGCGAGAATTCGAGGCAAGCCTCGTACCGGTTGAGGCCGGGGCTCACGCTGCCGTCGGGCAGGCGGGTATGCGAGGGTGGGTAGCTCTTGCCTTCCACGACGGGGCCGTCCACGAGCGCGGCGGAGAGGCGCTTGCCGTCGACGACCCTCGTCTTCGACAAACCCGCGCGGGGGTTTCGTTCCCAGTCGTCGACGAGGGGCTTTTCGCCGCCGCCCTGGTCCGGATCGGCCCACACGACGAGCATGCGCGCCTCGCCCGGCGCGCCGATCTGCGCGAGCATGCCGCGGACGAGACGCACGATGGCCTGGCATTCACCGGAGGCGGCGACGTACTCGACCATCGGCCAGGCGCCGCCGACGTCGTTGAAATAACGCGGGTGGTCGTAGACCGCGGGCACGTCGGGGTTCGGGAGGAGCGCGTAATACGGGAATCGGCGCAGGAAGCTCTCGACGATCGCATGCGGATCCAGGCTGTTCGCCCGCTTCGCCCATTCCACGGCCTTCGCCACCCTCCGCGGCGTCGCCCCATCCTCCTTGTAGGGCGCCAAGGGCTCGGATCGCGGCGGCCCCAGCGTGATCAGCAGGGGCAGGGAGGTGACGGCAGGCACGACGGACGTGGATTCGGACGCGGACCAGCGCACGTCGAACGAGAGATCGTCGAGCTTGCGCGGCAGCGGAAGGTCGGAGACGAGGGTGACCGAGGACGTGCCGGGAGAGACCGGAATGGTTTGTCGAAACAGGATCCCTCCCGGCCCCTCGCCCTTCAGGGGGACGGGGACGGGCGTCGCCGCGGTGGTCTCGAGGGTGAGCGCGAGGTGGACCTTTTCGCCGAGCGTATGGCTCACCGGGACGCGGGATGCGGCCGTCCATTCGGGCTCGGGGCAGGCGCGATCGGACCAGCGCCAGCCGCTCGGCTCGTCGCAGCCGCGGAGCGTGCCGTGATCGGAATCGACGCGGATCGATTCAATGCGAATGGTGCTTTCCGGCCTCGGCGCGGATGTATCCTCTCCGCGCGGCGGCGCGCCGCTCGGCTCCCCCACGATGGCCTCCCGGGGCGCGAGGCCGAGCCGGAGGAGCCATGATCCTCCGGGCCGCTACGCCGCCCCCACGGGAAACCTCCGGTCGAGCCCCCCCGATCGTCAACTGCCGGGAGGTCGAGCCGAGCCGCGAACGAATGCGGAGATATCGAAATCAGCGGAGGGCCGCGTGCCGCTTCCGCTCTGCTTCGAGGTAGGCGCGGCCTTCCTCCGCGGTATCGAAGAACGCGAGCGGCACGCCGTGCCGCAGGATGGCGTTCGTCGCGCGGTTCAGCATCGTCCCGAGGATCCGGATGGAGAAGGAGGCCCCGATGACGGCGATGCCGCGGACCGCCTTGGCGCCCTTGGCCTCGCGGACGGCCCATACGCGCGCTTCGCGGGTGACCGCGAGCGAGTGCGCGCTGTCGAAGAGGCAATAGACGTGGGGCTCGTCCTGGCTCATCTCGTCGATGCGGTCGTAGAACGCCTTCATGTCGTCGAGGGTGACCTCGCCGGTCCAGCGCACGATGAGGATCGCCCCTTCCCGTTTGGACGCATGCGCCCCCATCCTCACGAAGGCGGCATCGATGTTCGCCACGTTGGAACGAGGTTACACGCTGGCGCGTGGTCATGGAAGGAGGGGCGAACCCATGACCAACAATGTCCTACCGCCTGCAATTCGCGCGTGACGAGTTCGTCCAATGGGTGCAAGATGGACGTGTTCGATGGGTTCGGCGCGGCGCGGAGATGTCGCCGGCGCGCCCGATCTCGCGATCACGTCTTTCGGATCGAGGGCGGACGGACGCCCTCGTGAAACCTCGAGATCCCGGCACAGGAGGGCCGGTCGGGGATCCTTTTTCGGATCGACCCGAGAACCACATCATCATGCCGCGACGAACCGTTCCCGAGCCGTTTGCACTGAAGGTTGGCACCCGTATCCGCGAGCTGCGCAAGGAGCGCGGTCTTTCGCTCGGAAAGCTCGCCGACGCCTGTTATCTGTCGAAGGGCCACCTCTCGAGCGTCGAGCACGGGCTCGCTGCGATCACGATCCAGACGATCGAGCGGCTCGCCTTCGGCTTCGGCGTGCCCCCGCTCTACCTGCTCACGTTCGCCGCGGACGACGAGCGCGCGAAGACGGCGGAGCTGCTCCGCGAGATGTCGAACGCCGAGGTGCGCAAGATCCGCCGCCGGATCCAGGAAGAGACCGGCGTCCGCGTCAAGCGGAGCTAGGACGAGATTCGTCCGACCGCGCCCCGCGCGCCGCGTCATGGCGCGCCGGGCGCGGTCGGACGAAGTACGTCCGATCGAGGACCATTTTTCGGTTCTCCGTGCGTCCGAGGACGTGCATAGTAGCTGGCCCGTGTGATCCGGCCGATTCTCGCGGGCGGACCATTTCGACGAACGTTGCGACTTGCCGGCGTGTTTCGCCGGTCGGGCTGCTCTTTGTGGCCCGAGAAAGACGAGGACCATGCCCCGACGATCCGTTCCCGATCCGTTTGCGATGCAGGTGGGCGCCCGTATCCGTGAGCTGCGCCTCGAGCGAAACCTGTCCCTCGCCGCCCTCGCCGACGCGAGCGCGCTGTCGAAAGGCCACCTCTCGAGCGTCGAGCATGGGCTCGCCGCCATCACGATCCAGACGATCGAGCGCCTGGCGATCGGCTTCGACGTGCCGCCGCTCTACATCCTGACGTTCCCGGCCGAGGACGAGCGCGCCCACGTGGCCGAGCTTTTGCGGCAGCTCTCGAACGCCGACGTCAAAAAGATCCGCCGGCAGCTCCAGGTGGATCTCGGCATCAAGAAGGCGCGTTAGCGCGCTTTTCGCAAGTGACGATCCCGTGTACGCTCGGTGGCGTGCACGGGACACGCTTTTCACTTCACGCTTTGCTTTGGACCGCTTCCTTCGGGCTCCTCGCCTGCGGCTCCGGGGATCCGGCGAATCCGGACCCGGGGCCCGAGAAGCCCCCGCCGCCCTCCCAATGCAACGGCCGCGCAGAGCTCTGCGACCGGCCCTTCGACACGATCGCGTTCCCCGCGACGCACAATGCCATGTCCTCGTTCGAGCTCGGCTGGGCCGCGCCGAACCAGAACTTCGGCATGAAACGACAGCTCGAAGACGGCGTCCGCGCGATGCTGATCGATACCCATCGCTGGAACGACGATCTGTATCTCTGCCATTCGATCTGCGAGCTCGGTCATACGCTGCTCGTGGACGCGCTCGTCGAGATGCGCGTGTTCCTCGACGCACACCCGCACGAGGTGGTGACGCTCATCATCCAGGATGGAATCACGCCCGAGGAGACGGAGGGCGTGTTCGAAAAGAGCGGGCTCGCAGGTCGCACGTATGCGCACGAGGCCGGCACGCCGTGGCCGACGTTGCGGGAGCTCTTGCTCGACGGCAAGCAGCTCGTCGTGGGCGCCGAGGGCGAGCGTCCGCCGCCCGCGTGGTATCACCACTTCTGGGACATCGCCTGGGATACGCCGTATTCGTTCGAGAGCGTGGATGATTTCAACTGCGCGCCGAACCGGGGGACCCAAGGGAACGATCTGTTTCTCCTGAACCACTGGATCGGCCCGATCCCGACGCCCGAGCGGGGCAAGGCGGCGAACGCGTACGAGGTGCTGTCGGCGCGGGCGCAACAATGCCAGACGGAGGGCGGGCAGATCCCGAACTTCGTCGCGGTCGATTTTTACGATCTCGGCGCGCTCTTCCAGGTGGTGGACGAGCTGAACGGGTTTTAACTCCGGTACGCCGAGGCGTGCCGCTCGCAGAGCCAGAGGGAATGGCCCTCGGGGGTGAGCACCTTTTGCAAACCGCCCCAGGCGTGCTGCGGATCGAGCGTGTCGAGCACGATGCGGAGGATGCGGAGGGAAACGCCTTCGAATTGCTCCAGGTTGTCGGCGCCGGTTCGCTCTTCGAAGGGGAGATGCACGGGCACCGCGGATGTCAAGTCCGGCAGCTTGTGGACGAGCTCCGCGAGGAGCTGGATGTCGTTCTGGAAAAGCGCTTCCGCCGGGGAGGCGTATTTCAGCACGGAGACGAGGCGCTTGACATAAGGCACGAGGGCGACGAGCCAAGAGGGTTCCGCCGTGGTGCGATAACGGCCCGCGTCCGCAGCGAGGTGGAAGGCGCCCGGCGCCTGGCAGACGAGGTGAAGCTCGACCGGTTGGTCGAAGATCACCTCGGGCCAGCGAGGCGCGCCGTACGGCCGGAGCACGAACACCGCGGGGCCATGGGTCTCGGCGAGGCGCTGCGCGGCCTGCAAGGAGCGGAGGAACTCGCGCTGCACGAGCTCCGTGAGGGCGAGGACGTGCACGCGGTGGTCCTCGTGGTTTCGCTCGTCCCGCGCGCGGAGCACGTCGAGCTCGTGGAAAACGTCGTCACGCGTCGAGGGGCTCAGGCCAAAGAGCATGCGGCGGACGTCGACGTCGGCGGCCGCCTCGGGGCATTCGATGGTGATGAGGGGCGGGTCGCGTTCGAGGCGCTTCTGGAGCTGTTCGTACTTGAATTCGTGGCTGCAAGGCGCGCCGTCATGCCCAGGGCAAGGGACGAGTCGCGTGATGCGCATGCCGGGGAAACGCGCGAGGGTGAGCTCGAGGCCGTCCTTCAGCAGCGTAAAGAAATTCTGCGGCGCGGGGCCGCGGACCTCCAACGTGACGACGCCGCCGTGCGGAAAGGCTTGCACGAGGCCGAGGTGGCGCTGGTCGGGGCCGTCGGCGAAGAGGGCGCCCTGGCGGTAATGCGTGTCGGTGGTGAATCGGTGGGTGCGGGCGATGAACCAGGTGGGAATGCCGGCGGGCATGGTGCCGTCGAGGACGAAGCGCATCGCGATGCGAGGCGCGCCGAGGCGCTCGCCGAAGCGCGGGGCGAGGCTTTGCGGTTCGTCGTGGGAGAGGCGCTCGACGACAATGCTGACGTCGCGGTTGTCGAGGGTGCGGTAGGAGAGGTCGAATTGCTCCATCAAGCGGAGGAGGTGATCGCGGAGGTAAGGCTCGATGTCGGACCAGACCTCGCGCATCTGCTCGCGCGTGAAGATGCCGCGGCGCTCGATGACGCCCTCGCAGGCGAGGACTCGGCTGATGGAGGCCGTGACCCAGTGCGGGTCGAGCAGGACGATGTCGTCGAGCTCGGGGTTGTCCTGGAAATAGAGGATGTCGCCGAGCTCGTGGAGCCAGCGGGCGAGGATTGCGGCGTTGTCGCCCTCGACGCCCTCTTGCGCCATGGTTTGCCAGAGTTTTTTTGGGGTGATGTGGTTTCCTCCGAGGGCGCGGACGGCGTTCGCCGCGTCGAGCCAGGCGCGGGGCCAGCGTTCACCCATGAGCGGGAGCTTGGCGGCGACTTCGCGGATCTTTTGGCGCAATTCGTCGATCCCGGCGCGGGTCTTGTTGCTGACCGTGATTTGCTCGACGATCTGCGGGTATTTCTGACGAAGCTCTTTGAGCGGGAGATCGGCCGAGCGCTCGTCGACCTGCGTGGCGACGAGGAGGACCGGGGATTCGGGGGCGCGGGCGCGGATGGTGTCGAGCCAGTAGTAGAGCCGGCCCTGCTCGTAGCCGAGGCGGGCATTCCAGACGAGGACGAAGAGGGAGCGGTTCGTCAGGAAGAACTGGTGCGTCGCGTGGTAGATCTGCTGGCCGCCGAAGTCCCAGGCGTTGAGCTGCATGGTGATGCCGGACTCGCTCGCGTGCGGCATCAGGAGGGGGCGGACGTCGATGCCGTGGGTGGTGGATTCTTCGGGGTTGAAGGATTCGTCGCAGAGGGCGCGGAGGAGGGAGGTCTTTCCGACGCCGCCTTCGCCGACGACGAGGAGTTTTGACACCCATTGGCGCGCGCCGGCGCGGTATTGCTCGCGGAGATAGGTGAGCAGGGCGTCGTTGCCCTGGGTGACGAGCTCGGGTGGGAGGTGCGGGAGCGGTGCGCCGTCGACGAGCAATTTTTCGAGCTTGGGGAGCGTGGCCAGCTCGACAGGCAGATTCTCTAGCGGGACGCCCTGGAGCGACAACGTCTTGAGGCAGGACAGCCGCGTAATCCGTTCATCGAGCTGCCGGATGGGGTTGTCGTCGAGGCGCAAGCCAACCAGGTTCGTGAGCTCGAAAAGCCATGGCGGAATTTCTTCGATCCCACAACTGGCGACGTCCAGGGATTCGAGGCGCTTCAGGGCGGCGAGATTGGGGAGGGCTTCGCGTCGCGCGAGCCACGAGCAAATGAGTGTACGCAACCTCGTGAGTTTGAGGACGCAGGCCATGTCCCCCGTACCATTGTGGCTGATCGCGAGCGTCTCGAGCTCGGTGAGCTCCCCGAGCTCCATCGGTAGAACTCCGATCCGGTTCCTAGAAAGGATCAACGTGCGGAGGCTGCGAAGCGCGCCAATCGTGCGGGGAATCTGTTCGATCCTGTTCCCCTGGAGCGCCAGCCCCCGCAGCGCCGAGAGCCCGAGGATCTGCGTCGGGACCTCGCTGAGGCGGTTGTGGGAAAGGTCGAGCATCTTCAGACGGAAGAGCCGCACGAGGTCCCGCGGCACCGCGGTGAGCTTCATACCCGAAAGATCGAGCGACTCGCTCCCCTGCTCCTCCGCAATCCGAATCCGCCGCCGCGCCTCCTCGAACCCCTCACTCGCCATGTCCCCCTCCCCCGAACGTCCCTACCCTCTCGGCTCCCCTACCCCTGCTCGGACGCCGGCGCATCCTGCTTGTGGAGCACCAGCGCGACGCCGAGCAGCAGCGCGGCCCCGGCCGCCGCGCCGAGGAACGGAGAGATGGGCGCCACGCGGTTGTACATGAAGCCCCACGTGGCAGGCCAAATCGTCCGCGCCCAGCTCCCGGTCGATTGCGCATAACCGAGCACCGTGCCCCGCTGGTCCTCGCGCGCATACTTCGACGCCAGCGACGAAATGGATGGGTTGTTGATCGCCACCCCCACCCCGATGAGGACGTTCGCGAGGACCATCATCCACGGCTGCGTCGAGAACGCCGCACAGAGCATCCCCACGAGCATGAGCGCGGCCGCGGTCTCGACGAGCCCGAGCTCGCTGAAGCGGGCCGAGAGGCGCTTGATCAAAAACCCCTGAATCACGACCCCGGACACGCCGAAGATCGCGAACATGTAGCCGACCTGCTCCGCCGTCCATCCGAAACGATCATGCGAGAGGAGCGGGAACGCGACGTTCAGGACCGTCATCGCCATGAACGTCAAGAAATACATCTGGAGCACCGTCGCGACCCGTTTGTCGGCGACGATCTCCGCGAACGACGGCTCCCTCCGGCGCTCGTCCCGCGTGGGGCCACGATACGCGTCGTGCCCCGCGCGCTCGGGCTCGCGCACGGGCCGCGTCTCCGGCATGAGCGCCGCGGCGAGGACGAGGTCGGCGAGGGCCATCACGGCCGCCGCAATCGGCGGCGCCCAGAGCGCAATCTTGGCCGTCACGCCGCCGATGACCGGCCCCATGATCATCCCGAGCCCGATCCCCGCCCCGAGCCGCCCCATGGCCGGCGCCCGCTCGTGTTTCTCCGTCACGTCCGCGATGGCCGCCTGACACGCAGCCAGGTTGCCCGCCGTCGCGCCCGCGAGCAGGCGCGATACAAACAGGCACCAGAGCACCTGAAAGTTCACCGCCGCCGCGAAGAGCACCATGCTCGCCGCATTGCCGGCCAGGCTCAGCACGATGACCGACCGACGCCCCATCCGGTCGGACAAACGCCCGAGCACGGGCGTCGCCAGCGCCTGCGCAAACGAATAACTGCTGATCAACAATCCGGTGATGATGCCCGCCCATTCCTCGGACACCATCGGCTTCACATAAAACGGCAGCAGCGGAATCGTGATCCCGAACCCGACGAGGTCGAGGAACACGGTCAGGACGACGACGAACAGAACGCGGTCGCGCACCTTCTCGCGCGAGGCCGCTTCAGCGGTGGACATGGCTGTCTCGAGCATCGGGAGGGACGTGGGGGGGCGTCCGATCCATGCCAGAAAGCCGCGCTCGTGTCACGCGAAAATGTCTAATGCCAGCGGACGAGGCACGACCACGACGTCCCCCGGGGCGCCGCGCTGCGCCATGAAATCGACACCCGGGAAGACGTCCCGGAGGCGAGCCACGATCAATCGCAGTGGCCCGCACCGTCCGCGTTGAGCAGGCCGGATCGCAGGAACACCTCGACGCGGCCTCGCTCGCCCATCCCGAGCAGACGCGCCCCGCGCGGCGAGACGATCACGGGAATTCGCCGCTCGAACGGCCCCTGCTCCCATTCCTTTTGCCAGCTCTCCAGGGTCTTTTTATCGGCCTCCCCCACGATGAGCTCGGGCAAACCTGCGACCCGGCGCAGCTCGTCGAGCACGCACGAATCGGAGATGTCCCGCGCATGAACCCACAAGGCGCGGTAGAGGAGCGTCTTCAGGCCTTCCGCGCGGCCCGGATCGTGCCGGCGCGCGGCCGCGACGAGGAGCGTTGCCCGCTCGGTGTTGGGCCGCGCCGGCGGGATGCTGATGCTGACGGCGGGCTCGCGTTGCCGCACCGAGAGGACCTCGCGCTGGAGCTCCTCGCGCTCGGGGGTCGTGTTCTTCGCGGGGATGGGCAGGTGCGGCATGTGGCGGACGCCGCGCCATTCGACCTTGCGCTCCGCGCCGAGCTCGAGGAGCCGCTCGTTCTGCGCGTGGCAAAAGGGGCAATTGAGGTCGCCGTAAAAGAGATAAGGCCCGCCCGACGCGGAGCCCTGGGCCGGCTCACTCATGAATGATCACCGTGGTCCCCTCGCCGAAATCCTCCCCCGCGTTCACCGCATGCCAGCTCTCCGGGACGGGCGGGTCGGTCCAGAGGAACACGCGATGCGCGTCCACGGGGGAGAGGTTGACGCAGCCGTGGCTGCGCGGCGTACCGAAGACGTCGTGCCAGTACGCGGTGTGCAATGCGTATCCGCTCTCGAAATACTGGATGTACGGGACGTCGCGGAGCTGGAACGTGCCCTCGCCGCGGCGCCGCGTGACGCCATATTCGCCGTCGCCCCTCGTCGGGATCTTCTCCGCGCCCGCCGCCGCGGGGGTCGGCTTGGCCTTCGCCGCGCCAGGCTTCGGGGCGGCCGGCTTGGCGGCGGGTTTGCCGCCCTTCGGCGCCTTGGGATCGGGCTTGCCGCCCGGCTTTGCGTTCTTGTCACCGGCCTTCGGCGCCGCGGGCTTGCCGCCGCCGCCGTCGGGCGAATGCGAGGCGGCGACGGTCGTGATTTTCGCGCCGCCCACGCTCGATCCCTCGTTCGAGTCCATCGTGGCCGTGATGTGCTTGTTGCGAATCTTGAAGACGCCACGCACGGTGGCCGTGGTCTTCTTGGGATCGTCGAGGCCGGCCTTGCCCGTGGAGACGAGCGTCGCGTAAATGGGGCGCTTGCCCTCCCACATCACGAAGGTCTGGTTCGTGATAGAGATCTCGATCCATTTCTTGCCCTTCTCGGCGTCCTCCGGGAACGAGGCGGGCGGGACGGCGAGGCCGACGTCGAGCTGGCTGAGCCAGCGTTTGTCCTTCGTGCGGTAATACTTCACGCCCTCGACGGTCTTCATCGTGCCGGCGAGCGCGTGGATGCTGCGCCATTCGACGTCGCCTTCAGGCGTGGCCTTGCCCTTGGAGATGCGGTACGTCTTGGCGCCCTGCGTGCGGACGAACGCGAGCGGGAGGGAGAATTCGTCCGTGAGCTCGATCCCGTGCCACGGCGAGCCGAGGTCGGGCTTGATCTTGGTATTCGGCGCGAGGCGTAGATCCGTGGTGATCGCGAAGCGGCGATTGAGGTTGTCCTCGCCCGTGGGGAACGAGCCGATGAGCGAGAGGCCCGTGTGGCGGCGCGCGCGGTCGGCGAAGACCGCGAAATCCGGCACCTTGAAATCGCTGATGTTCGGGACGAGGCGTTTGCCGCCTTCGAGCCAGAAAGGAATGGGATCCGCGTCGGTCTCCCCGCCGAGGAGCTGGCCGAGCGCGAGCTCCTGCGAGTTCTTCCCGAGGCCCATCTCACCGAGATGCTTGCCAGGGACGGGCACACCGCGGTCGTCGATCGGCACGTCGGGCGCGCCGAGGACGACCTGGTTCACCGTGGCCTCGTTCTGCTTGTACCAGTCGAGGTGCTCCTGGAGCTTGAACTCGGAGTCGTACTGCTGCTTGGCCGTGGGGACCTTGACGTAGAGCGGAAGGACGGCCCGCACGAATGCATAACGATACGGCAGCGCCGCCTTGAGGTCCGGGCGCTTGGCCGCCGCCTTCAGGATGGGGCTCTCGAGGTCCGTCGTGGCGTCGTCCCCGGCGCACACGAAGCCCTTGGGGTAAATCTCGTACCAGCCGCCCGGACAACCGGCCTTTCCGACGGGCTCGTCCGAGCGGGCGACCTTGGCGCCGACGCGCAGGTAGCCGAGCTTCTTCGAGGTGTCGCGTGGCTCGGCGTAGACGGTCGTGACGAACGCCGTGATGCCGAGGAGCGGTTTGTCCGGCGGCGGCGGGGGATCGGGGTGGGAGTTCTCGCCCTGCACCACGGGAGGCGGGGCGGCCGCGTCGTCGGGGACGCCGCCGTCGGCCTGCGCGGCCGCGCCGGGGCGCTTGCAGCCGAGGGCCGCGAGGGCCACGAGGCCGGCGAGGGTGAAGGCCACGAACCGCGCGCGATCCGAGCCCACGGAGCGCAGGGATGCAGAGGGGCGAGCGCGCGGGAGCATGGGGGATGGATGCCAAAAGATGCGGCCGGATGCAAAGGGAAGGTGCGGGGAGGACGGAGAACGCTCGGCCCGAGGTGGGACGCGACGTACTTCCGTGGGCCGCCGCGCCGTGCGAGGCTGCGCGCATGATCCAGGTGAGCGTGCCGTGCCCATGTGGTGCCGACATCGCGTTTCGGGACGCGGCATGCCCCGCCTGCAAGACGCCCGTGTCGCGGGCGCTGCGCGACGACCTCGAAGCGCGGCTGGAGCACGCGCACACGGAGTACGGCGAGGCGAAGCAGAGCGTGCGCCGGGCGGCGACGGCGATGATCGTCCTCGGAGCGCTCCACGTCGTGGTCGCGCTGATCATCTATTACGTGCTCGTGGCCGACCCCGTGTTGGCGCCGGTCGATTCGCTGGCGGACGCGGCCCCGCTGCTGCCCAACGGGGTCCTCGGCCTGCTGCTCATCACCTGCGCGGCATGGTCCCGGCGATCGCCGAACGCGGCGTTCGTGGTGGCGCTCGCGCTCTGGCTCGTCACGCAGACCCTCGTTTACGTGGCGCTGCCGGCCCAGTTTTTCCTGGCGTTCCTGTCCGCCACGGGGATCACATGGCTCTTCGCGAAGGCGATCGTGGTGGTCATGCTCGTCCGCGGGCTCCTCGCGGCGCGGCGCGTGGACGCGATTCGAGCGGACGTGGCGCGCGGCGCGGCCGCGTGAAGGATGGCTACACGAGCAGCCCCGCGAGCGGCCCATTGCAATAGAGCGGATTGCCGAACGTCGAGACCGGCACGCCCATCGCGTGGGAGATCGCGATCAACAGATCGTTGTGATACGCGCCGGCATACTTGAGGTGTCGCCCGGTCCTGATCGCGCCGCCCGCGCCGCCGACGACGACGAGCGGGACGTCGCGGCGCGCGTGCGTGTTGCCCTGCGCGATGTCGCTGCACCAGAGGATGACGGTGTTGTCGAGGACCGTTCCATCCCCCTCGGGGACGCTGTCGAGCTTCTGGCAGAGGTACGCGAGCTGCTGGGCGTGCCAGTGGCCGATGTCGATCAGCGCCTGCTGCCGTTTCGTGTCGGAGTCGCTCGAGTGCGAGAGCGTGTGGTGGGGTTCGTCCAGACCGAGCCACGTGAAGACCTTGCCCGTCTGCACCGTGGTCCACTGGATGCTCGCGACCCGCGTGAGGTCGCAGATGAGCGACATCGCGAGCAGGTCGAGCTGCGTCTTGGCGATCTCCGGGTAGTTGTCGTTCTCGAGCGGCTCGACGGGCGCGCCGAGGACGGGCGGGTTGCACGAGCCGCCGATCACGCCGGGCGCGTCGAGGCGCTTTTCGATCTCGCGGACCGCTTCGAGGTGCGCGTCCACCTTCATCCGATCACTCGCGCCGAGGCGCGTGGACAGGCGGTTGTAGTCGCCGGTCACGGCGTCGAGCACGGTCTTCCTCTGCGCCCGCAGGCGCGCGAGGGCCTCGGGGTCCGTGCCGAGGTCCGAGAAAATACGCGTGTACGCCTGGTACGGGTCGTCCTCGGGCGGGACGGGTTGTCCGGGGCCGCGGTACGAGATGCGGGCCGAGACGTTGGCGTACTGGACCTGCACGCCGAACTCGAGCGAGGGAAAACGCGTGGTCTGGCCGAGCTGGTCCGCGAGGAACTGGTCGAGCGAGATGCCGCCGGCCCAGCCGACCATCTTGCCGGGGTTACACGCGTACGGGAAAAGCGAGCCCTCTTGAAGCTCGGTGCCCGTGAGCGCGTGGCCGATGCCCTGCTGGTGCGGATCGCCGGGGCCGTGGTAGGCGGACTCGTAGTCGACGCCTTCGAGGACGAGCGTCTTCTTCTTGAAGGGCTCGAGCGGGGCGAGGATGGGGCCGAAGGAGAAGTCGGTCTCGGTGCCCGTGGGGATCCACGCGTTCCGGACCGTGCCGAGGCCCGTAAAAAAAACGACAAAACGCTTCGGGAACGCGGTGGCGCGGGCCGCGTCGGCCATGGCCCCGAGGAACGGCAGGCCGACGGCCACGCCGCCGAGGCCGCGAAGGAGCGTGCGACGGCTCAGGGTCCTCTGTTTCATGGTGCCTGCGTCACGACGGCCCGGCGGTACCGGAACGCGTCGGTTTGGGTGAGGGAGACGAGCAGCTCCTTGACGTTGAAGCCGCTCGCCGCGAAGGTCTGCTGGATCTCGCTCATCGAGCAACGATCGTCCTCGCCTTCGACGCGGCCGTAGGCGAAGCGGAACCACTGCGTGGCGACACACTGGCGCGCCTCCTCGCTCTGCGCGAGGCGCTGCCCGAGCTCGACGACGCCCTCGAAGGGGCCGTCGATGCCGCGGGTGTCGACGAGCTCGCCGGTGTCGTCGACGGGCAAACCCTGGTCGGTGTCGCGGTAGAGGCCGATGCCGTCGTAGTGCTCGAAGCCGAAGCCGACGGGATCCATCTTCACGTGGCAGCCCGCGCAAGCCGGGTTCTCCGAGTGCTCGGCGAAGCGCTCGCGCGTCGTGGCGTCGGGCCGGATGTCGGGCGCGTTGAAGGCGGCGTTGTTCGGCGGCGGGGGGAGGATCTGGCAGAGCAGGCGCTCGCGGACGAACTTGCCGCGATGCACGGGCGAGGTCTGGTTCGGCTTGCCCGTCGCGGCGAGGACACTCGCGTGCGTGAGGATGCCGGAGGTCCTCGTCGGATCCAGCTCGACCCGCTCGAAGCTCTGCGTCGCCGGGCCACCTTCGACGCCGTAGAACGAGGCGAGCTCGGCGTTCAGCATCGAGTAGTTCGCGGTGAAGACGCTCCCGATGTCGCCCTCGCCCTCGAAGATGACGTCTTCGAGGAAGGCGAGCGTCTCGGCCCGCCAGAGCGGGCGGATGCCCTCGTAGAACCTGGGGTACGTGGAGCTGTCTTTTTTGATGTTGTCGAGGTGGGAGAGGCCGAGCCACTGGGCGTTGAAGTTCGCCACGGCCTCGCGCGCCCGCGGATCCGCGAGCATGCGGCGCGCCTCGCTCGCGACCTCCTCCTTCGTGCCGAGGCGCCCTTCGTCCGCGGCGGCGAAGAGGGCCTCGTCCGGCATGGAGCCCCAGAGCATGTACGAGAGGCGCGAGGCGATCTCGTGGGGCGAGAGGGGCACGACGTCGGCCTCGACGGGGTCGGGCATGCCGAACTCGACGCGGTAGAGGAAGTGCGGGGACTGGAGCATCACCTGGAGGACGAGCTCGATCCCCTTGGAAAAACCCTCCTCGCCGCGGCCCCACGAGAAGACGTTCTGGAGGCGCGCGACCTCGTCGTCCGTGAGGGGCCGGCGATACGCGCGGCGGCCGAAGGACTGGATGAACGTGGTGGCGCACGCCTGCTCGCCGGCCGTCGCGGGATCACAGGGGAGCAGGGCGCCGAGATCCTTCGCGGCGCGGGCGGCGATGTGCTCGGCCGCGACCATGTACTGCTCGGCGAGGATCTGCGTGACGCCGAGGGCCGTGGCCTGGTTGTCGAACCCCATCGCCTCTTCTTCGGGCACGAAGTTCGAGGCGGGCTGGGTGTCGTCCCCGAGCAGGTCACGGACGGTGTTGTTGTACTCGAAGCGCGTCATGCGCCGGATGGGCGATTTGCCGGGGATCGTGCCGATGCACTGGAAGGCAGGGGCCTCCCCGATCCCTTCACCCGGCGGGTCGCCGATGTGACCCGAGCATGCCGCGAGGGACGCCGCCGCACCAAGGGCGAGGGCGCCACCAAGAAGCCAGGGCAAGCGCACAGCGTGAATCATGAGGAAGGATCCGCGGGGGCTTGGCCGCGGTCCTCCGAGCGTAAAAGAACGGGGGCCGGCCGTCGACCTTTTCCTGATGCCGTACGCGTGCTTCGGCTCGACGCCGAGGGAGAGATCGCTACCCTGCGGGCCGTGCCCTCCAGGGGAAATCGCCGCGCGGCTGGGATGCTCGTCGCCCTCGCGGCCGCCACCGCTTCCGCGCCTGCGTCCGCTTCCGGTCCCGCTTCCGCGCCCGCCTCCGCTCCCGCGTCCGCCTCGCCGGTCGGGGGCCACTTGCACTTCGGCGTGGAGGTCGCGGCGCGCTGGTTCGTGTACTCGGACCCGCTGAAGGTCGCCACGAACCTCCGGCCCTACGACACCGTCGGCGTGCCGATGCTCTCCCTCGGCGGCGAGCTCCAGCCCTTGCGGTGGACCGGCGTGCCGGTGCTCGCGGACGTCGGGATCACCGGGGCGTACACGTTCGCGCCGTCCCTCACGTCCTCCGTGACCGAGGGGCGCGACATCCAGACGAGCTGGGATCGTGGCGACGTGGGGCTCCGGGTGCCGATCCGGCTCGGGCGCGGGGCGCGCGCGCCGGTGGTCGCGCCGCGCGTGGGGTATGGCTGGCTCGATTTCTCGTTCCAGGAGACAGGGCCGCTCGCGGCGGAGATCCCGACGGTGGGCTACAGGCTCGTCCGCGTGGGCCTCGACGGGCGGATCCGGCTCGCGGGGCCGATCGCGCTGGTGGCGGCGTTCGAATACCTGGAGCCCCTCTCGGGCGGCGCGGTCTACGAGCGGTTTCGCGACGCGACGATTGGCGGAATCGACGTGGACCTCGGCGTCGCCTTCGCGTTCGCGAAGGGGGCCGAGCTCTCGCTCTCGTTCGGGTACACGCGGTTCTTCTCGACGTTCGTGCCCGTCCCGGGCGACGCGTACGTGGCCGGCGGGGCGCTCGATCAATTCGGCGGAGTGAAGCTTGGGATCGACTATGCCCCCTAACCCACGTGCCCTCCGGCGCGCGCTCGCCGCTGCGCTCTTTCCGCTCGCGCTCACGCTGCTCGCCGCGGGTTGCCCCGGGCGGCTCGAAGACCCCGACCGTTTCCTCGACGGCGGCGGCTTCACCTGCCCGGACGTCGTGACGGAGCTCTTTCCAAAGAGCTGCGGCGGGTCGATTTGCCACGAGGGCGCCGAGCCGGCGGCGGGGCTCGATTTGATTGCGCCGGGCGTGGTGTCGCGGCTCGTCGACAAGATGGGGCGTGATTGCCCGGGGATCCTGGTGGACCCGGTGGACCCGGAGTCCAGCCTGCTCTACGAGAAGTTATTGCCGCTGCCGAGCTGCGGGTCGCCGATGCCGATCGGAAAGCCGACGCTGACGCCGGACGAGCTCGCGTGCGTGCGGGATTGGATTTCGGCGCAAACGCCGACGGGCGGCGGGGACGAGCCGTAAGGAATCGACGGGGCGTCACGCGGTCGTGACGGCGGGCGTCACGCGGAAATGACACCCGTCACGGCGCCGTGTCACGGAGAGGGAGCGCGCGCCGCCGCGCCGCGGAAGGGGCGCATGGGCCCCCACACACCGCAGGCATCGCCTTTGCGATGGGGCTTCGTCCCCCCCGACGCGGCGGAGGGTCGCAAGCGACCTCCGCCTTCGCCTTCGCGCGAAAGAAAGAGTGACGATGCCATGAGGAAAAAGACCTTTGCCGTGCCCACATTTGCCCTCCTCACCTGCCTGCTCCCGGGCTGCGTCGATTCGACGACGGAGGTCGAGGACGGCATCGAGAGGACGGGCGTAGCTCCCGCCAGCGCCCCCATGGACACGACGATTGCGACGCTCGAGCTGTCCGGCGGGAAGGTGGTTTTCGTCGACGAGGGCGACGGCGTCGCGTTCTTTGAGGTCGGGAAGGTGGATCTCACGTCGTTGCTCGACGCCCAGCAGGCCTCCGCGCTCGAGGTCTTCCTCGCGCTCGCGCCGGAAGGCACGCCCGTCCCGGCGCGGCTCGTGGAGCACCACGCGGAGGTCGTCGCCCGGACCGGCGCGGTGCCCGCGGCGCCGCGCAAGCTCGCGCCGAGGGTCGTGATGCCCGAGGTCCATTCTCTCACGAACGACCCTCTCACGAGCGCGGGTCCTGACTGCTGGGGCTGGGGAGGATCCGGGACCTACACCGCCGAGACGGGCTTGTCTGGCTTCAGCCTGTCGTCGTTCCAGACCGGCTTCCGAAATACCTATTCGCAGATCACCGGGAATGTCGCGCAGGTTTCGAATGGCGCGACCCTCGTGAGCTCGCCCGCGGCCGGTGGGAGCTCGCCTGCCGTATCGACCTCGATGGGCCACGAGCGCGCGATGGCGTTCTGCGCGTCGCAGGCCCTCCCCAATACGGGGAGCTGCGACGACAACGGCATCCAGGCGTGGATCGAGGTGAAGTACACGAACGATTCCGGCACGCTCGTGTCCGCTGGCAGCGTGACCCTCTCTGCTTTCGGCGAGGGGGCTCGCTTCCGCTCCAACTACACGAACAGCAGCGGCGTCGCGCGCCGGTATACCGCGACGGTCACGTTTTCCGCGACGGACGACGAAACCCTGCAAAGCGTCGACCCGACCTGGTGCCAGGATCAGGTCGCGGTGGTCTGGCGGTCGAAACACACGGGGGGCTCCATCGGCAACCCGTGAAGCGGGCGCGGCGTTCGCCGTGGGTTCCGCGAGCCGGCCGATGCGGAGGGCCCAGATGGGGGCTCCGGAGGGTCGGCGAGGCGCCGACGGGCGGCGGGGACGAGCCGTAAGGCATCGACGGGGCGTCACGCGGCCGTGATAGCGGGCGTCACGCGGAAATGACACCCGTCACGGCGCCGTGTCACGGAGAGGGAGCGCGCGCCGCCGCGCCGCGGAGAAAGGCCGCATGGGCCCCCGCGCGCCGCCTGGCATCGGCATTGCGATGAGGCTTCGTCACCCCCCGACGCGACGGAGGGTCGCAAGGACATCCGCCTTCGCGAAAAAGAGTTGAGGAAGCCATGATGAAAAAGACATTTGCTGTGCCCGCATTCGCCCTCCTCGCCTGCCTGCTCCCGGGCTGCGTCGTCGATTCGACGACGGAGGTCGAGGACGGCATCGAGATGCCGGGCGCGTCGCCCGCAAGCGCCCCCGTGGACACGACGATTGCGACGCTCGAGATGTCCGGCGGGAGAGTGGTGTTCGTCGACGAGGGCGACGGCGTCGGGTTCTGGGAGATCGGGAACGTCGATATCTCGTCCCTGCTCGACGAGCCAAATGCCTCCGCGCTCGAGGTCTTCCTCGCGCTCGCGCCGGAAGGGACGCCCGTCCCGTCGCGGCTCGTGGAGCACCACGCGGAGGTCGTCGCCCGGACCGGCACGGTGCCTGCGGTGCCGCGCAAGCTCGCGCCGATGTTCGTGATGCCCGAGGTCCAGTATTTCACGAACGAATCCTTCGGCAACCATGGCTCGGGGGTCAACTGCTGGGGCTGGGCAGGAGCGGGCACCTACACCGCGTCCACGGGCTACGGCAGCTTCAATCTCTCGACGTTCCAGAGCGGCTTCCTCGCCAACTCGCAGATCACCGGATCCGCAATCATGGTCTCGAACGGCGCCGACACCCTGTACTCGGTCACGAGCAGCATGGGGGAGAACGGCGGCGAGCGCGAGACCGCGTGGGGTCACGAACGCGAAATGGCAATCTGCGCGTCGAAGGCCGTCCGGTGGGGCCAGCCGGGGAGCTGCAACGGCAATGGCGTTCTGGTCAACGTCACCTTGTACCGGACGAACGCATCTGGGACGTTCGTGGCAGAGAGCACGATCGAACTCAACGCATTCGGCGAGGGCGCTCGCTTCCGCTCGAACGCCACGAACACCGGGGGCGGCGCGCGCAAATACAAGATCGCCGCCGTGTTCAATGCCGAAAACGACACCAGCCCCACCGCCGACACAGAGTGCCAGGATCAGGCCGCGGTGGTCTGGCGGTCGAAGCACACGGGGGGCGACATCGGCGGCGGCGGCTGAAGCGAGCGCAGAGGGCGCCCTGACGGGGGCTCCCGAGGCTCGGCGAAGCGTCGAAGAGCGGTCGGCGTGGGCCGGGGGGGCTTCGGCGAGGCGGCAAAGAGGGCTCGGACCGGTCCGGAGGTCTTTGGCGAAGCGTCAACGGCTAGGCCACGCGGCCCGGAGAGTCTTTGGCGAGGCGTCAACGGCGGCTCCGACCGGTCCGGGGGGGCCTTGGCGAGGCGCCAAGCGCGAGGAGGACCGCTCCGGGGACGCCTTGGCGCGGCGCCAAAGGCGGGGACGACCGCTCCGGGGACGCCTCGGCGAGGCGCCAAAGGCGGGGACGACCGCTCGGGGGGCTCTTTGGCGAGGCGCCGAAGGCGGGGAGGACGGCTCCGATCGCTCCTTGGCGATGCGCCGAACGCAAACGGACGCGTGATGCGTCGGCCCCAGGTTTGCCCGCGGAGCGTCCCCCGCGCTAGGGTGGCTCGATGCCGACGCTCGAGCACAACGGTCTCGTCGACATGTTCCGCGAGAACCCGGCCCTCGCGCCGCACCTCGTCGAGCTGCTCTTCCGCATGGACCTCCCGCCTTACGCGACGGTCACGGTGGTCGAGACCGCCCTCGATCAGCTCGTGCCCGTGGAGTTCCGCGCGGATCTCGTGCTCGAGCTGCGCGACGAGCGGGGCGCGCTGGTGTTCGCGATCGTGCTCGAAGTCCAGCGCGACAAGGACACGCGCAAGAAGTACGCGTGGCCGGTGTACGTCGGGGTCGTGCGGGCGCAGAAGGAATGCCCGACCGTCGTGCTCGTCGTCGCGCCGGACGCCGACGTGGCGGCCTGGGCCGCCGAGATGATCGATCTCGGGCTGGGGCGCGGGCGCATCGAGCCGCTCGTGCTCGGCCCGGCCAGCGTGCCCGTGGTGACGGACCCGTCCTTGGCGGAGCAGGAGACGGAGTTGGCCATCCTGTCGGCGGCGGCGCACGGCAACGGCCCGAACGGGCTCGACGTGGCGTTGACGGCGCTCGGCGCGCTCGGGCGGTTCGACCGGGAACACGCTGCGGTGTACTTTCAGATCGTTTACAATGCTTTGCGCGAGCCCATGCGGAGGGCCCTGGAGGCGCTGATCATGCAACGGCAGAGCGAAGGAAAAGCCACGTTCCCCCCGTTCGCACAGCAGATCTTCGACCGCGGCATGCAAGAGGGGGAGCTCAAGGGGGAGCTCAAGGGCATGCTCAAGGGCAGACGCGACGCCCTGCTCCGCCTGCTCGCGCGGGCCGGGCTCTCGCTCGCGGAGGACGATCGCGCGCGCATCGAGGCCTGCATGGACACCGAGACCCTCGATCGGTGGGTCGAGAACGTCCTCGGAGCGAAGACCACGCGCGACGTGTTCGCGTGACGTAGCCAACCGGCAACCACGCCTCGTGCAGGCCTGGTACCAAGGGTCTCCACACCCCACCCCGATCAGAGGTATACCGCCGGGGACGTATGCCTCAGTTCTCCCTCGCGGAGCGCCTGCGTGGCCTGGAGCGGCTCTGCCTGCCGGTCTGGGTCTTCGACGTGGAGCGGGCCCGCATGGCCTGGGGGAACGCCGCCGCGCTGACGATCTGGCGCTCGCCGAGCCTCGACGAGTTCCTCTCGCGGGACTACTCGGACGCCTCCACGGCGACACGCACGCGCAACGAGGGCTTCCTCCGCCGGCTCCGCGAGGGCCACGACGCGCACATCGAGCACGCCTTCACGTTCTATCCACGCGGCGAACCCTTGCACCTGCGGTGCTTCATCTCCGGCATCGAGCTCGACGACGGGCGCTTCGCCCAGCTCATCGAAGGCCAGGTGCGGACCGAGGCGCAAGACCCGAGGATCCTGCGGTGCGACGAGGCCCTGCGGCACGTCTCCGCGATGGTCGCGCTCCTCTCCCCCGAAGGCGCCGTGCTCGTGAGGAACCCGGCCGCCGAGAACGCCTTCGGCGGGTCGAGCACGCCCTCGGCCTGGTTCGAGGACGCAGGCGCAGAGGCGCGGATCCTGAAGGTCGCCGAGACCCAGGAGGTGCTCGACGAGGAGCTCGTCGCGCTCACGAGCGAGGGGCCGCGCTGGCACGCCGTGGAGGCGCGCCGGACGAGTGATCCGGTCACCGGGAAGCACGCGATCGTCGTGCACCAGGTGGACGTGACGGAGCGGCGGGAACGCGAGGCGCTGATCGAGGCGCAGCAGCGCGAGATCCTGGAGCTCTCGGCGCCGCTGCTCGACGTGGCCGAAGGGGTGGTCGCCGTGCCGATCATCGCGGCCTTGACCGAGGCGCGCTGCGCAGAGCTCGAACGGCGGCTGCTGCCCGGCCTGGTGGAGCGCGGCGCGCGGGTGGTCGTGTTCGATCTGACGGGCGCGACGGCGTCGGAGGGCGAGGGGCTCTCGCAGCTCGTGCGCCTGATCAACGCCGTGCGGCTGCTCGGCGCGCGGCCGATGGTGACGGGCGTGCGCTCGACGCTGGCGAGGGAGCTCGTGCAGAGCGGCGCGGACCTCGCCGGCGCGGCGGTGATGCGGTCGCTGCGGGACGCGCTCGCGAGCCCGCGCGCGGCGCGGCGGTAATGCGGCTGCTCCGGCGCTGACGCCCCCGAGGCGCTCGTGTTCACGGCGCGCCTCGGCGACGCGGCTCTGTCCGGGTCGATGGCGGCACGTTTTGAGCGCCCGCTTTTGAAGAATCGGGAGGCCATGCCATACTGACGCTGCATTTTGCGTCAGGCGGGTGGGGCCGGACGGGGCGAAATTGGCCAAGACAGCGCGTCGACGCAGGGGGGCGAGCGCGCCATGAGTTTGCCGATCGCAATCGGGGACGTGATCGCCGAGAAGTACCGCGTCGATCGCCTCCTCGGCTCCGGCGGGATGGGCGTGGTCGTGGCGGCCACGCACCTCACGCTGCGCACACGCCGCGCGATCAAGGTGATGCGGCCCCACGGGGTCGGCTCGCCGCTCGGCGTCGAGCGCTTCCTGCGCGAGGCGCGGGCCCTCTCCGAGCTCCGCAGCGCGCACGTGGCGCGGGTCTACGACGTCGGTCGCCTGCCGAACGACGCGCCCTTCATGGTCATGGAGTACCTCGAAGGACAAACGCTCCTCGCGCGGCTCGCGCAGCGCGGCCCGCTGCCCGCGGAGGAGGCGGCAGCGTACGTGCTGCACGCGTGCGAGGCGCTCGCCGAGGCCCACGCGCTCGGCATGGTGCATCGCGACCTCAAGCCCGACAACCTCTTCCTGACCCAGGCCCACGACGGCTCGCCTTGCGTCAAGGTGCTCGATTTCGGCGTGTCGAAGCTCCTCCACGACGAAGGCGAAGGCAGGGCGCGCACGAGCACGGGCGCGATCGTGGGCTCGCCTCTGTACATGTCGCCCGAGCAGATCAACGGCGCGCACGACATCGACGGGCGCAGCGACATCTGGGCGATGGGGATCATCCTCTTCCAGCTCGTCACGGGGGAATGCCCTTTCGCCGGGAACAACGTGCTGGAGATCCTCGCGCAGATCGCAAACAAGAAGCCGCCTCCGCCCTCCACGCTGCGCGAGGAGCTAAAAGCCTCCTTCGACGCGGTGATCCTGCGTTGCCTGGAGAAGGACCGCGCGCTGCGCTACCCGGACGTGGTGGCCCTGGCGCGAGACCTCGCGCCGCTCGCGCGCTCCGAGCCGGACCCGCCGGCGGTGCTCGTCGCGCGCATCGAGCGCGTGTACGCGATGGCGACGAAGACGGCTTCGATGTCGACCGCCGCGGAGCCACACGCCGACACGACCGACACGCCCGAGCGCCCGGAGCTGGAGGCTCGAACGCCGGAGCCCGCGCACGCCGTCGATATCACCTGCACGCCGACGCCATGGACACGCGCGGGGATGCCCATGACGTCTCCGATCGAAGGAACGATGCTCGCGTCGGTGGCCGGCGGGTCGACGGGGACACACGTCGCCAAGCCACGGCGCGCCCTGGTGCGGCATTTCGCGGCGGCAGCGATCGTTCTCGCGCTGAGCGCGTCGCTCGGAAAGCTGCTTTCCCTGATCCACCCCCCGAACCATGCGCCCGCGTCGCAGGTCCCCGCCGCTTCGTCCAACCTGCCCCCTCCCCGCGCCACGACCAATCCGCGGACGGCGTTGGCGGCTCCGAAGCAGCCCCCGAAAAACGCCTCGAAAATCCCCCCACCGGCCGGGTCCGTCGGGGCCGTGCCGATTTCGTCGGCGTCGACGCATGTGTCGCCCCCTGCTCGGATGGGTTCGCCCCAGCAAGGTCCCGTCCGGCGTCCCTCCTTCCGGTGAGTCCCTCCAGACCCCAGGTAGCCCGGGGGGGAATCATGACCAAAGCTGCGATGAAGGATCCCAAGGAGCTCAAGCAGAAGCCTCCGTTCCCAGCGCAGGAGCAGGAGCACCCCGGCGCCGAATCGGGCCTGCAGCCTCGGGCGGACCACGGCGAGTCGTCGTACCGAGGGCTCGGCCGGCTGAAGGACCGCGTCGCGCTGATCACGGGCGCCGACAGCGGCATCGGGCGCGCCGTCGCGCTCGCCTACGCGCGCGAGGGCGCGGACGTGGGCATCGCGTACCTGAACGAGCACGAGGACGCGAACGAGACGAGGCGCCTCGTGGAGGAGGCCGGTCGGAAGGCCGCGCTTTTCCCCGGCGATCTCTCGTCCGACGCCGCGTGCAAGAAGCTCGTGGAGGACGCGGCGAAGGCGTTCGGCCGCATCGACATCCTCGTGAACAACGCGGCCGAGCAAGGCAAGGCCGTCGAGACGTTCGAAGAGCTCGACGCCGAACGCGTGGAGCGCGCTTTCCGGGTGAACATCCTCTCGATGTTCCACATCGTCCGGCACGCGCTGCCGCACATGAAGCCGGGGAGCGTCATCATCAACACGTCGTCGATCCAGGCCTACCAGCCGCGGCCGGAGATCCTCGATTACGCGGCCACGAAGGGCGCGATCGTCACGTTCAGCAAGGGCCTCGCGAAGGCGCTGATCGGGCGCGGGATCCGGGTAAACACGGTGGCGCCGGGGCCGGTGTGGACGCCGCTCGTGGTGCAGTCGTTCCCGGCAAACAAGAACGCAGCGTTCGGGCAAAACAGCCCCATGGAGCGGCCCGCGCAGCCGGCGGAGCTCGCGCCGGCCTACGTGTTCCTCGCGTCGGACGAGTCGAGCTACGTGACCGGCGAGGTGCTCGGGGTCACGGGCGGCAAGCCCCTCGGCTGACCGGATCCGGGGGCCGGCCTTTGGCCCAGCGGCCCCCCTTCCGCTACCCTGCCGGGCGATGTCCTGGCCCACCCGCTCGCTCTGGATCGCATCCCTCGCCGTGGCGTATGCCGCGGTCGCGGGGCTCTGGGCGACGGGCGGGGACGGGAGCGCGTGGCTCGCCCTGCTCCTGCCGCTCGCGTGTGGGGTGGGCTGGAGGCTGACCGCGGAGGACAGGCGCGGCGACGATACGCTCGACCCCGGCGCGCGCTCGGCCGCGCGGCTCACGATCGCCGGCGCCTCGCTCTTCGCCGCCTCGCGATGCGGGGCGAACACCCCGGGCTTCGTGGCGGGGGAGAACCTCGGCGTCGCGCTCTCGGCGATGGGCTCGCTCTGGGCCATCGCGCGGATCAAGCCGCTCGGCGGGCTCGCCGAGCCGAGCCCGTCGGCGCGCAGGCTCGACGCCGCCGCGTTCGCCGCGCTCTTCTGGGTGGTCGCGGCGGCGCTGCCGGGCGCGGCCGCGATGTTTCCCGAGCGCACCGAGGGGCTCGATCCGCTGCTCATCGACTACGCGACCGTGGCCGCGTCGATCGGCTCGCTCAGCGTGCAGCTCTTCGCGGCGGCGCGGCTCGCGGCCAGCCGGCGCGCGGAGATCGGCGTGGCGGAGCGGGCGCAGGCGGCGCTCTGGCTCGGCTCGATCGCGCTCGCCGTGGGGATCTTGGCGGCGGCCGCGCGGGTGCTCCCGCCCGAGCGGGTCTTGCCGATCGCGGTGGTGCTCGCGTCGCTCGGCGCGGCGTTCGCGGCGGCGAGCCGGGAGCCCGAGACGGTGCTCTCGGCCCTCCGGCTGACGCTCGCGACGACGGGGCTCGTCGCGCCCATCGCGCTCGGCGCGGTCTACACGGCGCACGTGCGGCCGGCCGTCGCGGGCCCGGTGGCGTTCGGGGCGGCGGGGGCGGCGGCGCTCGCGGCGCTCGTGGCGCAGCGGCTCGCGCATCGGGCGGGGCCCGGGAGCGGGCGGCTCTTAG
>NZ_JARZHI010000065.1:0-59119 GCF_029946465.1 Polyangium sorediatum
CGCCCATTCCGCCGGCGCCGCCCACGCCGCCGGCGCCGCCCGCTCCGGCTCCACCGCCGCCGCCGCCGGAGCACCCGGCGGCGGCGACCGCGGCGACGAGCAACCACGTGCTCGTGAATCTACACGCTTCGATTCGCATGGCTCGGTCCTCTCAACGACCCCGGCGGCGGCGGGCGAAAAGAAGCGCGGCGAGGCCCAGGCCCACGGCCGCGAGGCCCGGTCGCTCGGCGCCCGACACGCTGCAACCGCCGGTCTCGAGCACGCGGCGCTCGACGGTGTAATCGAGGACGAGCTTGAAGCTCTGCCCGTCGCCCTGGAGGTTGAGCTCGTCGTGGTGCACGCCGGGCCCCCCGCCCACGTCCTCGCCCGAGGGGCTGCCCTCGACGTTGAGGATGCCCGTCTCGCCGGCCAGGACCAGGGTCTTGTCGCTGACGAAGGAAAAATCCTGGGCTGCGACTTCGAAGGCGCAATTGTTCACGAGGTTGACGGTGCCATAACAAACGCATCCGTTCTCAGGCTCGACCGTGTCGAGAACGGCACAGGCGGGCGCTCCCTCGAGGCGGGCTTCGATCTTGATGACGGCGTCGCACCCGTCCCCCGCCTGCGGGCATCCGGCGTGCGCGGCGCGCGGAGCGAGGGTGAGGGCAACGGCGAAAGGAATGGCCAAAGCAAGCAATTTCATGGAAGACCTCCGTGCGGGCGACCGTAGCACGAAACATCCGCGCCGCGCCTCCCCCTCGTGAGCCGCATCGCAGGAGGCCGGTCCTCGCGGGCCGGGCGCCCTGGCCCCAGATGACACGGATCTGGCACGAGCGAACCTGCCGAGGCTTGGCGCGTCGTGTCACGATCCGCATGTCCCCGCACGAGGTGAGCCATGTCCGTTTCCCCGACGATCGAGGTTCGGAACCTCCGGTTCGAGACCGACGAGCGGATCCCGCGTTATTGGCACGGAGGGCGGCGGGCCGTCACCCTCTTCTTCGACAACCTGTCCATCTTCTTCCCGGCGGGCGAGCGATTCTTCATCGCAGCCGTGAAGGCCCATCGGGACCGGGTGCAAGATCCCAAGCTCCTCGCGGAGGTCAAAGCCTTCGTCATGCAGGAGGGCATTCACGGGCGCGAGCACGACCGGTACAACGAGATGCTGCGCAAGGAGGGGTATCCGATCGACGCGATGGAGAAGCGGGTCGAGCGTATCCTCCGCCGCGCGACGAAGTTCCTACCCCCGCGCTGGCGCCTCGCCGTGACGTGCAACCTGGAGCATTTCACCGCGCTGATGGGGCATTTCATCCTGGGGGATCCACGGCTGCTCGAAGGAGCCCACCCGGAGATGGTCGCGCTCTGGCGCTGGCACGCCGCCGAGGAGAACGAGCACAAGGCCGTCGCGTTCGACGTCTACCTCGCGTCGGGCGGCCATGCCTTCGAGCGATGCGCGCTGATGATCCCGACGACCCTGATCTTCTGGGGGAAGGTGATCGAGCACCAGGCGCGGCTGATGCACGAAAACGGGATTCTCTTTTCGGCGCGGGAATGGATCTCGCTCGTCGACTTCCTCTTCTTCCGCCCGGGCGGCATGTTCAAGCTCTTCCTGCATTACCTCGACTCCTACCGGCCCGGCTTCCATCCCTGGGACATGGACAACAGGGACGAGCTCGAACAGTGGAAGGCCTCGTATCGAGGCGCGACGTCGTTGTAAAAATCAGGTTTTGCGGAGCATGCCGGGGGTTCGGCCCGTCCAGCGCCGGAAGGCGCGCGCGAAGTTCGCCGCGTCGGAGTAGCCGAGCCGCTCGGCGATTTGCTCGCGCGAGAGGCTCTCGTCCCGGAGGAGGAGCATGGCGCGCTCCTGCCGCAGCTCGTCGAGGATGTCGGAATAGGAAGTGGCCGCGTCCGCGAGGCGCCGTTTCAACGTGCGCGGCGAGACGCCGAGGTGCTGCGCGATCTCTTCGAGCGAGCGATACCCTTCCGAAAGCGGCAAGAGCTCGCGGACCTTGGCCGCCGTCCGATCGTCCAGGCCGAGGGCCTGCATTTCCCGCTCGCATTGCTCGCGCGCGAGCTGCATCGCCACGGGATCGGCCATGTCGAGGGGCAAGTCGAGCACCGAGGAGGCGAAAATGATGCGGTTCGAGGGCTGCCCAAAACGAACCTTGCCCGGCGCGAGGTGCGCGAACCGCTCGAAATGGGGAGGCGCCTCGAACGCGAGGTCCGCGTCCCCCACGAGCTCCTTCTTCGTGATGTCCCGGCCGATCCGGGCAATGCCCATCATGAGCGCGCCGAGGATGAACTCCCGCGCCTCGCCGAGGGGCGCGCGCTCCTCGAAGACGAGGGACGCCGTCTCCCCCTCGACGTGCAGGTGAAACGCGAGCGCCGTCGTTCGTGTCGGCACGAAACGAATGGCGAGCTCGATCGCCTGGCGGATCGTCCCGGCCGTCATGGCCGCGAAGCCGAGATACCCGTGCGACGAGAGGCGCATCTGGAGGCCCATGAAAAACGCGAGCCCCGGCTCCCCGGTGAGCTTCATCGCGCGCTTGACGAGCGTGCCCGTGGTCTCCAGAGAAATCCGGGCCGCCGGGTTCGTCAAGGATTCACGCGTGAGCCCGAGCCCGGCGAGCAGCTCGTCGGGCGCGACGCCCCACCGCGCCGCGAGATCGACCAGGTGCAGCGCATAAGCCGCCGGTAGATCTCCCGTTGCGTGACCCGCGCCCATGAACCCAAGAGAATCGAATATGGCCGCCCCTGTCAAGAGGCGCGCGCAGGTTCACCGGTCCTGAAACCCATTCCTGCGGTACGTGAGGACCAGCGTATCGCGATGTCCGTACGGCAGCGCCCCCGATTCTCCGCCGAGGAGCGGCTGGATCGGCGTGGACTCGTGGATCACGCGTTCGTCGTCGAGCAAGAGGAACGACCAGGGCTCGGTGAGCGTGAAGCGGATCCCCTGCGGGCCCCGCGCGTCGAAGACGCGGGTCTCGCCGCCGCGAATCCCCTGGCGCTCGATGAGGAACAACGCGACGAAGTCGACGCCGTCGCGATGCGCCCCCTCCGGCGTGGGCCGCCCGATTCCCTCGCTCGTGTCGATGCGAAACTGGTGTGCCTCGACGTACCAGGGCGCCGGGCGAGTGATGTCGGAGCAGAGCCGCCCGAGGCCCGTGAGCAAAGCCGACCAGAACGGCTGCCCGATCAGGGTTTGCCGCATCGGCTCGAACCAGCGCTCCATGCCGCCGTGGAGCGCATTGTATTGCAGGGGTTGAAAGTGCGCGCGGTGCGGGACGAGCTGGCAGGAAGCTTCGTCGACGAGAAACGATGCATGCCGGCGCCGCCGGTAACGCCCGCCGTCCTTGAGGTACGGGTCGAGCGGCATGTCGTCCCATTCCGCGGCGATCGCGGAAAAGTCCACGCGCGGCGCGCCGGTGAGGCCATGAAGGAAGGACGAGCTCGCGACGGCAAACCCCTGCCGCCGCACCACTTCCACGATGTCGGAAGGCGCGGTGATCGGCGGTTCGAACTCGGCAGGCGGCATGATGGGCGCTACCCTAGCACGGTCGCGAGGATACGCTTCCCTCCCGCGCGGCGCGCGTCACCGCGGGCCAGCGATGCCGCCACGGAGCGGCCTCTTCGAGCTGATAGGCGAGGCCGAGCAGGGTCGCCTCCTGTCCGAGCGGCGCGGCAAAATGGCTGCCGAGCGGCAAACCCGATTCCGAGGAGCCGAGCGGCACGGACATGGCCGGCACACCCGCGATGCTGTAGATGGGCGTGTACCCCGCGAGCACCTCCGTGCGGCGAACGAGCAGCTCGCGATCGAGCCCCGGCGCGAGCGTGCCGAGGTCGTACGGCGCCACGGGGAGGGTCGGGCACAGAAGAACGTCATAGCTCGCCATGTAGGAGAGCATTTGCGCGGACGCGTCGGCAAACGCGGCCTCCGCGCGCGCGCGGGCGCCCTCGGGCAAGCTGCGAACATGGTGGATCAGCGCGAGGGTGAAGGGCTCGAGGTCGTCCTCGCCGACGGGTCGACCGAGCATGCTCTCCATGGTGCGGGCGAGGTCGTGCATTCCGCTGCCGGCCAGCGTGAAAAACGCGTCGGAGAGCGACGCGCCGTCGACGGGCGGCGGCGGCGCTTCCACCACCTCGTGCCCGAGGTCGACGCAGAGCCGCATCGCCTGCGAGAGCGAATGCATCACGTCGGGATCGGGCGCCCGGCCGCGGAGCGTCGTCGTGTACACGCCGATACGCAAGGTTCGATCGAGGGGGCGATCCACGTATCCGACCGCGGGTTTGGCCTCCGGGTCCTCCGTCAATGACAACAAGAGCGCGCTGTCGCGCACGCTCCGGCTCACGCAATGCTCGATGAGGAGCTCGAATGCGTCGGCGTACCCCGTGGACACGCACCGCCTGCGCCCCGGCTTGAAGCCAAAGAGGCCACACGCGGACGCGGGGATGCGAATCGATCCTCCGCCGTCGCTCGCATGCGCCATCGGCACCATCCCGCACGCGACCGCGGCCGCGGCGCCGCCGGACGAGCCTGTCGCCGATTTTGCGAGGTTCCACGGATTGCGGGTGATCCCGGCGAGGAGCGTCTCCGTGCTGCCGAGGAGGCCAAACTCGCTCGTCGTGGTTTTTCCGAGCGTGACGAGCCCCGCGGCGTCGAACCGCTCGGTATAAGGCGACCCGGCCGGCGCGATGTGATCGCGGAAGAGCCGCGAGCCCATCGTGAGCTTGTGCCCGGGATACGCGAGCAGGTCCTTGAGGAGGAACGGCACGCCGCCGAGGGGGCCGGTCGGCCGCGATCGGGCTTTCGCCCGGGCCGCGTCGAAGTCCACGCTCGCAATCGCATGGACCACGGGTTCGAGCTTTTCGATACGCGTGATGGCCGCGTCCACGAGGTCGAGCGCGCTCACCTCGCCGGATTGCACGAGGGCTGCCTGCCCGACCGCGTCGAGCTCCCAGAGATCTTGGCTCATGACTGCACCCATTTGGCGAAGCCGGACAAACCGGCGAGCTGATAACTCCAGAACCCTTGAAAGGCCTTGCGGATCTGCGCCTCGTCCTCGTGGGATTCGAGGATCGACACGATCGTACGGACCGTGTTGCGGAAGATCGTTTGGAGGACGAAACGCGCGACGGGGCTCACGCGCCTTTGCGGCGCGTCTTTGCGGAGCCTGGCGAGCGAGGGGCGCATGAGCTCCCGCACGAACGCCTCGGCGAACCCCTCGTGCCGGGATCCCTGGGCCCGATCGAGGAGCGTGATGATCTTCCATCGATGCTCGATCCAGAAGCGGAGCAGCTCCTCGCCGCGCTCCTCCGCGCCCGCGTCGAGCTCCGTGGGCGCGGGCGCGCGCACGAGCGCTTGCACGCGCCTGCGCGTGAGCCGGAGGAACCGCGCCGCGAATTCATCCGGGAGCACCGCGTAGAACAGCGCGTCCTTGTGCTCGAAATACCGATAGATGTTGCCCGTCGAGACCCCGGCGCGCGTGGCGATGGCCGCCATCGTCGCGCCCTGGTACCCGGCCTGGGCAAACACCTCCTCGGCCGCGCGAAAGACCCGCTCGCGCACCTGTTCGTTGAGATGTCTTGCCACGTCGTCTCTCTAAAGTGAACCGTACGTTCACTTTAGAGAGACGTCAAGGATGGGCAGGCGAAAAGTGAACGATGCGTTCACTTTTCTGGAGGGGGCTTCAGAGGTGGCTACTCGTCTTCCTCTTCTTCGTCCTCGTCCTCTTCTTCTTCGTCCTCGTCGCCCTCGTCCTCTTCTTCCTCGTCCTCTTCTTCCTCGTCCTCGCCTTCCTCGTCCTCTTCTTCCTCGTCCTCGCCTTCCTCGTCCTCGTCGTCTTCCTCTTCTTCTTCGTCCTCGTCGCCCTCGTCCCCCGCGGGCTCGATCTGCCAGTGCTCGACGACGGAATCGACGAAGGCCTGCTCCTCCTCGGAGACGTCGTCGTCCGAGCCGACGATCTCCTGGAGCTCGGACGCAATCGAGGCGAGGACTTCCTGCGAGAACACCTCGCCGAGGATCTCGACGGTCTCCTCGACGAGCCGCTCGTCGTCGAGGCGACGCAGCGCATTGCGGAGCACCTTCTCCGCGCTTTGCCGCGAGCCGAGCTGCTCCAGCACGGGCAGGATGTGCTCGGCCGTGGCCTGAATCTCGCTATCCGCGAGGTCCCCGTCCGCGCCCGCCGCGCGCAAGAACAGGAGCGAGAGCCGCACGTCGAGCGGGACATCGCCCATTCGATCGAGCAGCCCCGTGTATTCCTCCTCGTCGAGCTGGGCAAGGACGCCGGCGACGTCTTCCAGCACGGACTCGTCATCCTCGGACCACGTCTCCTCGTCGGGCGGGAGCACGTCGATGCGCTTGATGATCCACGAATCGCCGAAGTTGTAGTCCTCGTTCATGAGGTACCGATAAGGGATGTAGCAATATCCCTTGTCGCCCCACTCCGGCCCCCAGGAGTTGCGGACGATGAAGACCTGGTCCGGATCCGAGTAGCCGACGCAGAGCATCGCGTGGCCGCCGTGGCTCTCGCGCCCCGTCTCGCGCGGGGTCGGGACCGGCACGAGGCCCGCCTTCTTGTGCTTGTCGAACGAGGAGAAAAGCTTGACCCCGAAGATGATCGGGTGGCCCTCCGCGATCGCCGTCTTCCAGGCCTCGAGGTCCGTCGGGACGAGCTCGGTGTCCTCGATGAGGAACTGCTTGGCCTCCTCGTAGGCTTCCTCCGAGGGCTCTTCGTTGACGACCTCCGGGTCGAAGGCCCAGGTCTCCTCCGAACACGCGCCGTACTCCTTGAGGCCCGCGATGACGGATTGCAGGTAGCTGCCCTCGTCCTCGATGTTCTCGGGCTCGTCGACGTAGCGGCCGTTGTAATAGATGAAGAGGCGGCTGACGTCGTAGGCGTCTTCGCCGAGGTGGCGCTTGACGAGGTACTCGTAGGCGCCCGCCGTCGCGTTGGCGGCGCAGCTATTCGTGTCGCTCTGGTCCTCGATCGGCGACATGAAAGGCCGCAGGTCGACCTTGGGGGGGAGCCGCGAGACATTGCCACGGCCGGCGACGTAACGCTTCGCGGCGGCCTTGGGCGGCGCATACCGATATCCGACGACGGCCCGTGACGAGCCGTCGGCTTGCGTGAAATTGAACGAATTCATGGCGGCTGTCCCTCGAAGGCGCGGCAGGGAGCACCGCGCCCATTGGGACTCATACAACGACCGCCGAGGAGGGGGATACGAAAAAAAGCGCGGGGACCGGGAGCAAGCTCAGAGGTCGACCCCACAATCGAACCGCTGGAGGTGGATGCGCGAGGTCTGATCCACCTCCGAGACGACCGAATACGCGACGAGCACGGCGTCCGCCGTGGGGGAGCCGAGGACGGCGATCGGCTGGGACACGCTCAGCTTTTCTTCGATCGTCGCCTCGGGGTTGCCCGCGCTCCACGTGGAGAGGCGCCGCACCTCGATCCGCGTGGAGGTCTGCGCGCCGGTTGCCCACGCGACGACGAGATCGTTGTTCAGGCGGCCGACGCCGAGCGTCGCCGGATTGAGATCACTCGACCCCGCCAAGAAGAACGGCTCTCCCACGAAGGCCCCTGCCGCGTCGAGCCGCTGCGCTTGGAGCGTGGCCGTCGTTTCGATCCATCCCGCGCGCCCCCAGGCCAGCCACGCGCCGTCGTTGCGGCCTGCCATGCCGAGCCCCTGGATCACCGACGGACCGTCGGGGGTCGACCCCGCGAGCGTAATGCCGACCGGGCTGCCATCGGTGACGCGGGCGACGACCACCTGCTTTGCGTTCGACAGCGAGCCCGTGCAGCCGGAAGCGCTCGCCGGATCGTCATTGCTCGCGAAGGCGACGAGCATGCCTTTCTCCGTGGGGACGGCGTCCATCAGCACTTCGTCTTTCGTGCAACCGACGGGCGTGAATCCCTCCACGCTCGGCAGCTTTCCACTGTAGCGACCGAATCCGACGAGGAGCTCGATCGTGTTCCCGGCGTGGGGGCGCCCGTATCCGAGGATGTGCCCCCCGGGGTGCATTCGCAGGAGCCCCGCGTGGGTCGCGTCCGGCGGGAGGTTTGCGGATTTGGGAATCATGAGCTGGGCGGGCACGACCGTATACGGCATTGGACCTGTGCCCGTGTCGCGGAGCAACGCAACCTCCATGGCCGCGCCTTCCGATACCACGAAGGGCCCTTGCGCGTCGGCCAGCACGTGATTCGACCCCTCGACCGGCGGCCACGTGCTCCACGGGTCCAGAAGAAAGCGGAGGTGAATGTCATTCAAAGCGCCCGCAGGCCCGTTCACCGGCACGCCCATGAAGGCGAGCACCGCGGTCTTCGGGTCGAGGCCTGATCGCACGAGCTTCGGCGAAAGCGCGGACTGGTCCAGCGGAGGATCGAGGACCACCGGCGCTCCCACGGGGAGGAAGAAATCACATACCGGTCCGTCCCCTCCCCCGCTCCCCCCTGCCCCGGCCCCGCCACTGCCGCCTCCGCCGGCCCCGCCGACCCCGCCAGGGCCCGCCGATGTGGCATCCACGTCCTTGACTGTCCCGCCGCAGCCCATCGCAGCCGCAAGCGCGACGACCCCCATCCACGAAACAACACAAGTTCGCATACGCATGTCGCCGACGTTACCACGAGCCGCTCCGGGCACCGTGGCTGTCGAAGTCCTGTGTCCAATCCTCGCGGCTCGCGGCGTAAGGCCTCGTGTTCTCGATTTCGAGGTCCTCGCCCCCGTGCCCGAGCCCCCCACTTCCTCCCTTCGATCCCGGCTTTCGCGCACGATCACGCTCGCGTGGCGCGCGAGCCCCTTCGCCCTCGCGTCCATGGTCCTCGCCGCCCTCCTCGCCGGCGCAGCGCCGACCGGCATGGCCTGGTACGCCCGGCGTGTCCTCGACGGCGTCGCCCGCGGCGAAAGGCAGGTCGTGCTCGTCGGTATCGTCGCGGAGGCGGTGCTCCTCTTCCTCACGTACGTCGCCGGAGGCCTGAACCAGTTCGCGACCGCGCGCCTGCGCCTCACGCTCGGCTTTCTCCTTCAGCGGGCGATCCTCGAAAAGGCGATCGCCGTTCCTTATGCCTGCTTCGAGGACGCAGGCTTTTACGACGCGCTCACGCGGGCGCGGCGCGAGGCCGTTGGTCGTCCGGTCGCGCTGCTCGCCGGCTTTTTCGCGATGGTCCAAGCCTTCGCGGTCCTCGCGGGCTCCGCAGCGCTCCTCTTTCGATTCTCGCCGCTCTGCGCGCTCGCGATCCTCCTCGCCGCGTTGCCGAGCTTTTTCACGGAGACCCGCTTCGCGACGGCGATCTTCCGCCTCCAGAATCGACGCGCCACCGAGGCGCGGGAGCAAGCCTATCTGGAGCAGGTGCTCACCCGCGACGACCATGCCAAGGAGGTGCGCCTCTTCGGCACGGGACCAACGTTCCTCGAACGCGCGCGGCGGGTCTTTTCGCTCGTGTTCGAGGAGGACCAGGCGCTCGCGCGAAGGCGGCTCCTCGTGGGCCTCGGCGCAGACCTCGTCGCGCTTGCTCTCTTTTATGCGGTCTACGTCTCCGTGGCGGTTCGAGCCCTCGCAGGGGCGCTCACCGTCGGGGATCTCGGCCTCGCGCTCGTCACGTTCAAGCAGGGGGACGGCGCGCTGAAGCAGGCGCTCGGGGGCTTGCGAGGGCTCTACATGGACCAGCAGTACCTCGGGAACCTTTATGGGTTTCTCGATCTGCCGGTCCCTCCGAAAAGACCGCTCCTCCCCGCAGTCTGCGCGCGGGACGAACGAGGCCTACGCTTCGAGAACGTCGGCTTCACGTACCCGGGCGCGAAGCGTCCTGCGCTCCTGGGCGTCGACCTTTTCCTCGCCCCGGGGAAAAAGCTCGCGCTCGTCGGCGAGAATGGCTCCGGCAAATCGACGATCCTGAAGCTCGTCGCCGGCCTTTACGAGCCCACCGAGGGGCGCATTTTCCTCGACGGGCGGGATCTCTCCGCCTGGGATCCCGAGGCCCTCCGCGCGCGGCTCGCCGTGGTGTTCCAGGACTTCGTCCGGTACCAGCTCCCGGTCCGCGACAACGTGGCCCCGCGCGCCGCCGAGGATGCGGTGCCGGACGAGGGAATCACGCGCGCGCTCGCGCGCAGCGAGGCCGGCCCGATCGTCAAAAAGCTCGCGCAGGGCCTCGATCAGCGGCTCGGCAAATGGTTCCCCGGCGGCGTCGAGCTCTCCGGCGGCGAATGGCAAAAGCTCGCCCTCGCGCGGGCCTTCCTCCGCGAACAAGCGGACCTGCTCCTCTTCGACGAGCCGACCGCCGCCATCGATCCCGCCGCGGAGGCCGCGCTCTTCGCGCGGGTCCGCTCCGAGACGGAGGGGCGCATGGCGATCCTCGTGTCCCATCGATTCTCCACGGTCCGCCTCGCCGACGAGATCCTCGTGATGGACGGCGGGCGCGTCGCCGAGCGTGGCGACCACGACGCGCTCCTCGGCGCGGAGGGACGTTATGCGGCTCTCTTCCGTCTCCAGGCGGCTGGCTATCGTTGAAAAAAAATCGAGGACCTGTCCAACCCGAGCAGGCAGGCGCGTAAGGCTGGATGTCGAAAGATTCGACGCTCACCGAATCCAAGGAGAACCCCCATGTCCCTGCCGAACGACGAAGAAAACATGACCCCGCTCTTCGCGCACCTGCTCGTCGACGACGAACAGACGCAGTCGACCGAGATGAACACGAGCGGCGGCACCAATCCTGCCCCGACGTACCATTGCCTCGACAGCGAGTGCACCAAGAAGTACCCGTCCGACGCGGACGATTGTTACACGTACAAACCTTCCTGCGATTACTTCTGACAGGCGAACGATCCCGAGGAGCCATGGACCCGCGTGAACATCGCAACGCGACGACCTCGTTTGCTTTGATCGGGTGACGCCCATGGCTTCACGGGTCGTTCTTTTGCTCTCCCACGCGCGAGAGCCCTTCGTCACCGAGCGCGTCGCAGAGGAACTCCGCCTCCGCGGCGCGCGCCCCTATCGCCTCGATACCGATCGCCTCTTCGAGGACGGGACGTTCGGCGCCTCGCTCGCCGCCGAAGACCCCGGCACGGTCTGGGTCCGCGGCGAGCGCGTGCGGCCGGATGCCATCTGGCTCTGGCGCGCATGGCCGCGCATCGAGGCGAAAGGAATGGCGGCGGCGGAGAAGGAGACCGTGAACCGGGAGGCGCACGCCCTCTTTTTCGGGGCGCTCGCGCTCCTCGAAGGTCTTTGGGTCGACGCGCCCGAGCGCGTGCACGCCGCGGAGAACAAGTTGCTCCAGCTCCGGCTCGCGCGGGAATGCGGGCTCCGCATCCCCGACACGCGGTTCACCTCGGATCCGGATGTGGTGCGCGCGCTCTTCGAGGCGCACGCGGGGCGTGTCGTGTGCAAATTGCACGCGCCGCTCGACTACGGAATGCGAGGGGGACGCGCGTTCCCGACACGTCGTTTGCGTCCCAAGGACCTCACGCAGCTCGACGCATTGCGACGGGGGCCGATGATCTTCCAGGAGGAGATCCCGAAGGCCCTGGAGCTGCGTGTCGCCTGGGCGGGCGGGGCGGCCTGGACCGGCGCCCTCGACGGGAAAGCGTGTGGCGCCGATTGGCGCTTCTCCCAGGCAGGTTCCTGGAAGCCGCACGTCCTCGATAGGGCGACGAAGGCAAACCTGAACAACCTCATGAGGCGCCTCGGGCTCCGGCAGGGCTGCCTCGATTTGATCGTGACGCCGGACGGCGAGACGGTCTTCCTCGAAGTGAACCCCACCGGCGAGTGGGGGATGCTCGAAGCCGAGCTCGGGCTCCCGATCGCCGCATCGATCGCAGAAACCCTCCTCCGGGAAGGCGACGAACCATGAACGTCCTCATTCTCACGCACCAGAACGACGCCCCTCCTTTCATCGAGCGCGTGGCCGAAGAAATTCGCGGCCGCGGCGCCGAGCCCGTCGTCTTCCACCTGAACGATTTCCCGGTGAAGGCGACGATCTCGTTCCACCAGGAGCCGGAGGGCGAGTCGTTCCTGTGGAATGGTCACGCGATCGGCAAAGACGACGCGATCTGGGGGCGCCGGTATCACAAGCCCGTCGGTTTTCCGGAGAAGATGCACCCGGGCCACCAGCGGATGTCCATCGCGGAGTCGGAGCGGTTCCTCCAGGGCGTGCTCGCCGCCTGCCCCGCATTCAAGGTGGACGCCTTCGCGCGGGTCCGGGCGAGCGACCACAAGCCGCTGCACCAGCGCATCTTTCGGGAGGCGGGCATTCGAACGCCCCGCACGCTCGGCACGAACGATCCGGCCAAGGCGCGCGCCTTTCTGTCGAGCTGCCCCAAGGGCGCCATCGTGAAATTGCTGAGCGCGGAGCCGTTCGTGAAGGACGACGGCAAGCTCCAGGTGATGATGACGACCGAGGTGCGCCCCGAGACGATGGACCGCCTCGAACAGCTCCGCCTTTGCCCGATGTACTTCCAGGAGCGCGTCGAAAAAGCGTATGAGGTGCGCGCGACCGTGTTCGGCACGAAGGTCTTCGCCGCGCGCATCGACTCGCAGCGATTCGAGGGGGCCGACGTGGACTGGCGCAACAAGGGCCTCGCAATGATCGAGGCGTGGCGCCACCACGACCTGCCAAAGCACGTCGAGGACGCGCTCGGCCGGTACCAGGAGGCCGTGGGGATGCAATACGGCGCGGCCGATTTCATCGTGACGCCGGAGGGCGAATACGTGCTGCTCGAAGTGAACCCCGCCGGCGAGTTCTTCTGGCTCGAAGCGAACCCGCCGCATCACCCGATGGTCGCGGCCCTCGTCGACGTGCTCGTCGGCGTCCCGGGGGCGCGCCGCGAGGTCCCTCAAAACCGGTAACGCACCATCCGCCCGGCCTTCTTGAGCGCCGGAATCGCCATGAAGACGCGGTAGCTCAGGCGCGCCACCCTCGACATCCTGGCGAGCTGCGCCGGATCTTGCCTCGACATCTCCGTCAGGAACACGAGCTTCGGGACCTGGACTTCGAGCTCGTGGGGATCGTCGAGGCCCCAGTGCACGGACGCGCCGGTCGCCTTGATCGAATGGTGGCGCCGGAGGAGCCGCACGCCGAAGCGGCTGTAACAGTCGAACGCACATTCGCCCGCCGGGAAATGCGCCGTGAGACGACCAAAGAGGCGGGGCACCTCGTCCTCGCGGAGATACGGAAGGACCCCCTCGGCGACGATCATCGCCGGGCGATCCGCCGGCACCTCGTCGAGCCATTGCGGGGCCGTGAGCGACGAGCCGAGGAGAGTATACCCCGCGCGCTCCGGATAGAGGCGACGGCGCAGCGCGATGACCTCCGGATAGTCGACGTCGAACCAGCGGACGGTCGCGGGCGGATCGACCCGGAACACGCGGCTGTCGAGCCCGCAGCCGAGGTGCAGCACGGTGGCGCCGGGATGGCGGGTGATGAATTCGCGCGTCCAGCCATCCAGGAGGTGCGCGCGTATCGCCAGGGAGATCATGTCGTCCCGGCGGACCTTCAGCTTCGAGAAATCGTAGTTGATCCGCCGGATCGCGTCCGCGGCGAAGCGATCCCGCAGAAGGGAATCGGGCAGGCGGCTCTCCTCCGCCTTGCCGTACACCGTGATGAGGAGGGTCTCTTTCTCCTCGCTCAAGGTCACCTTTTCGTCGGTCGTCATGATGTCCCCTATCACGGCGGGTCCGGTGTTTGGAAGGTCATGGGCTCGGGAGCACGGGACCGTCGCTCCGCCGGGGCGCATCGGGCGACGAGGCCCATTGGAGGAGCGCGTCCAGCGCAGGGCATAACGCCTTGCCCCAGACGGTGAGGCTGTATTCGACCTTGGGCGGCACTTCGGGGTAAACGGTGCGCGCGACGACGCCGTCCGCCTCGAGGTCGCGGAGCTGCTGGATGAGCATCTTCTGCGAGACCTCCGGAATCGCGCGCTCGAGCTCGGAGAAGCGCATCACGGGCTGCACGAAGAGATGGAAGATGATGACCATTTTCCAGCGGCCTTCGAGGATCTTCAGCGCCTCGGTCGTGTCGTGCGCGGCCTGATGTGCGGGGGACTTACTTTCGGGTGAGTACCTTACTTTTTTGTCCGTTCTTGTCACGCGGAGAGCTTAGCCCAATCTTGCGCCCATCGCGACGCGGTCGGGACGTCCGTCGTTCCCACGCTCGCCAGAAGGGAAGCCCCATGCCTGCAGGAATCGCTGATCTTTCGGAAAAACGCGCCCTCGTGACCGGTGGAACGAAGGGAATCGGCCGCGCGACGGTCTTACGCCTCGTGCGCGGCGGCGCGAGGGTCGTCACGACGGCGCGGTCGGACGCCGACGAGCTGCCCGACGGCGTGACGTTCGTCAAGGCCGATGTCGGCACGGCCCAAGGCGCCGCCGCCGTGGCCGCGGCGACCCTCGAACAGCTCGGCGGCATCGATATCGTGGTGCACAACGTCGGCGGATCGACGTCCCAGGGCGGCGGCGTGCTCGCGCTCGACGACGACGACTGGCAACACACGCTCGACGTGGACTTGCTCTCGGCCGTTCGCCTCGACCGCGCCTTGCTCCCCGCCATGATCGCGCAAGGCGCAGGCGCGATTGTACACGTCACGTCCATCCAGCGGCGCATGCCGCTGCACGACGCGACGCTCGCGTATGCCGCCGCCAAGGCCGCGCTCGCGACGTACAGCAAAGGCGTGTCGAACGAGGTCGGGCCACGCGGGATCCGCGTGAACACGGTCGCGCCGGGGTTCACCGAGACGACGGCGGCGACGGCGCTGATCATGCGCCTGGCCGAGCACGCCGGCATCGGGATGGATGCCGCACGGCAAAGGCTCATGGATTCGCTCGGCGGTATCCCCCTCGGTCGGCCCGCGCGGCCCGAGGAGGTCGCCGAGCTCATCGCGTTCCTCGTCTCGGATCGCGCCTCCGCGATCACCGGGAGCGAGTACGTGATCGACGGCGGGACGATTCCCACCGTGTAACGACGCGAGGCGGCGTGTGGCCCGGACCGACCGTTCGATCGACGGAACCATTGACGCGACGGCCGGCCCGTGAGACCAGGGGGCGCCGACGCTCGGCGTCGGCGGAGGTCCGGGGTGAGACAACAACATTACCGTTTTGCGCATCAGGTCTTGATGAGCGCCGTGCTGCGTGACCCGTCCGCGTGGTGGGCGGCTGCGGCGGCCCAGGGACACGCAATGCTGCAGCAGGCGTGGGCCGCCGCGGGCGAGGGCCTCGGGCCCGAGAATCACGCGGACGGCTCGGCGCTCACGCTCGCGCCGGTGTACCCCGCGCCCGGCGTCGAGGCGGTCCTCATCACCCTGCCGCCTCCGCAGGCGCCCACGGAGTGCCATTACATCGCCCTCGTGCGCGCGGCCGGCCAGCCGCCCCGTTATTTCGTGGCGGAGCGGGGCATCGAGGGCGAGGGCGGCGCGCAGCGGGCGTACTGGGCCGAGTGGGCGCACGCGCCGGGCGGAGGGATCATGCGCATTCGTGGCGCCGATCTCCCCGCGGTGAGCCCTGAGGCGTTCGTCGCCGCGGTCGCCGCGGTGTGCAATGCGGCGCCCCCCGGTCCCCAAGCCCCCCCGTGGCAAGGCGTCCGGCCGAACACGCCCGCGAAGATGAACCGTGTCGGGCTTTTCCTCGGCGCCGGCTGTTTTTCCTTGGTCCTCCTCGGGCTCGGCTTCGGCGGGTGTCTGCTGTACCAGGAAGAAGGTCGCGGGCTGCACGTCCCCGATACCGAGGTCGCGAGCGTCGCCGTGGAGCCGGACAAACCCTTCAAGATCCAGTTTGTATGGGACGGCACGGGGTACGCGTTCAACAACATCTGGCTCGTGGTCGACGAGGGGACCACGAGCGGCGCGAGCTTCAAGGTCAAAGGCAACGTCTCCTGCTCCCGCGACAGACGGGCGGAGTCGGTCGACCGCAGCCTGACGGGTTACGGGGCGCACGACGTCGAGAGGAAGGGCGGAAGCGGGTTCTCCGGTTGGTTCTACCTCATGGACGAATACGAGCGTTCGTCGAGCCGGCCCATCGAATGCTCGGGCGTGATCGCGCCCTCCACGGGCGCGTGGACGAAGGCGCGTATCGTCGTCACCCAGCGGCAGCGGCCCAGCGATTGGTTTGCCCAGTAGGCTGCTGCCCAGCACCTTGCGCCCCTCCCCGGTTCGCCGCAGGTACATCGGCGAAAAACCGGAACGTGAAGGGAGGGCGTCATGGCCGAAGGTTTCATCAGCATCCTCGATGGGTCGACGTTCGTCACGTCCCATCGAACGGGGGACATCGACGCTGGGCCGGATCAGCCGCACGGGCTCTTCTACAAGGACACGCGTCACCTCTCGCGCTGGACCCTCCGCGTCAATGGCGAGTGCCCCGGCTTGCTCACCGCGGACAACGTGGAGTACCACTTCGCTCAGTTTTTCCTGTTTCCTCGCACCGGGAGCATCTATGAGAATCCCTATCTCTCGATCCTCCGGCGACGGTATGCCGGGGAAGGCTTCCGCGAGGAGATCGAGGTCATCAACCATTCCCTGAAGCCGATCACGATCGAGCTTCGTATCGAGGCCGCGGCCGATTTCGCCGACCTGTTCGAGGTCAAGGACGCGCTCGCCAAGAAGGGGGAGCTCTCCCGTGAGGTCCGGGGCCACGAGCTCCTGCTCGGGTACCGGCGGGAGAGCTTCGTGCGGCGCACCCTCATCGCGTCCAGCCAACCCGGTCACGTGAGCGAGGAGGGCTTCGTGTTCAAGCTCGAATTGCAGCCGAAATCCACGTGGACGACCACATTCTCCGTGCGCCCGCTCGTCGGTGACGTCACGGCGGTCGAAGCGACGAAGGCGTTGCCCCTGCTCAAGCAGGACCTGCGCGAAGACTTCACGCGATGGATCGAAAACGCGCCGCTCGTGACCAGCGATCCCCCGATCATCCAGCAAGTCTACCTGAGGAGCCTCGTCGACCTCGCCGCGCTTCGCTTCTACCCCTACCCCGACATCTTCCCGCACTTCGCGCTCCCGGCCGCGGGGCTGCCCTGGTTCATGGCGCTCTTCGGCCGCGACAGCTTGATCACCAGTTATCAAGCGCTGCCCTTCCGCCCCGAGCTCGCCGCGACCTCGCTCGTCGTGCTCGGCGGGCGGCAGGGCCGGGAATGTGATGATTTCCGCGACGAGGAGCCGGGGAAGATCCTGCACGAGCTGCGCTTCGGCGAGCTGACCGCCTTCGGCGAGCGGCCGCAGTCGCCCTATTATGGCACCGCCGACGCGACCCCGCTGTTTTTGATCCTGCTCGACGAATACGAGCGATGGACCGGCGACGCGGCGCTCGTGCGCCGGCTGGAGAGGTCCGCGCGCGCCGCGCTCCAGTGGATCGACCAGTACGGCGACCGCGACGGCGACGGGTACATCGAATACGAACGAAGGGCCGAGACGGGCCTCGAGAACCAATGCTGGAAGGATTCCTGGAACTCGATCCTGTTCGCGGACGGGACGCTCGCGCCCACGCCGCGCGCGACCTGTGAGCTCCAGGGGTATGCGTACGATGCGAAGGTCCGGTGTGCGAGGCTCGCACGGTCGATCTTCCGCGATGCGGCCCTCGCCGAGCGATTGGAGCGCGAGGCCGCCGACCTCAAGGCGCGGTTCAATCGAGATTTCTGGATTCCGGAGCGAGGCTTCTTCGCCCTCGCGCTCGATGGTCGGAAGCGCAAGGTCGACAGCCTCACCTCGAACATCGGGCATCTCCTGTGGAGCGGGATCGTCGAGGACGACAAGGTCGAGTCGATCGTCCGCCACCTCATGGGCCCGGCGCTCTTCTCTGGCTGGGGCATCCGGACGATGGCCGACGGTGAAGCAGGGTTCAATCCGATCGAGTACCACAACGGTACGGTCTGGCCCCACGACAACGCCCTCATTGCCGCAGGCCTGGCACGGTATGGATATCGCGAGGAAGCGAGCCGCATCTGCGCGGCTCTCTTCGACGCCGCGAGGTTCTTCCGTTTTCGCCTGCCCGAGGTCTTCGCCGGGTACGAGCGCAAGGCGACCGGCTTCCCCGTCGAATACCCCACGGCATCGAGCCCGCAGGCCTGGGCGTCCGGAGCGCCCTTGCTCGCCATCCGTATCCTCATGGGTCTCGAGCCGAAGGGCGAAGAGCTGACCTCGGCGCCCGTGCTGCCGGATGACATCGCGTCGCTCTCGCTCCGCCGTGTGCCAGGGCGATGGGAGCCTGCCGATGTGAGCGCGGAGCGCCCGGACGCTCGGTCGCGGATCGACGTGATCCGGGATTGGCTTGCCGAGAGGGAGGGGTTCCGGAAGGCTGCGTGAGCCGGTCTCCTACGCGCCGGGGCGGCGCACGTTCACGCGGCCTTTTGGCCCCGGAGCGCCGCCTCGAGTTTTTGCTCTGCGTCCTTGGCCAAGGACGTCCGCAGCACGGTCCCGCCGTACTTGGCGAGCTCCGGGACGACCTTGTCGGCCGTGACCTTGCGCGTGAGCGTGAAGATCGCCGAGCTCCCTGGTTTCATCTGCTCCGCGAGCCGCTTGATGAACGCATCGTCGATTCCATAGTCCGCTGCCTTGCCCGTGATCGCGCCGCTCAAGGCGCCGATCGCCGCGCCAAACACGGGGGCGAGGAAGATGAGGCCGATCAACATGCCCCACAATCCGCCCGACAGCGCGCCGGCGGCCGTGAGGTCCCTGCTCTGGTGGAGCCGGATCTTGCCATCCGGGCGCTTGGTCACATAACAGGCGTCCTCGAGATCAACGAGGTTCTCGCTGCTCAGTCGTTGGATGGTCGACATGACCTCCGCCGCTCGGTTTTCCTCGGGATAGGCAATGACGACGAGATCGCTCATGGATGTGCTCCTTTCGGTCCCTTTGAAAGGCAACGGGCATGCCGAAGGGAGCGTCAGGTCGAGGTTTGCTCGGGCCGAGGACGCCCGGCGTTTTTCGGGAGGAACATCGCCGCGGCGAGGCCGAACAGCCCGAACAGAAAGACCGATCCCAGGGCCAGGCCGATCGCTCGGTCCCGCGCCTCGGCATTGATCCTCGTCACCTCGTCCACGACGGCCTGGGGTTTGCCCTGCAAGGCCTCGCGGACCTCCGCGTCGCTCACGGTGCTGACGCTGCGTTCGAGCGCTGCCGTGAGCGATTGCTTCTCGTCCGCCGACAGCACCACGCTCTCCGCCGCGCGGGAGCCGATGCCTGCATGGAGGGCCGAGATCAGCACAGCGCCCGCGATCGCCGTGCCGAGCGACGATCCCAGGTTCGACACGCTGCGCGATACGCCGGAGATCTCGCCCTGCTCCTCGTCCGGCACGCTCGACTGCACGGTATTCACGGAGGCCGTGAGCATGATGCCCGCGCCGAAGCCCAGCAAAAAAAGCCCAGGCGCGAAAAGGGCGACGCTGGCCGTCGCGCGCACGAGCAAGATCAGGAGGGCGATGCCCGAAAGGGCCGTCGCGAATCCAGCGCGGATGATCGCGCGCTGGCTGTACCTCCGTGTCATCCGGTCCGTTCGCCCTGAAGCGAGCAGGATCCCGAGCGTCGCGGGCGTCACGATGATGCCGGTTCGAATGGCGTCGTACCCCCGGCTGACCTGCAAGAAGACAGCGATGACGAAGGACGTCCCGAGCAACAGGAACCACTGTGCGTTTTGTGTCACGAGCCCGAGGTTCACCGTCCGGCTGGCGAACAGCCGGGTCGACAAGAGCGGCGTTTTTCCCGACCGTTCCCGGCGTCGTACGTGGACGAAGAAGAGAGCGAGCAGGAAGGCGCCGATAGCCGTGAAGACGATGACCGGCGAGAGGTCCCCTCGCGCGAGGATCACGGAATCACCGAGCGCGAAATCCTTGCGAGCGCGCAGCCAACCGTACGTCCCGGCCTGGAGGATGCCGATGACGATGGAGGCGAGGCCGGCCGCGGACAACGCCGCGCCCACGAGATCGAATGCGGGCCTCGGACCGGTGGGGCCTTTGTCGAGGATCCGACGGCTCGAATAGAGAATCCCGAGGGTGATGAGGGCCTCGGTGAAAAACGAGGCGCGCCACGAGATCGTCGACGTGATGAGCCCGCCGATGAGCGGGCCGCTGGCCGAGCCGAGGCCTGCCGCGGCGCTGACCAGCGCGAACGCCTTCGCGCGCGAGACCGGATCGGCGAACGAGACCGTCGTCAAGATATAGATCGGAGGGATCATCAGCGCCGAGCCGATGCCTTCGAGCAGCGACCACCCGATCACCATGACCGAAAGGGCGGGCGCGATGGCCGTGACGAAGGCCCCGAGCCCGTAAATGGCGATTCCGAGCACGAAGCAGCGCTTGCGTCCCCAGATGTCGCTGAGCTTGCTGCCCGGGATCATCAGCGCCGCCATGGTCAACGTGAACACGGTGATGGCCGTCTGCACGCCGGTGACCGTCGTCCCGAGGTCCGCCGTGATCCGGCTGATGGCGACGTTCATGCTCGAAGAATCGTAACTCGCGAGGAACTGCGCCAGCACGAGCGGCACGAGCATCGACCGCGAGGAGCGGGCCTCGAGCTTGCTCCCCCCCTTCGCTTCGCCCCCTCGCCGGTGGCCGAGCGCCCTCGCCACGCGCGCCATGCCTGTTCCCTCCCCCGACGTGCGGAGCCAGAGCGCCGCACGCGGCTCGTAACGCCGGCCGGTGGCCGTCGCAAGACGGGGTTTTCCGCGCCCGCGCAGGACGGGCTCGCACGCACGCGGGATTCGAGCCCGCCGCGCCTTCCTTCGCGCTCGTGTCTCCAAGGCTCGACCTCGTGTCTCCGGAGGCTCGGCCGCGCTCTCCCGAGACGCGTCGTCGTCCCTCCAAGGCTCGACCTCGTGTCTCCAAGGCTCGACCTCGTGTCTCCAAGGCTCGACCTCGCGTCTCCAAGGCTCGACCTCGTGTCTCCGGAGGCTCGGCCGCGCTCTCCCGAGACGCGTCGTCATGTCTCCAAGGCTCGACCTCGTGTCTCCAAGGCTCGACCTCGTGTCTCCAAGGCTCGACCTCGTGTCTCCAAGGCTCGACCTCGTGTCTCCAAGGCTCGACCTCGTGTCTCCGGAGACTCGGCCTCGCCTCTTCCGACCCTGCCCCCCCTCTCTCGCGCACACGTCCCCGTCGCCTTTGGGCTCGCCCTCGATCCCCCGAAGCGACGGCCTCGTCCCACGTGCGCGCTGCAATCCTGTGGCGCGAGAGGAGACCCATGCTCCGGTCGTTCAGCCCTGGCGCGCCCTGTACAGGAGCCTGAGCTGGCCCACCTCGGCGGCATTCTTCATGAGCTCGATGTTGGCCCAGGCAATCACGTGGCCGAGGGGCTTGTCGAACCATGCGACGTGCTGGTCCAGATCGGCCTCCGTGAGACCGTCGAGCGCCTTCGACCATTGATCCCGCAAGCGGGTCAGCCACGCGGCGGCGGCTTCGGCGCTGCCGGGCCAGTCCACGGTCTTCGCGTGCTCGATCATGTCGAGCGGCTCGCCGCGCTTCGCGCCGAAGGTATGGGCATACGCGCCCGTCCACCACCAGCCGATATGCCAGGTCACCCAGCCGATCGTGGTCGTGGGCGGCGGGTCCGGCTCGGGCAGGACGAGATCGGCGACCCAGCGGCCGTTCGCGGGCCGCACCGTCCACGCGCCGGGCGCGGGCTCCCACAGGCACATTTCGTCGCGGAGGCCGTCCAAATGCAGGGAGAGGAGAGCCCAGGAGATGTCGAGCTGGTAGCGCAGCGTCGGGAGAAGCATGGCGGCATCGTACCGCACGCGGCTTGCTGGGTCACACGGCGGGAAAAATAGATCTTCGGCGCGTCTCGCTCGTACAGTAGGGCCTTCCATGACGCCGCCCCGCCCTTCGAAGTGGATCGCCCTCGCTCTCCTGGTTTCCGCAGCCCTCGGGTGTACGAGCACGCCCCCGGCCGTGACGCCGCGCGCGGAAAACACGCCGCCGCAAAGCACGCCGCCCGTGTTCGCCCTCGCCGCGAGCGTCGCCGATACGGCCGAAGACCCCGCCGACCGAGGCGTGGCGTCGCGGATCACGAAGGTCACGGTGTACTCCGATCGGGCCCTCGTGAGCCGCGAGGCGGCGGTGGCCCTGACGACCGAGCCCACGGTCTTCCGTTTCAAGAAGCTGCCCGGCTGGGTCGACGAAGGCTCCGTGCGCGCCGCCACGAGCGCCGGAAAGATCGTGGACGTGGTCGTCGAGCGGCGCTTCCTCGCGCGATCCACGGATGAAGGGTTTCGCAAGGTCGAGGAGAAACACAGGGCGCTGCTCCGGAAGCTACAAGCGCTCGACGACGAGCTCGCGATCCTGAACGCGCAGCAACAACACGTCGAATCGATCAAGGTGTTTTCCGTGGAGAAGCTCGAAGGAGACGCCGTCACGAAAGACATCAAGGTCGACACCTACGGCCAGGTGATCGATTTCGTCTCCGGGGCGCTGCGCAAGACGAGCACGTCGCGGCGCGAGGTGCAGGCCGCGCGCGAGCAGCTCGCCCCCGACGTGGAGGCGAGCGCCCGCAATCTGGAGGAGCTGCGCCGCCTGACCAAGCTGGAAGAGACGACGGTGCTCGTGACGGTGCAAGGCACCGCCGCCGCGAATGCGTCGCTGACGCTCACGTATGCGACGCCCGGCGCGACGTGGGAGCCGATGCACGAGGTGCGCGCCAGCGCGGCCGATCCCGACTGGGTGGAGCTCACGTCGTTCGCGGTGGTCACGCAGACGACGGGGGAAGACTGGAGCCACGCGGAGCTCTCGTTCTCGACGCAGTCCTCGTCCGACAGCGAGCGGATCCCGGAGCTCGAAATGCTGGCGCTCGGCAAGACGCAGGAGGTGACGCGGAGCGTGACGCGGCAGGTGACCTCGTTCAGCTCCGCGCAGAAGAAATTCGAGGAGCAAAACCGCCACTGGAACCGGATGAACCAGGCGTCGTCTCAGCGCGTCTCGGAGGTGGAGCAGTTCGATCAATCCTATTCGTCGAACCTGGCGCTGCTCGAGCGCGTGCAGAGCAAGACCGTGCAGATCTTCCAGGGCCTGCAGACGCGCGGCACGACGGCGCATTTCATCGCGAAGGATCCGGCGATCGTGCGCTCGGACGGCCGCTCGATCCGGCTCCGCACCGGGTCGAGCCGCATCAAGGCGCAACGCCGCATCATCGCCGCCCCGGAAGAGTCACTCAACGCCGCCGTCACCCTGGAGATGGCCAACAAGACGGGCCAGCCGCTCCTGCCCGGCAGCGTCGCGCGGTACCAGGACGGCGCGTTCCTCGGCATGACCGATATCGATTTCGTCACCAAGGACGAGGATTTTTCCGTCTTTTTTAGTGTGGCCGACCAGGTCAAGCTGACGCGGGAGCTCGACAAACACCAGAGCTCGCTCCAGCGCAACGCGCGAAACCGCATGCAGCTCTCGTTCGTCAGCAAGGCGAAGAACCTGTCGGATCGCCCCGTGACCGTGGTCCTCGCCGAGCGCATCCCCGTCTCGGAGAACACCGAGATCCGCGTGAGCAACGTCAAGATCACGCCCAACGAAAAACCCGACGCGAAGGGGATCGTTCGTTTCACGATGACGCTCGCGCCGCGCGAGGAGCGCGAGTTCCGCGTGTCGTATCAGGTCGAATACCCGCCCTCGCTCGTGTTCGACGTGCGGCGCAAGCAGATGCAATCGCCGCCCTCGCCGAGCCCGGCCGCCCCCAAGCGGAAGATCGATTTCGAGGAGCGGCTGATCGACATCGAGCAGCAGTTCTGAGCCGCCGGGCGTCGGCCGATCCGATCGGCCGACGCCAGCGGTGGGCGCGGCGCCGCGGGGTGGCGATGAGCGTCCACGGCTTTATGGATCCAGCGCGGCCAAGGGAGTTATTTCCTATGGATTCCAGCGCATCTGGACGACAAGGGGGCCCGGAACGCTCGCGGCCGAGTCCACGCGAGAGGCCGGTCGGGACGAGGGGAGCCATGAACCCGAGTGCACGCGCGGAGCTCGAAAGCAGGGGGACCACGCACGCAGCGACGCCGCCGGCGAACAACCTCGATCAGGTGCGCGAGATCCTCTTCGGGGCCATCGTTCGCGATTTCGAGCGAAAGCTCGCGCGCATCGAGGGCCTCGTCGCATCACAAGGCGACGAGCTGCGCGCCGATACGAGGCGCATGATCGACGTGCTCGAAGCCCACGTGAAGCGAGAGACGGACGCGCAGGGCACGCAGCGGGAGTCCGACCGCGCGGCGCAGGTGGTCGCGCTGAACAACGTGGCGCGCGAGGCGCGGGACGCCGTCGCCGAGCTCGACCAGCGCATCAAGAAGCTCGAAGACGGGCTCGTCCGGGCGCAACGTGATTTCCGCCAGCAGATCCTCGACGAGGCCAAGGGGTTCGTCGAGCAATCCCGCTCGCTCCGGGACGAGCTCATGTCCACGCTCCAGCGGGAGCTCGCCGTGTACACCGGGGAGCCGTCCGAGGCCGGTGGCCCCGTGAGCGGGGTCGTCGAGGGAGCACGCACGCCGGAGCCTCGCGCCGAGCAGTCATGAGCGCCCGCCTGCGCGCGCGGGCGCGGCGGCGAGACCACGACTACACCCTCGACGACCTCCGCCCGCTGCTCGTCAAACCCGAACAGGACCGGCTGAAGTCCCTCGAACACAAGCTCGAGACGCCCGAGGCCCTCGCCGAGGCCATCGGCGAGGTGCTGGCCCGCGCGGCCGTCGTGAGCCAGAAGCGCGGCGAGGAGCTCGCGTCCGCGATGCAGCCTCTCATGCTGGCGAGCATCCACGACGCTGTCCGCAAGAACCCGGAGCTTTTCGCGGAGGCCATCTTCCCCTCGATCGGCCCCGCCGTCCGGAAGGCCGCCCGCGCCGCGCTCGAAGCGCTCGTCCTGCGGGTCGACGAGATGGTCCAGCGGACGATGACGCTGACGAGCCTGCGCTGGCGCATCGAGGCGGCCCGTACCGGCCGTCCCTTCGTCGAGGTCGTGATGCGCCACAGCCTCGCCTACCGGGTGGAGCACGTGTTCCTGGTGCACCACGAGAGCGGGATCGTGTTGCAGCACGTGGCCGCGGAGGACGTGACGTCGGAGGATCCCGATCAGGTGTCGGCGATGCTCGCGGCCATCGACGATTTCGCCCGCGACGCCTTTCGTGAAAAAAAAGAAGCCGGGTTGTCGCGCTTCTGCGTCGGTGAGCTGACCGGCATCGTCGAGCACGGCCCGCGCGCCATGCTGGTCGCTATCGTCCGCGGCGTCGCGTCGAAGGACGTGGAGGTGTCGCTCGCCGAGACGCTGGAGGAGATCCACCGGACCTACGCGGACGCCCTTTTGCACTTCCAAGGCGAGGTGGCCGCGTTCGAGAAGGCCCACGACGCGCTCGTCGGGTGCATGCGGGAGGAGCGGATCCAGAAGCCGACGAGCCGCCGCCGCGGGGTGCTCGTGCTCGCCGCCATCGCAACGATCGCCCTCGTCGGCGCCGGGATCGGGTGGAAGACCGTGCACGACCGGAATCGACGCTTCGACGCGTACGTGGAGGCGCTCCGCGAAGAGCCTGGCCTTTTGGTGACGAGGACGGGGCGTCAGGAAGGGCGCAGCTTCGTCGAGGGGCTCGGGGATCCCCTCGCGAAGGATCCGGCCGCATTGCTCGCGCGCCATGGGCTCGGCGTCTCGGAGGTCGAGCTGCGCTTCAAGCCGATCTACTCGCTGGATCCTCCGCTCACGGAGCGACGCGCCGCCCAGGTGCTCCGGCCGCCGGCCGGGGTCTCGCTGGGCCTCGCCGACGGGACGCTTCGAATCGCGGGCGTCGCCGAGCGCGCTTGGATCGACCGGGCGCGGCTGCTCTCCACGAGCCTGCCGGGCGTCACGGCGCTCGATGATACGCGCCTCTTCGAGGCCGAGGCCCTCCGTACCGCAAAGGCGGCGGCGGCCACGCTGGAGGGCATCGAGATCGTGTTCCCGCGCGGCTCGGCCCGCCCGTCCCAAGCCGAGCGCGCCCGCCTCGACGCCGCGGCGCGCGCCGTGCAAGGGCTCCTCGACGCCGCTCCACGGGGCGGCCTTTCCGCGCGGATCGAGATCGTGGGGCACGCCGACGCCACGGGCACACCCGAGAGAAATCAGCGCCTCAGCGAGGAGCGCGCGTCGAGCGTGTCGACCGAGCTCGGCGCGCGGGGCGTCCCGACCGAGCCGCTCGCCGCGCGGGGCGTCGGGGACGCGGTTCTGGCTGCGCCCAAGGTCACGTTCGTCGTGCGTCTTTCGCCGGCGCGCGAGGGCTCATGAGCACGCTCGCGAAGCGCAAGGTGTGCCTGCTCGGCGCCACGGGCGTCGGCAAGACGAGCCTCGTCCTGCGCTTCGTCCGCAGCATCTTTTCCGACACGTACCAGACCACGATCGGGACGAGGATCGAGACGAAGCACATCCGCTACGACGATCACGAGATCGTCCTGGTCCTCTGGGATCTGAGCGGCGAGGACGAGTTCCAGCGCGTCCGCCTCTCGTACCTGCGCGGCGCCGCGGGGTATCTCCTCGTCGCCGACGGGACCCGCCGCGCGACGGTGGAGACCGCGCTCGCCCTGCACCACACCGCCGCGGCGCTGCTCGGCGACGTCCCGCGTGTCCTCGTGCTGAACAAGGCCGATCTGCGCGCCTTGTGGGAGCTCGACGACGCCTCCGAGCGGGAGCTCGCCGCGCGCTGGCCCGTCTTCGAGACCAGCGCCAAGACCGGCGCGGGCGTCGAAGAGGCCTTCCGCGCGCTCGGCCACGCGCTGCTCCCGCGCTGAAGGGCTCGCTCGCATGGAGACCTCGATCGCAAGCTCGATCCTCGCGTCCCTCGGGAAGGTCGTCCTCGAACGCCAGCCGGACGGGACGTTCTTGCAACGCGGCGACGCGCCCGCCTGGTTCGCGCACCGGATGCGGGGCGTGCTCCACCCGGACACGCCCATCCGCGTGGAGAGCCTGTTCCCGTTCCTCGAGGTCTTCCTGCCCGAGGCGGAGGCCGTCTGGCAGGGCGAAGGCGCGACGCGGATCGACTCCGACGTCTGGTGCGAGACGGCCGAAGGCGGCGAGGAGCTGCCCCTCGAAGCGACCGCGCTCCTCGTGGGCTCCTCGCGCCTGCTCGTGATCACCCGCTGCGACGAGCTCTTCCACGAGCGGCGCCTGGTCCTTCAGCGCGCGCGCGAGTTGCGCATCACCTACGACGCGCTCGCCCGCGAGATCGAACAAAAAGACATCCTCATGCATTGCATCGTCCACGACCTCGCGAGCCCGCTCCAGACGATCCTCGGCGTGCTCTCGTCCCTCGACGAGCGGAATCCGCCCGGCGAGGACGGCGTCCTGCTCGACGCCGCGCTCGACGCCGCGCTCCGGCAGCGCTCGATGATCCGCGAGATCCTGACCGTGTTCGCCGCCGAGCACGGCGGCCTCGACGCCACGCACGAGGAGGCCGTGGTGTGCGATCTGCACGTCGTGCTCCCCCGCGTCGTGGCCGAGCACGAGCGCACGGCGCGCGGCCGGAACGTGCGGATCGAGCGGGACGCGCCGCCGCCGGGCAGCTTCGTCGTCGCGGACGAGCCGCGGCTCGTGCGGGTCCTCGCGAACTTACTCGACAACGCCGTCCGCCACAGCCCGGTCGGGGGCCACGTGCACGTGCGCGTGCGCGGGGACGACACGAGCCTCGAAGTGAGCGTCGAGGATGAGGGGCCGGGCGTGCCGCCTTCGCTCGCGGCGCGGCTGTTCGAGCGGTTCGGCCGGGGGATCGGGCCCGAGGCGGGCACGGGGCTCGGGCTTTATTTCTGCCGCATCACCGTCGAGCGCTGGGGCGGCGCGATCGGGTACGCCGCGCCTCCCGAGGGAGGGGCCCGGTTCTGGTTCCGCCTCCGCAGGGCTGCCACCTCGACAGGGGCCAGGGCGGCGTGAATGAAGGAAAGCGGAGCGAGGGAAGGACGGGCCATGGCGAAGCTCCTGATCGTGGACGACGACGACGAAACCAGGCTGTGGATGGCCTCCGCGCTCGCCGACGTCGGGCACGAGGTTCGCACGAGCCCGGGCAGTCGTGACGCGCTCCGGATGCTCTCGACGTGGAAGCCGGATCTCGCCCTGCTCGACGTCCTCATGCCCGAGATGGATGGGTTTGCCCTGAACCGCGTGCTCAGGAGCCAAGGCATTCCCACGGTCTTCGTCACCGTGGTCAAGCGCGAGGCCGAGGCCATCCTCCACGGCGTGTCGGGGTACGTGGAGAAGCCGGTCACGGCCGGGGAGCTGCGGGCGGTGGTGGCGCGTGTCCTCGGCGGGGCCACGGGCGGGGCCATCTTGCTCGTCGAGGACGACCCGTTCCTGCGCCACGTGTATCGATCGGTGCTGGAGCCACGGTTTCAGGTGCTCGAAGCCGAGAACGGACGCGAGGCGCTTTCCCTCCTCGCGTCGCACGCGGTCGCGCTCGTCATCACGGACATCCACATGCCGGTGATGAACGGGGTGGAGCTCGTCCGCGCGATCCGCAGCGACGCCCGCATCCGCGACGTGCCCGTGGTCGTGCAGAGCTGCGATACCTCCTCGGTCCGCTCGCCCATCTGGTCGGGGCTCCACGTTTCGAGCGTCATGCCCAAAGAGAATTTCATCGGGTGGTTGATCGGGCAGATCGAGGAGCAACTTTCGGTCGTGTCCGCGAGGTCTGCCTGAGCGACGCGTGGCGCGGGCGTGGGAGGGACGACGACGGCCATCCGATCGTGCCATCGACGTTCGAGCTCTCGGCCGAAATGCAAATCATGCGGCCAGTGGAATCCCCGGCCGGGCGCGCGTATTCACCGCTTTCCCTTGCGCCGCGCCTCGCCCGATCCTCGCCGGAGCACGACGATCCGCCCCGTCGGCGTCGCGACCGTCTTCTCGTGGGTCGTCCCTTGCTCGACGAGCACGCGTTTGGCCTCGGCGAGCTCTTCGTCGGCGCGCTGGCCCTTCACGAGGAGCACGAGCCCGCCCGGCTTCGCGAACGGCGCCGTGAGCGGCACGAGCGCATGCAACCGCGCCACGGCGCGCGCGGTCACGACGTCGAACCCCCCGCGAAGCTCCGAAGCCCCGAGCTGCTCGGCGCGGCCCGCGCGTGCTTCCACGTTCGTGAGGCCAAGCGCTTCCGCGACGGCCGAGAGAAACGCCGTTTTTTTCTGCGTCGCGTCGACCAACGTGACCTGGAGATCGGGCCGGGCGATCGCGATCGGAATGCCGGGCAACCCGCCGCCCGAGCCGATATCGACGAGCCGTGATCCCGCGCCGACGTCCCCGAGCAAGGGCAAGAGCGTGAGCGCGTCGAGCGCGTGTTTTTCCCAGGCTTCGGTTGGATCTTTGATCGCGGTGAGGTTCATCTGCTCGTTCATCGCGAGCAGCCGCGCGAGGTAGTCGCCGAGCTTCGCGAGGACGGGCTCGTCGAGGCGAACGCCTATCTCCGCGAGGCGCGCGTCGAAGCCGTCGGGCGGCGCGAGGGGCGTGGAGATCGGGAGCGGGAGCGGAGGACGGGCGGCCGTGGTCACGCCGAGGGGGTAGCACGCCCCGACACGCTCGGCACAAGCCGGCACAGCCCGAACGATGCATCGGACGCAAAAACCAACGTGCGAGCGGCGGCACGCGGATTGCCAAGTGAATCCGCATGCGTGTCTACCTGCATCGCCTTCTCATCGCTTCTCAATGGGGCGCAAGCCTCCTCCTCGCCTCGGGGTGTGGGGCCAACGTCGAGGGCGGCCCGGGGGCCCCCGACACGGAAAACGCTCCCCAAACCCTCGAACCTGCCCCGGCGCCCGCCTGTTACGGGCCCGTGTACGACGACGGTTTTGGTTATCATGGCCAATGTTGCGACATCACCCTCTGCACCACGCCCGTGAACGGCGTTTGTCCTGACGTGGACAAGGTCGAGCTGGCGGGACGGCCGCCGGGCTCCGGGGAATGCGAATGCCAGCCGCTCCGCGGGCCGTATGCCAATGAAGACGCCGGCAGCACCGAGAGCTGCTGTTATCTCGTCGGCTCGATCAGCTGCGATGGCCGGCCGCTCCTCGTGCAAGGAACGCCCCGGCTCGCCGACGTGCGTGAAGGGCCGAGCGCCTGGTCGAGCGCGCCGGACGCGCCCGCCGATCGCGCCGAGGGCCTCCGCGATTTCAATGCCGCGCTCCGCGAGCTCGATACGGCCGCTCTCCCGGCCGACGTGCGCGCGCGCCTCGCGCAGCGCTGGGCCGAACGAGGTCGCTACGAGCACGCGTCCGTGGCCTCGTTCGCGCGATTCTCCATGGCGCTGATGGCGCTCGGCGCGCCGCCGGCGCTCGTCGAGGCGGCCCACCAAGCGGCGCTCGACGAAGTGCGGCACGCGCGCCTCGCCATGGCGCTCGCGTCGGCGTATGGCGGCGCGTCGCTCGGCTTCGGTCCGCTCGCCGTGGACGGGGCCTTCGAGGATCTCGGCTCGCTCACGGCGGCCACCCTTGCCACGGTGGTCGAAGGTTGTGTGGGCGAGACGCTCGCGGCCATCGAGGCCGCCGCGGCGGCGCAGGAGGCGGGGCCACGCGCGGTGCGCCTGGCATTGCTGGAGATCGCCGAGGACGAGATGCGCCACGCCGAGCTCGGATGGGCCTTCGTGCGCTGGGCGATCGGCATGGGCGGCGCGTCGCTCGCCCGCGAGGTCGCGGCGACGCTGGAACAGGCGCTCCGGGTGGCCTGCAAGGACACGACGGTCCCAGGCGAAGCGTTGCCCCGGGAGCACGGTTTCCTCCCCACGGAGGAGGTCACCTCGTTGCGGCGGCAGGCGGCGGCGCAGGTGCTCCGGCCGGCGGGCGACGCGCTCGTCGAGCACGGGCGTGCCAATGGCGCGGCGCGCTCGCCTCGCCTTTCGACCCAGCCCTTGCTTTCGTGAGGCAAACGGGCTCGCTCCGCCAAACCCTCCGCGTTCGCACCAGGGAGGGATGCTCACCGTCACCTCCATGACGTCCCACGCCTCCCCGATCCCCCCGTAGCGAAGCGTACTCCCGCGGGAGGACAGCGCTTTCCGGCCGGCTGCTCTTTTGGTACACGGGCCAGATGGGGATCGAGGAACGTGCTGCGCCGGCTCATTTCGAGGATGCAAGACTGCTGGGTGCGCTCACGCGCGAGGCGCCGATGGGCATCGTGGGCCTCGACATGAAGGGCACCATCGTCGCGTGGAACCCCGAGGCCGAGCGGATCTTCGGGTACGTCGGGGTCGAGGTCATCGGAAAAACGATACGCGATCTCCTCGGCCCCGCGACGGACGCGGACCCGGGCGCGCTCGTCTCGCAGCTCGACCCCACGAGCCCGCAATCGTTCACGGCCCCGTGCGTGCGGAAAGACGGCGCGCGTTTTCATTGTGAATGGCTTTTTCGCGCCCTGCGCGACGAGAAGGGCGAGCTCCTCGGACGCGCCGCTTTCATTCGCGATACGACCGAGGAGACCGAGACGCGCGCCACGCTCGCCGCCGAGCGCCGCTTCCTGCGGCGCATGCTCGACAATACCCCGCTCGTCCTCTGGTCCACCGACAAGAACGGCATTTTCACGCTGTCCGACGGCGCTGGGCTCCGCGCGCTCGGGTTCGCGCCCGGCGAGGTCGTCGGCATGAGTGCATTCGAGGTCTACCGGGACGTCCCCGAGATCGTCGGCGCGATCCGCGGCGCCCTCGCCGGCACCTTTTCGACGACCCTCGCCGCGACGAACGGCACCGTCTGGGAATGCCGATACATCCCGATCACGCGCGAGGACGGCGGCCCCGTGGAGGGCGTGCTCGGCGTCGCGCTGGACGTCACCGAGCGCGTCGAAGCCGAACGTACGCTCCGCCGGCAGCTCGACCTGATCGCGCAGCAAGAGGGCGCGATCCGCACGCTCTCCACGCCGATCGCGCGTGTATGGGAGGGCGCGCTCGCGCTGCCGCTCGTCGGGACGATCGACGGGGCGCGCGCCGAGCAGATCCTCGCCACCTTGCTCGAAGCGGTCGTGCGGGAACAGGCGCATTACGTGATCCTCGACATGACGGGCATCGGCGAGGTCGACGCGACGACCGCCGATCACCTCTTCAAGGTGCTACGCGCGCTCGGGTTGCTCGGCGCGACGGCGCTCGTGACGGGCGTCAATCCCGGGGTAGCGACGGCGCTCGTGGGCCTCGGCGTGGATCTCGGGAGCGTCGTGACGCTCGGGAATCTGGAGGAGGCGCTCCGGTACGTCATGAAGCGCCGCGCCGGCAAGCCACGCCGCGCCCCTGCCCCTTCCGCCCACCGGGTTTGACGGCTGCCCGGGTCGTTTTCCATACCAGGCGCCCGTTGTCGTCCTCTACACTCGGGGCGGTAGCAAGGAGCTTCCCCATGTCGATGAAGATGGCCTCTCGGGTTCTTCTGTGTCTTTTGGCGGCCGGCGTCGCCGCGTGTTCGGGCGCGGATTCCCAAGGAAGCGGCGGTGAAGGCGGGGCGGGTGAAGGCGGCAGCGGCGGCAACGCCGGCCAAGGAGGAATGCCGAGCAGCAGCGCGTCGAGCGGCAGCGGCGGCAACGGCGGCAACGGCGGCGGCGGCACGACCAGCAGCAGCGGCGGCGGGTCCGATCCGTACGAGGCGGCCCGGCAGGCGTGTGTCGATACGATCAACGCGCACCGCGCGACGATGGGGCTCCCGCCCTTCGCGCGCTGGAAGGAAGCGGAGCCCTGCGTGGATCAGCAGGCGACGTGGGATCAAGAGAACAACAAGGCGCACGGGTCGTGGGGCATGGGCCTCTACCCGACCTGCAATGGCAGCGGCCAGAACGAGTGCCTGGGCCACGGGGCCGAGAATGTCTCGGGCTGCCTCGACGGGATGTGGGCCGAGCGGGATCAGAACGGCTGCTCTGGCTGCGACGCCTGCAACGAAGGGTACAACCCGAACTGCCCGAACTGTGATTTCTACGGGCAAGCCACGGGCGATGTGTGCGGGCATTACGTGAACATGAGCGCGAAGTACTTCTCGAAGGTCGCCTGTGGCTTCAGCGCGGCCGGCGGGTGGATCGCCATCAACTTCCAGTAGCGCTCATTTCGGCGTCTCGATCGGCGCGCAGGTGGACACGCCCGCGCCGACGATGTTCGTGCCGAGGCCCGTCTTCACCACGGTCGTCTTTCCGGTCGACGGTCGATACTGCTGGATCTGCGAGTCGCCCGTGGGGCTCGTGAACAACCAGAAGTCGCCGCCCCACACCGCGAATGCCCAGCCGCTCCCGATCGTCACCGTCGGCTGCGGGGCCTGGCTCAGGATTTTGCCCGTGAGTTTGTCGATCTCCGCGATGATGATCGGGCTGTAATTGAAAAACCCGAAGATACGCGCGTCGCCCGTGCCCGTGAGCTCCGCCGCGCCGGAGAGCTGGTCCCACGGGCCGACGAACGAGAGATCGAGCGTCTTCGGGTCGATCTGCGCGAGGCCCTTGCCGTTGTAGTCGGCGACGTAAAGCGTCTCCTCCGCGCTGCCCTTCGCATTGGAGACAAACCCCATCCCGAACGTGGTAAACCCCTGCTGTCCCGGGGTGAACTTGGTCGCCGCGCAGGCCGCCGTCTTCACGTCGACGTGGTAGATGCGGCCGTCGCTGAAGAGGATCCACGCCGTCCCTCGGCGGTCGACGGCCATCGAGAACGGCGTGCCGAGGCCGCCGGTGGGGCAATCGATCACGCCGATGAGCTTCACCTCGAGTGTGGGCGGGTTGAAGCTGTAAAGCTCGTTGTCCTGGCCGATGATGTACACGAGCCTCGCCTCGTCCACGCAGCCGTCGCCGCCGGATCCACCTCCCGCGCCCATGAATCCGCCATCGCCGAAAAGATCTCCGCCCGCGCCGCCCATTCCGCCGTTCCCGCCGCCCATTCCGCCGGCCCCGGCGCTCCCGCCCTGCCCGCCGCTCGATTCGCCCACCTCGGCGCCGCTCTCCGAAGAGAACGTGCCATGGGGCGTGACCGTGCACGCGGAGAGGACGAGCACCGCAGGGACTACAAATTGCAACGAGCGGTGAAGAAAATGCATGGGAACCTCCGATCCCGAGGATAGGAGGTAACCCGAGTCACGTCACGCGCCCCGTGACGTCTGATTTACCGAAGATCGAGAATGAAGTCGGCGATGAGTCCGGCGACGAACGCGCGCGTGTCCAGGGCGCCGGTCGCGGACGAATAGAAGCGCGTCCAGGTCACATAGGGCGTGAGCGCCAGGAAATCGAGCTCCGGGCCCGCGCTGTAGCCGCCGGTCAACCCCAGAGGAACGGACGTGGTCGCTCGCGGATCACGGAGGTCGCCGACGATGAGGACGCTCGCCCCGCCAATGTGGAAACGCTCCGCGAGCTGGACGTACACGTTCAGCGGGACACGAACGCCGACATGCGAATCCGTGGTGGGATACCAGGGGACATAGACGCCGGTATCGATACGGAGGTGCTTGTTCGGACGGAGGATGGCAGGCAGCCCCGGCTGAACGTAGCTGACGAACGGGTGCGTGGGGTTCGGGTCGAAGACGGTCATGAAGGAGGCGCCGAGGTCGACGGGCCGGGTTTTGACGAACCGACCGGTGAAGGTGAGGCGGTTCGTGCCCGGAAGCGGCTCCTGGCCGATGTAATAGGGGCCGATCTGGAGATCGACGTGCACCTCGGGGACGATGCCCCATAACGTGCCGATGCTCGCCCCGAAGCGATGGAAGCCTCTATCGATGGGGCGCTCGACGAAGGTGCTCATGTAGGGATCGAGCAGCCCCGTGGGCAGGATGAGCCCGCGTTGCACCATGGGCGTGGGACCGCTCGGTTTGCTGCGGTCGACCCTGGCCGTGCCCGCCCGCGCCGAGACGGGCGGCGGCGTGACGGCCGAGGCGCGAGCGCCGGACACGAGGACGAGAGCGATCGCGGCAAACGCCGGCAATGGTCGGTACGAGGCCACGGGATCTGCGATCGTCATGGAGCCTCGACCCTCCGGACGTCATCCCCAACCGCCCGAAGACCCACCGGCCGGAGAGCGGCCGGCGGCTCAGCCTTCGAGGCTCGACAGCACGCTGAGGTCCTCGGGTCCGCCGAAGACTGTCGCGGGGACGCCGAGGATGCCCATTTCCAGCAATTCGTGGAACGACCTCGACGAGGTCGCGAAGTAGCCGGTGCACGGAGAGGCTCTCAGCTCGGGCCTCGCGCTCGTCAGGGCGTCGAGCCTGCGCGCACGCTCGCGCAAGGCGGCCGAGACTTCCTGGGGACGGGCAGCATGTTCGGTGAGCGCCGCATATCCGATTCGAAGGCGCACCTCGTCCTTCGGCAGCTCGGCGAACACGTCCCGCGTCTCCTTCTGGAAGCGCTCGGGCACGATGCAGATCCCCGCGTGATCCGGGACGAGCCAGCCCTTCGAGAGCGACGTGAGGAAAACGGCGCTCTCGTCTTCGAGCAAGGCCCGCGAGACCTGCGTCGGCGGCGTCGCATAAACCGAATCGAGGATGAGCATACGACGGTCGTCCGCACGCGCCCAGCGCCGGAGCGCGTCCGCTTCGTGGGGCGCGAGCGCCGAGCCCCAGGGCTTCAGGGGCTCGCAAATCAACAATACGTCGAGCGCGTCGAGCGCGGGAAGACCGACGCGCGCCTCCCACGGGACGATCGTCGCGCCCGCCTCCGCCGCGAGGTGCAGATAGACGGGGTAGACATCGGCGGGCACGCCGACACGCGCGTTCCGCTTTGCGAGGAGCCCGAAGAGCGCGCGAAGCGAGCGGCGGACGCCGTGGCTGACCTGCGTGCGTGGCTTCAGCGCCTGCGGGAGATCGAGGTGCGCGAGGAATCGCTCCGCGAGGTGACAACGATAAGGCGCTTCCGGGTGGGTCGAGGGCACGATGGAGGGGAAGGCACGCCCGAGGCTCCGGTAGACGTTCAGCTCCGCGAGGTCGACGAGCGAAGGCCGCGCGGCCCGGAGCTCGGCGCGGCGCGCAAGGAAGGTTTCGTGGTTCATAACGTGGAGCTCGGATCTTCCAGCGAGGCGAGGCAGGTTCCGTCGGCCATCACGTTCCACGAGCGAACGATCCCATGCGTGCGCTCCCAGCCGACCGAGGGCTCCGTATACGCGGCCACGCGCAGCGCGTGGCCTTGGATGTCGCCTTCGAACACGGGGCTCCCCCAGGGCAATTCCGCGCATTTCTCGAAGCCGAGCTCGGCGAGCGTGTGGAGCACGAGCGAGAGCGGCACCTGGTTCGTCTCGCAAAACTGGTTCGCGAGGCTCGGCGCCCACGGGTTTTCCGAGAGGCTCGAAACGTAGAGCTCCTTGAAACAAACCTCCTGAAACCCCTCGGCGGCGCTGCGTTCGAGGTAGGCGCGCACCTTCGCGGCGTCGTCGACGCCGCCCCGCTGGAGCACACAAATCGCCCGCGTGCGGAGCCCCGGCGCACGCCCGAGCGCCCCGGAGTCGACCTCGATCCCCATGATCCGCGCATCGTCTTCTCGCGTCACGCCGTGGCGGCTCACCGCGAGCGTCGTGAGCCCGGCTTCCCGGAGGGCTTCGAGCTGCGCGAGGTCGAGGCGCGCGCCGTTCGTGATGAGCAAGGTTGTCGGGAACAACCCCGCGAGGCCACGCACGAGCGCGCGGAGCTTCTCGGGTTCGAGCAGCGTCGGCTCGCCGCCCCCGGTGATGACGGCGCGCTCGGCGCCCCGCTCCTTCGCGAGCTTCGCCCAGGTGAGAGAATGCGCGAGCGTGCCACTCCGCTGGCGCGCGAGATCGGACACGCTCGCCTTCGAGAAGCAGAAGCCACACCGCGCCTGGCAGGCCTTCGCGACGGGCAGCACCGACACGCTCCGCGGCCGGCACTTCGCCCATTCGACGAGCCTGTCGTCGTCGAGGCGGAAGGCCTCCGCGGTGATCTCCTCGTGCCGCGTGGGGACGAGCGAATCCTTCTCGTCGACCCACGCCACGCCGGAGAGCGGGATCTCGCTCGCTGGCCAGCGCCAGCCAATGCCCGTGCCGGTCACGTCGTTCGGGCGCATCCCCGCGGGCCCGACCGGGAGCCGCGCCCGCAGCGCCACCACGCGATCCTTTGGCCGACCGAGCTTCGCCACGAGCCGCCGCGCCTTTTCGAGTCCCGGCGCCCAGCGCTCGTCCTCCTTCAGCATGTAGAACGCGTCGGGAAACCTCGATTCACCGATCAGCGCCTTCGAATACCGCATCCCGTAGCGGTCGAAGCCCCGCAGCCAGTTGGAAAGCGGAATGAAGGCGAGGAAGGGATCCATCACGACATGGTTCTCGACGTACAGGATCAAGTCAACCCGACGCGTGGGGTCTTCGCCGCCGATCCACCCGCTGGAGGAGCGCCGCGACCTCGGCCGGGAACGCACCGGCATACGCCGCGAGGTTCCTCTCGATCTCGGCCACGAAATCGATGTTCATCGCCTTCTCGGCCTTCTTGCCGGCGAAGGCGAGGTACCAGGGGGCCGCCCCGAAACGACAAAACCACGCGACGAAGTCCGAAAACGAAAGTTCGAGGGGGAAGAGCTCGCATCCGTCCTGCGCGAGGCCGATCCGATAGGGTGCGCCCTTCGGATCGAAGGGGTCGATGGTGAGCCATGCGGACGCGCCGGGGACGGATACGAGCAGCTTCGACCGCTTCAGCGTGTTCAGGCGATCGAGATCGCGCTTCGACGCCACGTCGAATCCGTCGCTCCAGAGCTCCTCGCAGAACGGCTGATCGTAAAGATCCCCCGCTTCCACGTCGTTCTCGTAGTCGCTCCTGCGACGGTATTGTCGGTGCGGGCGAAAGCCCGCGAAGGCCGCTTCGAGCCCGCAGATAGAGGCCTCCTCGCCGAGGGGCACGCCGCCGCGGGTGGCGCGGAACGTGAGGCCGTCGCTCCTTTCGTAGAACGCCGCGACGTCGTCGGGAAGGTCTTTTCCGAGCACCACACGGACCTGGCCCGCGAACTCCGCGAGCCTGCTCTTGGGTCGCCGGATGGTGATTGTGACATCTCCCACGGTTTTGATCTCGGTCGTCTCGGCCATCGCACCCCAGCCCATCGTGCGCTCGCGCTCGTGTCAACGATCCGACGGGGAAATTTGTTCAGGCGAGGCGCTTCGGATCGTACATGCCTTGACAAGTATATGCCTTGATGGGCATATGCGCGTCCATGTTGAGCGCGTTCGAAGTCGTTGCAGAGCCGAACCGAAGGCGCATCCTCGACGTTCTCCGCGAGGGACGTTGCCCTGTCGGGGAGCTTTCGCATCGGCTCGGGCTCACCCAGCCCACCGTGTCCAAGCACCTGCGCGTGCTCAAGGATGCGCGGCTCGTCGATGTGGAGCAGGACGCGCAGCGCCGGCTCTACCGCTTGCGCCCGGAGCCCCTCGTGGAGCTCGACGCCTGGCTCGCGCCGTATCGCGAGCTCTGGTCGCAGCGGCTCGACGCGCTCGAGCGCCACCTCACCACGATGGCGGACGACCCCCCCGCGAGCGCCCGCCCGAGCCCGCCCCCGAGGAGGAAACGATGAAAAACGGGACCCTGACCACAAAAGGCAATCACGTCGAGCTCCGATTCGAGCGGCGCCTCGCCCACGCCCCCGAAAAGGTTTGGCGCGCGCTCACGGAAACCCAGGAGCTCGCCCACTGGTTCCCCGCCCGCATCGAAGGCGCCCGTGAGGCCGGCGCCGGGCTGCAGTTCTTCTTCGAGGAAGGCGCGCCGGGCGCGGGAAAACTTTTGGTCTTCGAGCCGCCGCGCTTGCTCGAATACACGTGGGAAGGAGACGTGCTCCGGTGGGAGCTCGTGCCCGAGGGCAAAGGCTGCCTCTTGATCTTCACGACGATCCCGGCGGAGCGCGCGAACGTCGCCCGCGACGCGACGGGCTGGCACTTTTGCCTCGACAACCTGGAGGCAGCGGTCGACGGAACGCCGGCCGCCGGATTCGACAAGGCGCGCTTCTCCGCGCTCAATGCGGAGTACGCCGCGCGTTTCGGCCTGGGCAGCTTCCCGGCCTTCCTGACGAGCGCGGCGAACCACGTCGCGGCGGATTCCCTGCACATCCCCGGCGTCGAGGCCTACGTGTTCGACGGCGCGGATGGCACGCAGATCTTGCTTTGCCACGCCAAGACCGACGCGGATACGGACGAGCAGTGGCGCGACGCCGACGAATACCTCGCCGTCCTGGAAGGCAGCTACGTGCTGCGCATCAATGGCATGGATATGGAGCTTCGGGCCGGGCGTGAATTCGTCGTCCCGAGGGGCGCGCGTGTCTCGGGGAGGTTTTCCGCTGGAACGCGGACGATGCACGCGTTTCGAGGACGGAGCCTCGGGCGAGGTGGGGCGTAGGACGTCCCGCGCCGGGCACGCCCAGGGCAAACCTCAGCGCGCTCGCCGCCGCCGCATGGCCGCGAGCCCCATCATCGCCAGCGCCGCCCACGCGGCACCCGTCGTCTCCTCGTCTCCCGCCACCCGGCATCCGCACGACCCTTCGCTGCCGCTCAAGTCGGGGCCGCCGGGACCACCACTCCCGCCGCTCCCCGCCGTGCCGCCCATCCCGCCGCCGCCCGCCGCGCCGCCCTCGCCGCCGGTGCCGAAGATCCCCGACGAGCTGCTGCTCGCGTCCGAGCTGCTCGGGTTCTCCACGCATTGCCCCGCCATGCACGTCTGGCCCGTCGGGCACACCGCGCCCATGCAATCATCCACGCACGTCCCGCCCGCGCAATGCGTCCCCGCGTCGCACGTCACGCCAATGCACGCCACGTCCACGCAGAGGCCGCTCATCGTCTCGCACGCCTTGCCGCCGGCGCAGGGCAGGCAATCGCAGCGCGTGACGCACACGCCGCCGTCGCAGACCTGGCCACTCTCGCACGTCACCCCGGCGCACGGATCGACGCACGCACCCACGCGACAAACCTGCGGGAACGGACACGTGACGTCGTCGCACGGGCCCTTGCACGTGCCACCGACGCAGACCTTGCCGGCCTCGCAGGACACGTCCTTGCACGCGGCATCGACGCAGTAGCCGCTGCTGTTGCAGGCCTGATCGGGCAAACAGTCGAACTCGCCGCCCTTGCAGCTCTGCACGCAGGTGCCCTTGTCGCAAACGTACCCCGCCGGGCAGATGTCCCCCTCGTCGACAGGCCCGTTGCAATCGTCGTCGATCCCGTTGCAGCTCTCGCCCGCCGGCTGCGTGAGCTGCTGGCACACGACGCCGTTCGAGGTGCATTGCGTCACGCCCGCCGCGCAGACCCCGGGATTGCCCGTCTCGCAAGGCTGGCCGCCGCCGGAACAGGTGATGCCGGTGAGGAAATAGACGTCGTCGTTGAAATCGCCGTCGTTGTTCCAACCCGACGCGCTGGTCGACCCGTCCTCGAAGGCGATGTAATAGGCGTTCGGCGTGGTCTTCGAGGCGTAAATCATCGCCGTGACCCACGGCGCCGCCGGGTTGCAGGCCGAGCAGAGGTTGTTGTAGGCCGGGTTCGTGTAGTGCGTCTCGCCGCCCACGAGCGCGAAGCCGACGAGCCCGCCGGCGTAGCCCGGATCGTTCTTGATCGACGTGCCGTTGAACATGGTGCCGACCGGCGAGTTCGGCGGCACGAGGACGTGCAGATCCGCAGGCTGCGGCTTCTGCCCGGTCTCGTTGTACCAGGCGAGGCCGAAGTGCGAGCCGGCCTCGTTGAGCACGAACCTCGCGGTGAAGCCGCACAGCGGCGAGAACGCGTTCGGCGTGGTATGCGCGTCGGCCTTCCAGTCGACGGGATCGTTCAGGTTCTGGAACATGGTGTAGAGCTGGACCTCGCCGTTGGCCGAATCGAGCGGCACGACGAGGCCGTTCGGCTCCGTGACGAGCGCGTCGGCGGTGCTTGCGGCGAGGATGAGGGCGAGGGAGGAAGCAAAAAGCGGTGTGCGGCGCATACCTCAGGCTACCGCACCGCCGCGCGTTTGGGGGAGTACCCCTGGAGAAGAATTCGTGCGATCCCGTTCCCTCGGCCGAGCCGGGACGACGTCCTTCAACCGAGCCGCGTGATCACCGCCGCGACCCTCGTGAGCTCCTCCTTGTTTGCCTCCGGGCCCAGAAGATCCGCCGCAATCCGTCGGGCCGTCGGCACGGCGTCCGCGAGGAGCTTTTGCCCCGCTGGGGTCAGCACCGCAAACGTGACACGTCCGTCCTCTTCGCTCGGCTGGCTCGTGACGAGCCCGCGCTGCGTCAGCGGGCGCAACATCCACGTCACGCCCGAGGCCGTCACGCCGAGCTGCTGGGCCAGATCGATCCGCCGGAGCCGGCGCTCGGGCGCCTGATCGAGCACCTGGAGCAGGTGCAGGTCGTTGAGGCCGATGCCGTGCACCCCGCCGAGCGAGGCGTCGAAGCGGCGGATCACGGTCGCGTGTGCCCGGTTCAAGTCGAAAAAGAACGTCAGATGATACGCCGACATATGCGCCTCTCTTTTGTTGAGCACTCAAATAAATCACTTGCGAGGGAGATGCAAGGGTGTTAGTTGAGAACTCAAGCAATGACAAGGAAGAGGCGCATGTCCACCCGCGAAGAGGCCGATGCTCGTTCTGCCGCCCAGCCGTTCTGGTTGCGCGGTCCCTTTGCGCCGGTCGCCGACGAGGTGACGGCGCACGACCTGCCCGTGGCGGGCGAGCTCCCGCGCGACCTCGCCGGGACCTATGTGCGCAACGGACCCAATCCCAAGGACGGCGCCTCCCGGCATTGGTGGTTCGGCGACGGGATGCTGCACGGCGTCCACCTCGACAACGGAAAAGCGCGCTGGTACCGAAACCGTTACGTACGGACCGCCAGGTATGGCGGGACGAACCTCGACGCGGCGGCGAACGGCGAGGACACGAGCGCGGCTCGTGCGCGGCGGCTGCGCGGCGGCGGCACCTCGAATACGCACGTCATCGAGCACGCGGGCCGGCTCCTCTCGATGGTCGAGGCGGCGCTGCCGATGCAGCTCGATCGGGAGCTGTCGACCATCGGCATCTTCGATTTCGACGGAGCCCTCGACACACCCATGACGGCGCACCCGAAACGTTGTCCCTTGACGGGCGAGCTCCACTTCTTCAGCTACCAGACGGTGCGGCCTTACCTCACCTATTACATCGCCGATGCGGGGGGCCGGGTGATCTCGAAGCGGGAAATCGAGGTCGACAGCCCCTCCCACATGCATGACTTCGCCCTCACGGAGCACGATGCGGTCTTCTTCGATTCGCCCGCCCGCATGACGCGCGACTGGGGCGACGGGATGCCCTTCGCGTGGAGCGAGACCCACACGGCGCGCCTCGGCGTGGTGCCGCGCGCGGGAGGGGCGGTGCGCTGGTTCGACATCGAGCCGGGTCACCTCAGCCACACCGCCAATGCATTCGAGCGCGACGGGACGATCGTCCTGGAGGGGACCCGCTGCGCGCGCTTCGAGGCCAGTCCGCCGTGTCTCCATCGCTGGGAGATCGACCTCAAGTCCGGGCAAACCCACGAACGGGCGATCGACGAGCGTATCGTCGATTTCCCTCGCATCGACGACCGCCGCGTCGGGCGGCCGCATCGCTACACCTACGTCGTCGAGCTGTGCGATTTCGTGGGCGGCGCCCCGACGAGCGCGCGCTTGCGCCGCTACGACGCGGCGACGGGCGCCTCGGCCGCGCAGGATCTCGGACCGCGGCGCATTCCGGGCGAATGCGTCTTCGTCCCCAGGGGCGATGACCCTTCCGAAGACGCAGGTTATCTGCTCAGCATCGTCTACGACGGCGAGCGTGACGGCAGCGAGCTCGTCGTACTGGACGCCGAGACCTTCGGCGCGGCCCCGGTGGCCCGTGTCCAATTGCCCCAGCGTGTCCCCTTCGGCTTCCACGGGACGTGGGTGAGCACACCGTGAGCACGTTTACGACACGAAGGCCACATTTACAAGGAGCGAAGAGTACGACTACCCTCCAATTTGTGTAGTCTGCATCGCTGCCCATGCACGATCGGAGGACACACCCTTGAGCCTCCCGAGGGCGCGCATGTGCCCTCGGGGCTCGTTTCCGGAGGACCCTTATGAAGCATTCATTTCTCGGGATGGCCAGCGCGCTCGTGTTCCTGCCTTGCGTGCTCGGGACGGCTTCCTGCGGCACCGCCCCGGCTGGAGACATCGCCAATTCCACACAAACGCCGCCGGATCCCAGCGGCAGCGGCGGCAGCGGCGGCAGCGGTGGCAGCGGCGGCGACGCAGGCAGCGGCAGCGGCGGCGGCGGCGCGAATAGCTGCGGCGAGGGCGTCCAGAGCCCAGGTATCGTGCCCCTGCAGGTGAGCTCGGCCGTCGACGTCGACCCTGCGAACAACGTGGCCGTCACCGGAACCTTTTCGGGTGTTTTGGACCTCGGCGACGGTTCGCCCGTCCAAGCGTACGACGTGGGGCCGGATATCTTCGTCGCAAAACTCGACGCGGAGAGCAAGCCGCTCTGGACCCGTCAACTCCACGCAAGGAATGGCGATGGGAACGGAGTCGCGTTCGATCGAGAAGGCAATGTCATCGTCACCGGGTATGTCTTCGGAGGCATGATCTGCGACGACATGCCCTCTGGCCTCCCGGTCAATCAGGACATCCTCGTGTCGAAGCTGGATCCGGACGGGAACCTGCTCTGGACGCGCGTCTTCCCTGCCCCGGGAGACCAAGCGGGCGTCGACGTGCTCACGAACAGCGACGGCGATATCGTCGTGGCTGGTTACATGACGGCCGGCGACCTGACCTTCGACGAGATCGGCACGACGCTCCACACCAATGGCCTGATCAGCGCCGTGCTCATGAAATTGAGCCCGAACGGCAGCGTCGTATGGGCCAAGAGCTTCGGAGGCTCGCAGAGCGCCGCGTTGGCCGTCGACAGCGGGGACAACATCGTCCTCACGGGTGACATCCTGGGGACGACCGATTTTGGCGGAGCGCCGCTCACGGCGGGGTACGATCGCGATACCTTCCTCGCGAAGTTCGACGACGCGGGCAACCACCTCTGGAGCCAGAGCTTCGAAGGTACCGCCTCCGGGACGATGCATGACGTCGCCGTGGACAGCGCCGACAACATCCTCCTCTTGGCGCCATTCAACTGGTCCGTGGACATGGGAGGCGGTCCGATCGTGAACCCGGGCAGTCCCGACACGGCTCTCGCCAAATACGATCCTTCGGGCCATCACCTCTGGAGCCGAGGCCTCGTCAGCGTCGTCCAGGCGGCGAGCACGCAGGGCATGTCCATCGACGTGGACGGCGCCGATAACGTCATCGTCGGAGGGAGTTACGTCGGAACGGCGGATCTCGGCGGCGGTCCGCTCGTGAACACCAGCGCTCTCGATATCTTCCTCGCGAAGTTCGATCCGTCCGGTGGCTGGCTCGCGAATCAGCGGTTCAGTACGCAGGCCGAGGACGAGACCGCGGCGATTCGTATGGATCACACCGGGCGCGTCATCCTCACGGGGCGCAACGCCTCCATCGATTTCGGCGGAGCCCCGAAGGTGCACAACACGGTCCCCGGACAGAGCGACTTCTTCGTCGCCTGGCTCGCCCCCTGAACGCGCCTCCCGCTCGACACTCCATTCCGTAAGCTCACGCCTCCGTTGAGCTCTCCGCCTCGTCGGCCGTCTGCGCGGCGCCCGCTGTCTGCACGGGCGCGAGCAGCAGCCGCCCGAGGACGAGGCCGACGATTGCCGCCGCGCCGCTCGCCGCGAGCACGCCGAGCTTCGCCGCGGCGAGCAGCGACGCATCCTCAAAAGCAAGCTGCGCGATGAACAGCGCCATCGTGAACCCCACACCCGCGACGACCCCCAGCACCACGAGGTGCCGCAAACGCATCCCCCGCGGCAACATCGCGACGCGCAGGCGCAACACGATCGCGCTCGCGAGGAGCACACCGAGTGGTTTGCCCACGACGAGCCCCACGGCGACGGCCACGAAGACACGCCACGCAGCGGGATCGAGCGAGCCACCCGTCACCGAAACGCCCGCATTCGCCAGCGCAAACACCGGCATGATACCAAAGGCCACCCAGGGATGCAGGGATTCGATCAGGCTCTCGGCGGGCGACATGGCTTCCCGGCGCAGGGCGTCCACGTGACGCAGCGTCCCCGCGAGCTCGTGCGACGAGAGCGCCTCCGGCGGGGCCTTCGCGAGCTGCTCGATGTCTCCGCGAATGCCGGCGACAAACCCCTCCGGCCCGAGCCACGCGCGCACGGGCGTCACGAGCCCAACGAGCACACCGGCGATCGTCGGATGCACGCCGGCCGCATAGATGCCGGCCCACGCGACGAGGGCTGGCAGGACGTACGCGAGCTTCACGCGCACGCCGAACCGCTGCATCAGGAGCACCCCGCCAAACCCTGCCGCGGCGACGAGAAGCCCCGAGACCACGATTCCCGACGAATAAAACAGCGCGATGACGACGATGGCCCCGAGGTCGTCGATGACGGCAAGCGCGAGCAGGAGCACGCGCAGCGCCGCGGGGACACGCTTGCCGAGCAGGGTGAGGATACCGACGGCGAAAGCGATGTCCGTGGCCATTGGGACGCCCCACCCCGAGCGGGTCGCAGGAGCCCCGGCGAAAGCGAGGTACAGCGCCGCCGGCGCGAGCATGCCGCCCAGCGCAGCCGCGGCGGGCAGCGCCGCGCGACGCCACTCGGAAAGCTCGCCGTGGTGAATCTCGCGGCGGATCTCCATTCCGACGACGAAAAAGAAAATCACCATCAGGCCGTCATTGACGAACCACGCGAGCGTCCGCTCGAAGGCGAACGCGCCGACACGAATCCCGATCGGCGTGTTCCAGAGGTGGAAGTAACTCTCGGCCCACCGCGAGTTTGCCCAGACGAGCGCGACGGCCGCCGCGACGAGCAGCAGAATGCCGCTCGCGGCCTCGATCCGGAGGAAACGCTCGAGCGGACGGCCCGCGAGCCGCGTGAAACGCAAGAGCGGCTCCCAGGCCTCGGGAGGCGACGAAGGCAGGGGGCTCCGCCCCGGATCGTTCTTGATCGACATACATCATCCCTCGCCGGCGGAATCACCGGCTGGGATGGCGGCCCGACCATCCTCGATCCTGCAGCGCCCGTCGCTGCACCCTTCCTGCAAACGCGCGGCCAAGATGGCATGTCCCCGCGTCCCTGTCGAGGGGCCTCGGGACGAATGCGGGCGCCTCCTGCCTTTGCCCATGACGGCATCACCCCCGCGCGGCCTCGATCTCCGCCCTCGGCAACGAAAACCGGAACGTCGTCCCCGCGTCGTCGCTCTCGACCCAGATCCTCCCGCCGTGCGCCTCGACGATGCCCCGACAAACGTACAGCCCGAGACCCACCCCGAGCACGGGCCCCTTGTGCAGCCGCCGAAACCGCTGAAAGAGGCGTGGAATGTCCTCGGCCGGAATCCGCGTCCCCCGGTTGTGCACCGAGATGCGCGCGCCCTCCGCCGTGCCCTCGACCCATACGCGGATCGGCGTATCGGCCGCCCCATACTTCACGGCATTCGAGAGGAGGTTCCCGAGCACCTGCTCGATACGCGTGGGATCCACGAGCACCCGCGGGATCTCCCCCACGATCACGATCTCGCCTCGCCCTCCGAGGGAGGCGCGCTCGACGGCGCCCCGCACGAGCAAAGGCAGATCCGTCGGCTCGAGCGCGAGCTCGAGCTGCTTTGCGTCGATGCGGGTGGTATCCAGCAGATCCCCTATCAACCGGTTGAGCCGCGCGGCGCTTTGCGAAATGTTCTCCGCGCGCCGCTTCTGCGTGGGCTCGTCGGTGCGCGCGAGCAGCGCCGCGTGGCTTGCGATCGCCGTGAGGGGCTGGCGCAGCTCGTGCGCCACGATGGAGCTCCACTCGTCGCGCATTTGCTCGAGCCACTTGAGCCGCGTGATGTCCTCGTACGTCGCAATGGCGCCGACGATGTGGCCATGCGCGTCGCGGACGGGGCCCGCGCTCTCGAGCACTGGCAACCCAGGATTGTCCGGGCGGCCCACGCGCAGCTCGCGGCTGCGCGTCTCCTCGCCGCGCAATGCGCGCGCCATGGCGTGCTTCTCCGGGGAAAGGTTTTTTCCGGACGGATCACAAAGGGCCGCGAGGTACGACAACGAGACCTCGTCGGGCCGCGGGGGTCGGCCCAGGATCTCCGCGGCCCTGCGGTTCGCCAAGAGCCGATCCCCTTTCGCCCCGACGGCCAGCACGATCCCCACCGGCGTGTGCTCGATGACGCTCCTCAACCGGCTCCGATCGGCCTCCATTTGTTCGAGGAGGAGCTCGCGCTCCTGCTCCGCTCTCTTTCGCTCGGTGACGTCGCGCGCCACGGCGATGAGCCCGATCGGGACACCGAGCTCGTCCCTTATGGTCGTGCCCTTGATCTCCGCCCACACGAGCGCCCCGTCTTTTCGATGAAACCGGATGAGGAGCGACTCGGCCTCGTTATCGCTCCGAAAGCGCTCGTAGGCCTCTCGATCGTCCTCGTGTGCGATCTTCATGCCGAGATCGGGATCGGCGTACCATTGCTCGACGGAATAGCCGGTCATGGCGAGCACGGAGGGGCTCACGTATTCGAATCGACGACGCGGCTTGAAGGAGACCTGATACACGACGTCCGAGGCGTTCTCCGCGAGGAACCGGAAGCGCGCCTCGCTGAGGCGCAGCGCCGCCTCGGTGCGCTTGCGGCGCGAGACGTCGCGCAGGGTCACGAGGTGAAACCCCGGGACGAAATGCGCCCTCGCGCCGAGCTCGACGGGGATCGTGCTGCTGTCGTGGAGGTGCAGGGTGATCTCGAGGTCGAGCTCCCCTTGCACGGAGAGGCGCCGCCACGGCTCTTCGAGCAGCGCCGCCGTGGTGGGCGTGACCAGGGACGTCATCCGCCGCCCGATCAGCGCCTCGCGCGTCTCGTGAAAGAGCGCGCACGCGGCCGGGTTCGCGTCGACGAAGCGCATCTGCTCGTCCAGGAGCACGATCGCCTCGCGGGCGCTGTGGAAGATCGCGTGGTACTTGCGCTCGCTCTGCCGCAGCCGATCCTCGATCCGTCGTTTTTCGGTGATGTCCTCGATCTGTGAAATGTAATGGAGCGGGATGCCACGGGCGTCGCGCACCATCGAGGCGCTCAGCATGACGTCGACGACCTCGCCCGTCTTGCGAACGTACCGCTTGGCGAGCTGATACCGCTCGATCTCCCCACGCAGCAGCCGCGCGACTTGCTCGAGATCGACCTCGAGATCTTCGGGGTGGGTGATGTCCTGAAAGCGCAGGCGCTCGAGCTCTTCGCGACCGTAACCGACGATATCGCAGAGCACACGGTTGACGCGGACGAAGCGTCCGTCGAGGCCCACCAGCGCCATTCCGATGGGCGCGTCGTCGATCGTACGGTTGAGGCGTTCTTCCACATCGCGGAGCACCTCCTGGGCACGCGCGAGCTCGTCGATGTGTTTGAGCAACCGCTCCTGCGAGCGGGCCCCGTCGAGCGCCCACGCGAACACGGAGGCGAGCGCCACGACGACGGCTTGCTCCTCGTCGCGATCGGAGAGCTCGTGCCCGATGCCACACGTGACCGCCCCGAGGATTTGCCCTGCGGCGACGAGAGGCGCCACGATCACGACCTTCACCTCGCAACACGAAACGATCGTGCGAGCATCGACGAATGTGCTGGCCTCGGGCATGGCCGCCTCGACACAAAGGGCGCTCCGCATTGCGATGGCCTCGGTCACGAGGGTGGGTCCTTGCGCGGGCGCGATCTCCGATACCCCGGCAAGGGCCGCGCTCGGGATGCCGTGCTGCGCGAGCAGCCGAAGCGGTGGACCGTCGACGGAGCCGTACAGGCAGGCGACCCGCGCGTCGAGATGACGCTCGAGCTGCACGAGGAGCGTTTCGATCACGTATTCCGGCGAGCAGGCGCCGGCAGCGAGCGCCGCCACGGATTCGCCGACGGCGAGCGCGACCCGCCCCCCGGGCGGTTCGCCTCCCTGTCCAGGCTTCGCGGCGCGGAGCACGAGCGACTTCGCACGGTCCGGACTGGAGACCGATGCCTCCGGCTCTCGCTTTACGGCCAGGCTCATGCAGGCGGCTCGTCCTCCGACGAATATAAGACCCACGTGGCGCACGGGCCACTCGCGCTCGTCGGCGAACTGCCGCGCACGACAGGAACGGGCGCGCCTGCGCGAGCTTTGCCAAACCGACCCGCGGCCCTCCCGACGCACGGCGCCCTGGCACGCCAAGCGGCCCGCCTGCTAAGGTGGGGGCCGCATGAAGCCTCACTGCTATCACGACGGAAAGATAGTGCCGACGGAGAAGGCGACGTTGCCGGTCACGGATCTGGCGGTCTTGCGTGGTTATGGCGTGTTCGATTTCCTGAAGACGGTGAACGGCAAACCATTCTTGTGGAAGGAGCACTGGAGGCGCTTGCAACGCTCGGCGAAGCTCCTCGGCATGAAGATCCCGCTCCCGGAGAAGGCCGTGCGCGAGGCGATCGATCAGCTGCTCGCGAAGAACAAAGGGGAGGACTGCAACATCCGGCTTCTGCTCACGGGCGGCGTCGCCAGGAATGGGCTCCTCGTCGACGAGCCGCGTTTGTATGTTCTCTCGGAGCCCATCCAAATGCTCCCCAGGAAGGTCTTCGAGAAGGGAGCGAAGGTCATCCGGTGCGCACACGAGCGAATCGTGCCGGAGGCCAAAACGACGGACTATCTCGCCGCGGTGCGCCTGCAGAAAGAGCGAATCCGCGCTGGGGCGGTGGAAATCCTCTACGTGGTGCGTGGCAGGGTCCTGGAGTGCTCCACGAGCAACTTCTTCCTCGTGAAGGACGGGCGCCTGATCACCGCGCGTGACGCGGTGCTCCTCGGGACGACGCGAAATCTCGTCCTCGATCTCGCGAAAAAAGCCGGAATCGTGTTCGAGGAACGAGACGTCGCGGAAACGGAGCTCGCATCGGCCGAGGAAGCGTTTCTCACGGCGACCAACAAAAACATCGTGCCGGTGGTCCAGGTCGACGACCTCGCAATCGGCAACGGAAAACCGGGCGTGGTGACGCGCCGGCTGATGACCCTGTTTGCGGACTACATGGCTCGTTATTGAAGCTCCGCTCGGTTCGAGCGAGCCGACGCTGCCACGAGGGCGTCAGGTTCGTGGGAGCGCCTGATCCGACGAAGCGCCCGGCGCACGAGCTCGAGCAGGCTCCTACTTTCGACGAACTTTGTAAGCGTGACACGAAGCCTTGATCATGTTTTACTGGCGCGGCGTGGGACAAGATGGCGGGCGCCGACACAAGCATCGTTGCCAGCAGCGAAGATACGTTTTCCACGCTCGCGGCGCGCCTCCTCAGCAGCTCCGTCGAGCCTCGGGACGCGCACCGCATCGCCGTCGACTTCGTGGCCTCGGCGCTCGACACACACGTGACGCTCTTTTACGGCGTCAGCGAAGACGGGCGTACGCTCGCCGTTTCCGCGCATCACGGCGCACCTGAGGCGCTGCTCGCCCGTCTCGCCTCGCTCCCGCTCGAATCCGCCAGCCTGATTGCCCGGGTGGCACGCACGCGCAAAGCCGCGGAGGTCGACGCCGCAGCAAAAAACGCCCCCTCCGACGCGCGCGTGGCCGCGGAGCTCGGATGCGGCCAGAGAGCCCTCGCGGCGCCCCTCGTGGCCGGGGAGCGTCTGCTCGGGCTCCTCCTTTGCTTCGCGGCGCCTGCCAAAAACGGTGAGGACCGGACACTCCCCATGCTTTCGGCCCTCGCCAGTTTGATCGGGGCCGCGCTCGGCTCCGCGCGTCCGGCGGAGGAGAATGCGCTGCGCCGGAGCCGGGAGCGCCTCGCCCGTATCGGGAGCTGGGAATGGGAGATCGACACAAACGAGGTCTTCTGGTCGGACGAGTGCTCCCGCCTCTTCGGCCTGCCCCCCTCAGCCGAGAAAAAGACCTGCGAGGACTTCCTTTCGTTCGTGCATCCCAACGATCGCGTGGAGGTCGAGGAAGTCATACGAGGCGCCCTCGACGGGGCCGCCTCCTCGTATTCAATCGATCACCGTATCCTCGCCGCCGACGACCGGGAGCGGATCCTGCACGTGGACTGCGACGTGAGCCGCGACGACGCGGGGCGCGCGATCCGCATGTGGGGGACGGTAGAGGACGTGACGGAGCAGCGCTGCGCGGAGAAGGCGCTCCAGAAGAGCGAGGCGCTCTTCCGGAAGGTCCTCGAGACGTTGCCGGTCGGGGTATGGGTCTCCGACGAGCACGGCCACCTGGTCCTGATCAACCCCGCCGGACAACGCATCTGGGGCGGGGCGAGGTTCGTCGGACCGGAACAATTCGACGAGTACAAGGGTTGGTGGGCCGACACGGGCAAGGAGGTCAAATCCGACGAATGGGCCCTCTCTCGCGCCGTGAAGAAAGGCGAGACCGCGCTGAACGAGCTCGTCGAGATCCAGACCTTCGACGGCATTCGCAAGTTCGTGCTGAACTCGGCGGCGCCGGTGCGAGATCCGAACGGCCGGCTCCTCGGGGCTTTCGCCATCAATGACGACGTGACCGAGCAGCACCGGCTCGAAGCGGAGCGTGAACGGCTCGTTCACGCGTTGTCCACGGAGCGGCGGTGGCTCCGGACCGTGATCGATCGCTCGCCCATTGGAATCGTGCTCTGCAAGCTTACCAAGGGGCCGGAGTTTCTCATGAACCACAAGGCGGAGGAGCTCATGGGGCAGGCCATGCCGACGGACGTGCTCGGCCTCTTGCGGCAGCGGCTCCACCTGCCGGACGGCTCGCCGGTCCCCGATCAGGATATCTCGCTGGATCGTGCCCTTCGCGGCGAGATCGTCACAGGACGGGAGCTCGTCATCCGGACGCCCCACGAGCCCGACGTGCCCGTCTTGAACAATGTGTCGCCCATTCGCGACGAGGGCGGCGAGATCGTCGGCGCCGTGGTGACGTACGAGGACATCACGCCGCTGAAGGAGCTCGAACGATTGCGCCAGGAATGGACCAGCGTGGTGGCCCATGACCTGCGCCAGCCGGTCGCGACCATCATGACGCTCGCCGGGGTCCTCGCGCGCTCCGGGGCCGACGCCACGGCGCGCAGCCGCGGCGAGCGGATCGTCGGAAGTGCGGCGCGGCTCAGCCGCATGATCGGCGACCTGCTCGATGTGTCGAGAATCGAGGCACACAGGCTGGAGCTCTTGCGCGCGAAGGCCGACCTCCCTGCGCTGCTCGGGCGCGTCCTCGAGGCGAGCGGCAGCCGCGAGCGCGTCACGCTCTCGATCCACGGCGAGATCCCGGCCATCTTCGTGGACGCGCAACGGATCGAGCAGGTCGCGGAGAACCTCCTCTCCAATGCGATCAAATACGGCTCCCCCGGGACGCCCATCGAGCTCGTCGCGGAGCGGCGCGGCGACGAGGTGGTGGTGGCGGTGCGGAACCAGGGGCCGGGCATCGCCGCCGAGGACATCCGCACCCTGTTCGAGCGATTTCAGCGAGGGCGCGCGAAAGGCAGCATGATCAAGGGGCTCGGGCTCGGGCTCTACATCGTGCGGGGCCTCGTGGAATCGCACGGCGGGCGGGTCGAGGCCCACAGCGTCCCCGGCGAGACCACCACGTTTTCGTTTTCCTTGCCCATCGAGGCCTGCGTGGAAGAGGCGCACGGGGACACATCGACATAATCGGCGACGTCCTCGCGCGCGAGCGGGCCAAAACGCCGGACGAAGAAGCGCATCGCGCCGGGGGCCAGCTCGTCTGCGAGCCTTGACGAGGTGCGCTCGCTTGGCCGTTTTGATCCGGATCTCCCGCGTCGAACGTGAACAGGTGGGCGCCTGGACGTACGCGCGCCCTACCCCACGTTCGGGGAAAGGGGGGGAGCTCTGATGTCCATTGGAAAAAAGATCATCGCAGAGGCTGTCGGGACGTGCTGGCTCGTGCTCGGCGGCGTCGGCAGCGCCGTCATCGCGGGCGACAAGATCGGAAACCTCGGCGTCGCGTTCGCGTTCGGTCTCACCGTACTCACCATGGCCTACGCATTCGGCCACATCTCGGGCGCGCACCTCAACCCGGCCGTCACGGTGGGGCTCGCGGCAGCCGGGCGTTTCCCGCGCGCGGAGGTGCTGCCGTACATCGTCGCCCAGCTCGTCGGCGGCGTCGTCGGCGCGGGCCTCTTGCTGCTCATCGCGCGAGGCATGCCTGGCGGTTACGACCCCGTCGCGAGCGGCCTCGGCGCGAACGGCTACGGCGCGCACTCGCCGGCCGGTTATGCCGCGTCGTCCGCGTTTTTCGCCGAGGTCGTGCTGACGTTCTTTTTCGTCGTCGTGATCCTCGGCGCCACGTCGAAGCGCGCGATGAATACGTTCGGCGGAATCGCGATCGGCCTCTGCCTGACGCTGATTCACCTCGTCGACCTCCCGATCACCAATGCCTCCGTCAACCCTGCGCGCTCCACGGGACCTGCGCTGTTCGTGGGCGGCTGGGCGCTCGCGCAGCTCTGGATGTTCTGGGTCGCGCCGCTGCTCGGCGCCGCGCTCGCGGGGCTCACGGCGCGCGCGCTCGAGCCGGATCAGGTGCTCCGCAAGGCGCGCCCGGGCCCGCCAGGGCCGGCCGAGCAGGTGCCCACGCGGGCGTGACGGGGACGATCGAAATCGTCCTTCCGGGTCACCACCCATCGCCGATCTGAAAGCCGCCGCCCCCCTCGTTGGGGAACCGGGCGCGCGCTACCCACCACGGCTCCGGAAACGCGATGACGACGATTTCGTCAACGGAATCCTGTTCCAACCCTGGAGTCCCCTCCGTTATGCCCACGAGCGACGTTTCTTGACATCGCGAGATCGTTTGCTTAGCTGACTTTCCGAACATGCGCCCCTCGAGCTCTTTCCGGTCGTCGTGCCTCTCGGGAATCGCCGCAGCCATGCTGGCGGTCCCGGGATCCGCGTTTGCGTGCTCGGGTCCGGGTGCGATGGAAGCGATCCTTCGCGCCGAGCGGCTCGGCTGGATCCTGTGGCTCGTGACGCTGCTCGTGGCCGGTGGCGTGGCCTTTACACCTCGGCTGCGCTCGGCGGGCTGGCGAACACAGGGGCCCTTGTTCCTCGTGGTGGCGCTTCATCCGGGCTCGTGGATGAGCGCTCGCGCCGGGGACTGCGGACGCACGCTGGTGGCAGGCTCGATTCTCGTCGCGGCGCTGGCGCCCCTGGTGGCCGGCTTCCTGTACTGGCGCTCCGGACGCGCGGCGAACGCGGCTCGTTGAGCCGAGGCCAGCGCGCGCGTTCCCGGCGCGAATCCTTTTGACCTCCGCGCTTCGTGGGTCGTGCTCTGCGTTGCAGAGCGCGCGCAGGCCATTGTCGTCCCCCGGCACAACGCGTAAGGTGCGCGGCCCATGAGGTACCTTTTGGATCGCCGCGTTCGCGGCATTCTCCTTGGCAGCACCCTCGCCCTCGTCGCATGCGGCGGGGAGGACAGTCCCCCGCCGCCCAGCGGCCCGGGGAAGCCGGAGATCCCGGCCCCCGAGGTCGCGGGGACACCCGAGACCAACGCCCTCGCCGATGCCCCGGCGCGCTGCGGGCAGCCCGATCACGCCTGGCAGAGGGATCTCTCGCTCGGCGAGATCACCTCGCACAGGGCGACGGCCACGTACCCCAAAGGCCTGCTCGACGCGCTCGCGGCCGAGGCGCTCGGCAACCTGCCCGTTTCGCTGCAATACGACGTCGTGACCCATGTCTTCACGTACGTGACGCAGGATCGCGGCAAGGCGGTGGAGGCGACGGCGCTGCTCGCGTGGCCGACGAGCGTGCCCGAGGACGCCGAAGCGCTCCCGACGCTCATGGTCTTGCACGGCACCAGCGGCTTCACCGACGGCTGCGGCCCGAGCGCAGAAACGGATACCGCGGCGCTCGCGGCCGCGCTCGCGTCGATTGGGTATGTCGTCGTGGCGCCCGATTACATCGGCCTCAAGAACGAGCCGCCGCCCACGGGCTTCTTGCACCCGTACCTGGTCGGCCAGGCGACGGCCATCGCCTCGCTCGACGCGGCCCGCGCGGTCCTGCGTTTGCCCGAGGAGATCCGCGAGGGCGGCGCGCGGCCCTCGACGCGCCTCGCCGTGGTGGGTGGATCCCAGGGCGGGCACGCGGCGCTTTGGGTCGATCGTCTCGCGCCTTATTATGCGCGCGAACTCGAGATCGTCGGCATTGCGACCACCGTCCCGCCCGCGGACATGCTCGGCGAGGGCACGCTCGCGCTCACCACGAAGCGCGAATCGACGGACAACATGGTCGCCTTTTATGGCGCGAGCGCGGGCTGGTACGGCGCGGCGGACAAACTCGCGGAGGTGCTGCTCCCGCCGCTCGACGCGGAGGTCCCGGCCGCCCTCGGCGCGGGGTGTGATCCGGGCGATCTCCTTTCGGGCAAGGACATGCTGACGTCCATTTTCCAGCCCGAGGTGCTCGACGCCGCCGCGTCCGGGAAGCTGGATGCGTTCGCGCCCTGGGGATGCATGGCTGCCGAGAATGGGTTGACCACCACGAGCGTATCGCGCATCCAGAAGGACGCGGCGAGTTATGGCATCCTGTTCATCACGGGCGAGGCGGACACGCTGGTCGATACGCCGACCGAGCGCGTCGCGTTCGGGGCGCTGTGCGACGCGGGGATGCCCATGCGTTACCTCGAGTGCGCCGGCGCCTCGCACACGAGGGCCACGACCTGGGCGCTGCCGGAGATCCTCACCTTCCTCGGGGATCGCGTCGCGGGCAAACCATTCGAGAAGGCCTGCGCCACGAGCGCCCCGGTGACCTGCGCCGGAACCCCGACACCTTAATCATGGATTCCGCGTCGCAGAACGACGCAGAATCCATGGAGAAGGGACAGCGCAGGTGCGCCCGCGCGTCGCGCGACACGGGGCCAGAATGGGCATGGTATCCTCGTTGACCATGTGTTGCGCGACGCAGGCGTGGGAACGTCATCGTATTGACGTTGCCCACGACATGGACGGGTCGGACCTTTTCGTGGACAGACCACGGTGATGGCGATTGACGCCGGGTTGTTGATTGTGTTACCCCGAACGATGGGGAGAGATTTTGAATCATCGCAACACAGCCCTCAGGGTTCCGCGGCGGGGGGTGATCCCTGCGCCCCGAAAAAAAGTCCTCATCATCGACGATGACGACGACTTCGGCCGGCGCGCGGCATGGACGCTCGACGGCGCGGGCTTGGTCGCGCGTTTTCACCACGGGCCTCAGGGGAGCTTGCAGGCGATACGGGAGACAGGCTGCGAGGTCGTGTTGCTCGACGTCAATATGCCGCAGCTCGACGGCCCGCGTCTGATGCGGATGATCCGCGAGACCTTCACCGCGCCGCGTGTACGCGTGATCCTGTGCAGCAACATGCACAAGGGTGTCTTGCAGAAGCTCGCGGATCGCCTCGGGGCCGACGGCGCCATCCAGAAGCCAGAGGACACGCAGGAGCTCGTCGGCGCGCTCGAAGCCGCGATGCTCATCGAGCCGTCGAGCCGGGTGCGTATGTCCGCGACAGCGCTCCTCTCGGACCCTCTCGGCGAAGCGTCCACCCGGCAAAGCGGCGGCGAAGGTCCCCCTTCCACGAGGAGGGCGCAGGCCCCGGAAACCGGCAGCTTCGACATCACCATCGAGCCGCCGGACCTCGTGGTGCTCAAGGCGCGGAGCTGTGGCGGGAATGGCAACGACAAGGCCGGACTCTCGCGCCTGGAGGAGTGGGCTGGCCCGCGTCCCTATTACCTCATCCTTTTTGATATGTCCGAGACCGTCGCCCTCGATGCAGCGGCGCGGGATCACATGAGCGCTTGGGCCAGGCGCGTGCCGCCCCACGCGATGGCCGCGTTTGGTGCGGACTTCCATATTCAGGTGGTCCTCGAAATGGTCCAGCGTGCGGTGTCGAAGCTCACCGGGAAGCCCCTGCACCGACATTTCTCCCGGGACGAAGCCGCGGCGAGGGCGTGGCTCGACAAGGTGCGGTCGGGTCTCCTCCCAGGGAGCTGAGATCCTGGCGCCGCCGCTCGGCCGCCCGGCACGCGGCGCGTCGACACGATCCGCGCAGAGAAAGACAGAGCATACGAAATGGCCTCCGAGCACCCGCTCCTCATGAGCGATTTCCTTGCGGAATCCGAGCTGCTCCTCGCCTCGATGGTGCGCTCGCGGGATTCGCTGCGGGCCTGCCCTTCGGATCGAGCCGCCGTGCGTGAGCTCTCCCGCGACGCGCACACGCTGCGAGGCATTCTCTTGATGGTCGATCTGCCGGCGCTCCGGGACCTCGCGTATCGGCTCGAAGGGGCCGTGGGGGAGCTGCGACGGGACACGAGCCGGAGCCCCGAGGACGCGCTGCGGCTCGTCGACGAGACGGTGCGGGCGCTCTCGGAGGTGCTGCGGGGCGCGGCCACGCAGAGCAGGAGCCACGCCCCGGCGCGCGCCGAACGTCGGGGGCGCGAGGCCGTCTCCCTCGCGGCGCGACCGCTGCCGCAGACCGTCCTCGTCGTGGACGATAGCCGCACCGTACTCCGCGTCGTGCAACGCGCGCTCGAAGAAGCGGGGTTCCGCGTGCTCACGGCAAACACGTCGACGGCTGCCGTCGAAGCGCTCGCCGGGGAGCCGCCCGCGCTGATCCTGCTCGACCTGTCCATCGCGGAGCAGGATGCCGGCGCCCTGCTCCGACGGCTCTCGCAGAATGGCGTCTTCCACCGGACGCCCGTCGTTCTTTTTTCCAACCAACCGGATACCTTGCTCCGCGCGACGGCCAAGCGCCTCGGCGCTGCGGGTCATCTGCGCAAGACGGGCGACGCGCGCGCGATCGTCGCGGCGGTCTCCGCGCAGCTCGCAAAGCCGGCACGCGCATCGGGGGGACCGTGAGCACGCGGCACGACATCGGGCGGGAAATCGCCGAACTCAAGCGACGCCTCTACGAGCTCGAGTGCACCACGTCGGCGCACGAAGCCGACGAACCGCTGCCCCTCGCGGGCGAGATCCAGGCGGTCGTTTGTCGGGTCGAGCAGACGCGGGTTGCCTTGCCCCTCGACGTGGTCGAGCGCGCGGTCCCCGCGGCCGCGATGGCGCCCTTGCCCGAAGCGCCTCCGTGGGTGCACGGGCTCTTGAACCTCCGAGGCCGGGCGCTCCCGGTGCTCGACGTGGCGGCCCGGATCGAACGCCGAGGGCGAACGCTCGATCTCGACGATCAGATCGTCATCTGCCGGCACGCCGAGCAGCGGCTCGGCCTCGTCGTGCAGGAGGTGCTCGGCGTGAGCGAGTTCGCGCTGGAAGAACGGACGAACGGGCCGGGGGCGAGTTTGCCCATCGCGCCCTACGTGCGGGCGACGCTCCGCGACGCCAAAGGGCTCGTGCTCCTCTTCAGCCTGAGCCGCCTCATCGCCACCTCGGACATCCCGCCCCTCGACGAACCTCCCGAGGCAGAGCGCGCGGGGCACGAGGAGACGCCGGGGCGATGAGCGGCGAGGGCGGGCTCGACGCGTTGCTCGACGCGATCACGCGCGCGAGTGGGCTCTCGCCTCGCGATGACTGGGCGGACCAGGCCTCGCGCGGGCTCGAGCACATCGCGGTTCGTCGCGGCACCACGGTCGAGGCGCTGAAGCGGGAACCGGCGACGTGGCCCTCGCTCCTGCCCGAGCTCCTCGACCACCTCACGGTCCGGGAGACGTTTTTTTTTCGACACAACGGCCATTTCGATTTTCTGGTCGACGCGCTCCATGCGCGGCTCTCCGCCGATCCGCTCGCGGGCGCGTGTGTGCTCTCGGCGGGCTGCGCGACCGGCGAGGAGCCGTATTCCATCGCCATCGCCGTCCACGCGCGGCTCGGCGCGAACGCCCTCGCGCGCGTCCGCATCCTCGGGTCGGACATCAGCCCCGAGGCGATCCGCAGGGCGCGCGCCGCCGTCTACGGCGCGTGGGCCTTTCGCGAGGCGCCGGCCTGGCTCTCGGCCAGCTACTTCCGGCGCGGCGAAGGGACGAGCGCCGAGGTGGCGGACCTCGTCCGGCGGGCGGTGAACTTCGACGTGGGGCACGTGGTGCACCACGCGGCGACGTTGCCCGCGGCCTCGGTGGACGCCGTGTTTTTCCGGAACGTCGCCATCTACCTCAGCCCGAGCGTGATCGCCGACGCATATCGCGAGTTTCACCGTGTGCTCCGGCCCGGCGGATTGCTCATCGTGGCGCCCGCCGATCCTCGACCGAACACGGCGTTTTTCGCCGATGTGGGCCACGACAGCACGAGCATCTATCGCGCACGCGCTCCGGGCTTCGAGCCCGACCAGCCCGTGCCGTCGAGCCGCCGCGGCCGCGGGCCTCGCTCCTCGCGCGCTGGGCACGCCGCGGTAGGTCGGCCGGCGCGCGCGTCGGTCCGCGCAGCCCCGGCGCGCGCTGCGG